>NZ_CP033334.1:1221666-1527083 GCF_013170705.1 Mesorhizobium loti | reverse complement strand
GACCAGCAACGAGCGCCTCCGCACCTTCCTGGCGCGCTTCCGCGCCTCGCATTTCTGACATCGGACGGCAGACGCCGTCTCATTCTTGAATATCGGATGGCTGAAGCCAACCAAGGGAGCCTTCTTCCATGACGCCTTACATCCGGCTCGCCGAACTTGGCCTGACGCTGCCCGAGCCGCCAACCCCGATCGCCAACTTCGTCACCCATGCCGAGAGCGGGCGGCTGATCTTCCTGTCCGGCCAGGGGCCGCTGCGCGCCGACGGCACGCTCTGCACCGGCAAGGTCGGCGAGGATGTGACCGTCGAGCAGGCCTACGGGCATGCGCGCCTGACGGGGCTCAATCTGCTCGCCGTCATGCATGCCGCCGCCGGCGATCTCGGCCGCATCGTGCGCGTCGTCAAGCTGCTCGGCTTCGTCAACGCGACGCCGACCTTCAGCGACCACCCCAAGGTGATGAATGGCTGTTCCGATCTGTTCGCCGATGTCTTTGACAAGATCGGCGGCCATGCCCGCTCGGCCATCGGCGTCGGCTCGCTGCCTGGAAACATCACTGTCGAAATCGAAGCGGTCATCGAGATCGCCGCCTGATCTGCCACCCACAGGATCCGCTCACATGAAAACCACTTCCTCCACCGGCTCCAACACCACCATCCGCGAACGGCTGGGCTTGAGGCCAATCATCAACGTCTCGGGCACCATGACCGCGCTTGGCGCGTCGATCATCGTCCCGGAAGCGATCCGCGCCATGGCTGAAATGGCCTCGCAATGGGTGGAGATGGACGATCTGCAGCGCGCCGCGAGCACCGTCGTCGCACGCCTCACTGGCGGCGAGGCCGGCTTCATCACCGCCTGCTGCGCCAGCGGCATCACCATGGCGATCGCCGGCGCGATGACGGGAACCAACCTGCTGGCCATCGAGCGTCTGCCCGATGATACCGGCGACCTCAAGTCGGAGGTCGTCATCCAGCTTGGCCACATCGTCAACTACGGCGCACCGATCGACCAGTCGGTCCGCGTCGCCGGCGCCAAGGTGGTGCCCGCTGGCACGGTCAGCGTGACGCAAGACTATCATGTGCGCGAAGCGATCAACGAACGCACGGCGGCGGGCCTTTATGTCGTCGCCCACCACACCGTGCAGTACGGCATGCTGTCGCTGGAGGAGTTCTGCGAAATCTGCCACGCCAAGGGCGTGCCGGTGATCGTCGATGCCGCGTCCGAATACGATCTGCGCGGTTTTCTGGCGCGCGGCGCCGACGTCGTCATCTACAGCGGCCACAAGTTCCTGAGCGGGCCGACCAGCGGCATCGTCACCGGCCGCAAGGATCTGGTGCGGGCCGCCTATCTGCAGAACCGCGGCGTGGCGCGGGCCATGAAGGTCGGCAAGGAAAGCATCGCCGGCACCATGGCCGCGCTGGAAGCCTGGGAGACGCGCGACCACGACGGCATCCGCCGGCGCGAGGAGGCCGCTCTCAATCTCTGGAAGGATGCTTTGCAGGGGATAACAGGCATCTTTGCGAAGATCATTCCAGATCCAACAGCCAATCCGCTCGACCGGCTGCAGATCTTCGTATCGCCCGAGAGCCGCTTTACCGCCGCCGGGCTCACCTCGGCGCTTGCCTCGGGCTCGCCGCCGATCATTGTGCGCAACCACGAGATCGAGCGCGGCCATTTCTTCCTCGACCCCTGCAATCTGCATCCCGGCGAGGCCGAGATCGTCGGCGAACGCCTGCGCGCCATACTGACCGCGAAGGACCGTCCCGCCGATGCGATGAAAGCCGCCCGCAAGGATTCCTCCGGCGTCTTGCGCTGGCCGGATTAAGCACCAGGCCGACCAAAAATTCCAGAAGCGCCGGCTGATCACGCGACTGTGAACAGCCGGATTTATGCGCGACGGGAATAAGCCGGCGCCGCGACAGGTCTCTTCAGCATACGCCACGGCTGGCGTTGAGGAGATCGGCATGCCCCGTCAATGCGAAAACAGCGACCATGGCTGCGGCACCGACCGTGACCATGCGCTGGCGCGCGTGATCGTCATCAGTCTCTCTTCCATGGCGCTTGACACCGGTGAGGCAGATGATTTCAGTTTCAGCAAGGCAGGCGGCTCTGCCTGCTTCCGGGGGCTTTGCCCCAGCGAGCAAGTCAAGGTCGCCGTCGCATCTTGAAGCGGCACGGCCCGGAGTCTCGGATCATGGTGCTGCTTTGAGCGAGAGGGCCCTGGCAGAACGCTTCAACCAGGTGGTGCTGCCGCATCTCGGCGACGCGCTGGCGCTTGCCCGCTGGCTGACCGGCAATGCAGCCGATGCCGAGGATGTCGTGCAGGACGCCTGCATCAAGGCACATGCCGGCATTTCAGGCTATGCCGGCGGCAACGCCCGCGCGTGGCTGCTGACCATCGTGCGCAACACTTCCTACACCTGGATGGCGCGTAACCGGCCGCGCGCCATGATGGCCGTCGGCGATCTCGGCGATCTCGACGACATGGCGGCGGCACACGGCAGCAGCCTGCCGGAAGAGGATGGCCCGGAGGCGAGCCTGATCGCCAGGGCCGATACGGCGGCGCTCGAGGCGGCGATCGCCGCCTTGCCGCAGCCATTTCGCGAAACGCTGGTGCTGCGCGATATCAACGGCCTCAGCTATCGCGAGATAGCGGCCATGCTCGACGTGCCGATGGGCACGGTGATGTCCAGGCTGGCGCGTGCGCGCGGCCTGCTGGCATCTGAATTGGGGAGAGCGCCATGACCAACCATGACGACGGACTGCCCAATGATCCCGAAGGTATCAGACTGATGATCCATGCCCTTGTTGATGGCGAGCTTGATGCGGCAGCCGCACTTGCCGTGGAGCGTCGCATCGCCGCCGACCCCCGGCTTGCCGCCGAGCATGCCCGCATTGTCGCCTTGCAAGGCGCTGTCAGCCGCTTGCCGCGCCCCGATGTCAGCGACGCCTTTCGAGCCCGCATCGCGGCGATCGGCATGGCCGGCACCGAACAACAGGCGCCGGCCCAGGCGACGGAGCCCCAGCGGGGCGCGCCGTCGGCATTGCCGAGATTGATAGCGGGCTCCGCCGGCGGCCAGAGGCGGGAAGCCGGGACACGTCCTTCCCCGGCACGGCCATCGCCAAGAGCGCGCCGCTTCGGCTCGTTCGACTGGCGCACCATGGCCGCGTCGATCATGATCAGCGCCGTGCTCGCCAGCGGCGCGACGCAATGGGTGATGCAAAGCGGCGTCGACGACGGCTTTGCCGCGGCGGTCGCCAGCGGCCACCGCCGCAGCCTGCTTGCGGCGAGCCCGATCGACATCGTTTCGTCCGACCGCCATACGGTGAAGCCGTGGCTCGACGCCCGCATTGGCGTCTCGCCACCGGCGCCGGACCTTGCCCAGGACGGCTACGCGCTGATCGGCGGCCGGGTCGAGGTGATATCGGGCCGGCCGGTGCCGGCACTGGTCTACCGCCACCGCGAGCACCTGATCACGCTGGTCGCCGAACCGCAGCAGGGCGGCAAGACCACCCAGCCGGACGACCTTTCATCCGGCGGCTTCTCGATGGTGCAATGGAGCGACGGTGCCTTCTCCTATTGGGCGATCTCCGACATGGAACGGCCCGAGCTTGACGACTTCGTCGCCCGCTTCCGCAAGGCGGCGGTGTGACCTGGATTGTGGCCGTCGGCATCTGGCCGATGGCCTGAAATCCTTGCGGCCCCGCGCGAATTCCGCTAAGGCGCGCCTTTGTCGCCGGGGAGCAACAGCTTGAACGACCAACGCGCCGACGTCGCCATCATCATGGGCAGCCAGTCCGACTGGGCGACGATGCGCCAGGCTGCCGAAACGCTGGAGGCGCTGGGCGTTCCGCACAAACGGCTGATCATATCAGCGCATCGCACGCCCGACCGGCTCTATGAATTCGCCAAGGGCGCCAAGGCCGCCGGCTACAAGGTGATCATCGCCGGCGCCGGAGGTGCGGCGCACCTGCCCGGCATGACGGCGGCGATGACGCCGCTGCCGGTGTTCGGCGTGCCGGTGGAATCGAAGGCGCTGTCGGGCCAGGATTCGCTGCTCTCGATCGTGCAGATGCCGGCCGGTATTCCAGTGGGGACGCTGGCCATCGGCAAGGCCGGTGCGGCCAATGCGGCCCTCCTGGCCGCCGCCGTGCTGGCACTGAACGACGACAAGCTCGCCCAGCGGCTCGACGCCTGGCGCGCCTCGCAGACCGCCAAGGTCGCCGCCGAACCGACGGATACGCCGTGAGCCTGCCCGCCGGATCGACCATCGGCATCATCGGCGGCGGCCAGCTTGGCCGCATGCTGGCAATGGCCGCCGCCCGCCTCGGCTACCGCACCATCGTGCTGGAGCCGCAGCCGGATTGCCCGGCCGCCCAGGTCGCCAACCGGCAGATAACATCAGCCTATGACGATCCGGCCGCCCTTGCCGAACTGGCGGCCGCGAGTGCCGTCATTACCTACGAATTCGAGAACGTGCCGGTCGCCGCGGCGGAAGCGCTTGCCGCCAAGGTCGCGGTCCATCCGCCGGCGCGCGCGCTTGACGTGGCGCAGGATCGGGTGAACGAAAAGACATTCCTCAACGGCATCGGCATCGCCACGGCCGATTTTCGCCCGGTCGACACCGACGACGAGCTGACGGCGGCGCTGAAGACATTCGGCGGCAGCGGCATCCTGAAGACGCGGCGCATGGGCTATGACGGCAAGGGCCAGCGCGTCTTCCGCCACATGGAAACGGGCGGCTTCGCCGGCACCTGCGAGGCGATGGGCAATGTGCCGCTGATCCTCGAAAGCTTCGTGCCGTTCGAGCGCGAAATCTCCGTTATCGCGGCACGGGGGCTGGATGGAACGGTCGTCGCTTATGACCCGGCCGAGAATGTGCATCGCGACGGCATTCTCCACACCTCGACCTTGCCGGCCGCCATCACGCCTAAGACGGCGGCAGCGGCGCGCGCGGCTGCATCGACGATATTATCCGCGCTCGACTATGTCGGCGTCATCGGCGTCGAGTTCTTTGTGCTGGGTGACGGTTCGCTGCTGGCCAACGAGATTGCGCCTCGCGTCCATAATTCCGGCCACTGGACCGAAGCCGCCTGCGTCATCTCGCAGTTCGAGCAGCACATCCGTGCCATTGCCGGACTGCCACTGGGCAGCCCGGGCCGCCATTCCGATTGTGTGATGGAAAACCTGATCGGCGACGACGTGCTGCGCGTGCCGGCCCTGCTCGCCGAGCCCGATCTGATGCTGCATCTCTACGGCAAGGCCGAGGCGCGGCCCGGCCGCAAGATGGGCCACTTCACCCGCATCAGCCGGCGCGCCTAGAGCAATTCCAGGAAAGGTGTGACACGGTTTCCGTTCGGAATTGCGTGCAAACAACGAGATAGAGCGGTTCGGCCTTTTCGTTGAAACGGTGAACCGCTTCAACGCCGACCCAGGTTACTGCACCTCGTCGCCCTCAACCTCGTCGGAACCGGCGCAGCTCGCATTGCCTTCCCCGCAATTGGCCGAGGCGGCGAGCTGCTTGATGCGGTCGTTGGTCAGCCTGGTCAGGCATTGCGAAACCTCCATCGCGTGGATGGAACCGCCCGCGCTGGCGGTGGTGGTATGCGCGCACTCGGCGTCGCGAAAGGCGATCCAGGCGCGCTGCGCCGCCTGCAGCAATCTCTTGCCGTCTGCGTCATCCGAGCCGATCAGGTTCTGATAGGCCGCGTTGAGCCTGGCATCGGCGGCCTGGTAATCCGCTCCGGCACAGATGTTCATCATCTGCTGGCTGTCGTCGGAGCGGTCGCATTCCTGTGCGCGAGCAACCGACGCTCCCGCCAGCAAGACAAGGCAGGCGGACAGGAATGTTCGGCGCATGACGGTCCCCAAATCACTTGAGATGCAGCGCATCATCCCAGTCCGCCCGGAGCGGTGCAATGCCGCCGGGACGACATGGCGGATATTTGATGATATCAGGATGCGGCGCATGCTTGCGGTTGACACGGACAAGGGTCCTCGTTTATGAGCCACCCACCGTTCAAAAGGCGCGTCTTCTGGCGCGCCTTAAAATTTCGACCCGGCACCGGGTCCACACCGACAGGCAAGACCATGAAGATCAAGAATTCGCTCAAGGCGCTGAAGGCGCGTCACCGCGACAACCAGCTGGTTCGCCGCAAGGGCCGCGTTTACATCATCAACAAGACCGCCCCGCGCTACAAGGCGCGCCAGGGTTGAGTTTTCGGCTGGAGGCTCTTGCCTCCGCCCCTTGATGCTTGTCGGCCCGCCGACCTTCTCACGCTAAAATCACTTTGATGTTCCGCCGCCCGGGGCTAGGATCGGGCGATGCGGATTCTTTTTGCATTTTTGACAGCTCTGCTTGTTTCCGGTGCCATGAGCTTGCCGGCCAGAGCCGCCGACGATCAGCCGGCAGTACCGGCCACCCCAGATGCTCCGGCGCCGCCGATGACCAAGCAGGCCCGGCTGGACAAGCTGTTCTCCGATCTCAAGCGCGAACGCAACGAGAAGGCGGCCGAACGCATCGCCGGCAATATCTGGAACGAATGGTCCCAGTCCGGCAGCGCCTCGATCGACCTGATGATGCTGTGGTCGCAAAAAGCGATGGACAACCAGAAATTCGACGTCGCGCTCGATTTCCTCGACCAGGTGGTGACCTTGCAGCCGACCTATGCCGAGGGCTGGAACCGGCGCGCCACGGTGCATTTCATGATGAAGAACTACGGGAAGTCGATGTCGGATATCGACCGCACGCTGCAGCTCGAGCCGCGCCATTTCGGCGCGCTGTCGGGTCTGGCGCAGATCATGGCACTGACCGGCCACAAGCAGTCGGCGCTCGAGGCCTGGCAGAAGGTACTGGCCATCTACCCGATGATGCGCAGCGCCCAGGATCAGGTCGCCACCCTTTCGGAAGAGCTTGCCGGCGAAGGCATTTGATCCCTGAAGGGAGTAAGGCAATAGAGATAGATTCCACCGCGGAACGCCCGACTCTACTGCCCTACTGCCGGAACTAATCCCGTCCCACCCCGTATCTCCCCGCATGAACCTGATCTACGCCGCGGTCGCCCTTCTCCTCGCACTCGTCCTTGCCCTGGTCGGCGTTACCCGCGTCGGCTCATGGCTGATCGAGCGCCGCAACCAGGCGGTCGGCGAATTTGCCGACATCAACGGCGCCCGCATCCACTATGTCCACATCCCCGCCCCAACCAAGACGGACCTGCCGCCAATCGTCTTCATCCACGGTGCCAGCGCCAATCTCAAAGACCAGATGTTGCCACTGCGGCCGTTGCTCGAAGGCCATGCCGAACTGCTGTTCTTCGATCGGCCCGGGCATGGCTGGTCCGGGCGCGGCGCCGGCAACAATGAAAACCCTTCGGCTCAGGCTGCCACCATCGCCGCTCTGATGGACCGTCTCGGCATCAGGAAGGCAATCATCGTCGGCCATTCCTTCGGCGGCGTGGTCACAGCCGCTTTCGGCCGCGAGCATGCCGACAAGACGCTCGGTCTAGTCTTCTTGGCGCCTGCGACGCATCCCTGGCCGGGCGGCGCGACGTCCTGGTACTACGACCTGACCACCATTCCGGTGATCGGCCGGTTGTTTTCCGAGACGCTGACCTATCCCGCGGGAGCACTGCAGATGGCGGACGCCACGACCTGTGTGTTCGCGCCCAACAAGGTGCCGGATAATTATCTCGGCATGGCCGCGATCCCGCTGGTGTTGCGGCCATCGGCCTTTCGCGCCAATGCCACCGACGTTGCCGGCCTCTACAGCTACGTGCTCAGTGCGGCGCCGCACTATAACGAGATCACGGCGCCGACCGTGGTCATTTCGGGCGACCGCGACAAGATCGTCTACGCGCACATCCATTCCGTCGGCCTGGTACGCGACATAGCGGGCGCCGAACTCGTCTGGGTGCACAACCTCGGCCACAAGCCGGACTGGATCACCCCCGACCTCGTCGTCGGCGCCATCGAGAAGGTCGCCGGCAAGGATATCGATCTGGCGGCGATGGCAAGGACGGCGGAAGCGCGGATTGCCGGCGACGCCTATGGCGCCGGCAAATGTGCCGACCTCAAGGAGCCTCAGGCCGAGCTCGCTCCGACCTGATGTCCGACAGAGAAGCAGCTGCGCTGCACCCCGGGGCTAGATGACCAGCAGCGGTGTCTTGCCGGGGACACGCTCGTAAAGATCCATGACATCCTGGTTGAACATGCGCACGCAGCCCGATGACGCTGACTTGCCGATGGACTTCCAGTCCGGCGATCCATGAATCCGGTAGAGCGTGTCGACGCCGTCCTTGAAGATATACAGCGCGCGTGACCCCAGTGGGTTGCTGATACCGGGCTGCATGCCCTGGCGCCATTTTTCCAGCTTCGGATCCCTGCGGATCATTGCCGATGGCGGCGTCCAGGTCGGCCATTTGCGTTTCCACTGGACGATAGCGCGGCCCTTCCAGGAATAACCCTGGCGCCCCAAGCCGACGCCATAGCGCATGGCCTTGCCGTCCTTGAGCACCCAGTAAAGGTGCTTGTCTGTCGTGTTGACCACGATCGTGCCGGGTTGTTCTCCAGTCGGATCGTCGACGATCTGCCGCAGGAACCGGCCGTCGACCTTGCTGAAGGGAATCGCCGGCAGCGAATGACCGCCATCTTCGACCGCGCTGTACATGCTGGCGTAATCGGGAGACACCCGGGCTTCAGGCGCGGCGACTTCGATCGGTGCCTTTTCAAGTGTCGGCTCAAGCGGCGCCGGATTGAGAGGACTGGCAACGCTGAGGGACTGCTTGGGAAATTGAGCACACGCCGAGATCGTGGAAACACCAATAAGCGACAGCCCGGTCAGAAGTGACCGGCGCGAGACGAGAGATGACATTCACTATACTTTCAAACGATGGGAAATGCAGACGGGCGCGGGGCGACTGTTAGCGCCGCTTCACCGCGTTTTGTAGAGGCGATCACGACAACCCTGTGTCGAGACAAAGGCCGGGATCATTGTCCGTGCCTTTGTTGTATTATGGCCACAGGAGATGAGCACGAAACCCGCGATACGCTTCCGCCTGGAAAGAACGGGTTAGCGACTGCTTTGCACGTCCGAGCCGACATAGGCGATGCGCAGCATGTTGGTCGAGCCGGGCGTCCTCAGCGGCACACCGGCCGTGATGATGACGCGGTCGCCGGGCTTGCCGAACTCTTCTTCCAGCGCAATGCGGCAGGCGCGATTGACCATGTCGTCGAGATCGGTGGCATCGGGTGAGACCACGCAGTGCGTGCCCCACAAAAGCGACAACCGCCGCGCTGTATTGAGGATCGGCGACAGCGCGATGATCGGCACCTGGGGACGCTCGCGGGCGGCACGCAGGCCGGTGGTGCCGGACGCGGTGTAGGTGATGATGGCGGACAGTTTCAGCGTTTCGGCGATTTCACGGGCGGCCAGCGAAATGGCGTCGGCGCCGGTCGCTTCCGGCTCGGAGCGCTGCGCGTTGATGATGCCGGCATAGGTCGGATCGGTTTCGACCTTGGTGGCGATGCGGTTCATCATCGCCACCGCTTCAACCGGATAGGCACCCGCCGCCGATTCCGCCGACAGCATGATGGCGTCGGCGCCCTCGAACACGGCGATCGAAACATCCGACACTTCGGCGCGGGTCGGCACCGGTGCGGTGATCATCGATTCCAGCATCTGCGTGGCGACCACCACCGGCTTGCCGGCGCGGCGCGCGGCGCGCGTGATCTGCTTCTGGATGCCGGGCACGGCTTCGAGCGGCATCTCGACGCCGAGATCGCCGCGGGCGACCATCAGCGCGTCGGACAATTCGATGATCTCGGCCAGCCGGGCAACGGCCTGCGGCTTTTCGATCTTGGCCATGATCAGCGCCCGGCCGCGCGCGATCTTGCGCGCTTCGGCCAGATCCTCGGGGCGCTGCACGAAGGACAGCGCGATCCAGTCGACGCCCGTGGCCAGCACCGCGTCGAGGTCCTTGCGGTCCTTCTCGGTCAGCGCGCCGACCGGTAGGTCGGTGTCGGGCAGGCTGACGCCCTTCTTGTCGGAAATCGTGGTGCCTGCGACGACGGTGCAGACGATCGACTTGCCATCGCTCTTCACCGCCTTCAGCTCGAGCTTGCCATCATCGATCAAAAGACGGTGACCGGCTTCGACCGAACTCAGGATTTCCGGATGCGGCAGGTAGACCCTGGTCGACGTGCCGGGCTCGGGATTGTCGTCGAGCGTGAAGGTTTGGCCCGGTGTCAGCACTTCCTTGCCATTGGCGAACTTGCCGACGCGCAGCTTGGGGCCTTGCAGGTCGGCGAGGATACCGATCGGCCGGCCAACCTGCTCCTCGACGGCCCGGATGCGTCCGACCAGCGTGCGCATCAGTTCGTGATCGGTATGGCTCATATTGATGCGGAATACATCGGCGCCCGCTTCGAACAGCTTCTTCAGCATCTCCTCGGAGGAGGAGGCCGGACCGATTGTGGCTAGGATCTTGACCTTGCGGCTGCGTCTCATTGACTGTTGGTTCCCGGGGCGGCTGGAGCGCCTCCCGTTGCGGGCTCATCGGTCAGCTGGACCATCCAGCTTGCCTGTTCGCCCGTGTCATATTCCTGAAATCCGGCGCGCTGGAAGCCCCGGGCGACGCAGTCGTTCACGCCGGCGATCTTGAACTCTTTTTCAGCCACGCACATGTTGATCGGGCCGTCCCAGCGTCCACCGCGCTCGGCGTCTTCTGCATAAAGATAGTAAAACCTTGATGACAGCGGCCCTTCGATCAACGTCTTGCAGCTCGATCCTTCAATGTGCCACCAGCCTTCGGTGATCCAGCCGGCCTTGGCGCGATACCCGATGCCGACGCCGACCAGGTTCTGCGTGGCGTTGCAGACGCGGAAATCGGCGCGCGCCGGCGAGGCCATGACCATCGCCGACACCCCAACGGTCAGGATCAGGAGCGGCACGGCAAAGACAGAGCGCATGCGCTGCCTGCCGGCGGAACCCATCCCAATACCCCTCAAGAACCACATCAGCATCTCTCTGCGCCCCTTTTCGGAAAAGTCCGGGCGCATGTCAACGCGCCGTTTTGACCAATTCCAATCGATTTAGGAAGGCTCCCGGCGCACTATCCGTCGCCCCTTGCCAGATTTCAGCGGAAACCTTGGCCAAACAACGGCATTGCGCACGCGTCGTCTTCGTGGAATGACGATAGCACCCTCCCCGGAAGCCAGCGAACAGACCATTTCCCGCCAATGACCCGATCCACAGTTTTCGCGCCTTTCGATATCGTCGAGGGCGACCGCAAGCGAGGCATCGTGCTTTTGGCCGATCATGCCCGCCGCGACCTGCCCGAGGACTATGGCAGCCTTGGCCTGCCGGCGGCGGAATTCGACCGCCACATCGCCTATGATATCGGCGTCGAAGCGGTGACGCGCGAACTTGCCGCCTTGCTCGGCGTGCCTGCGCTGATCGCCAACTTTTCACGGCTCTTGATCGATCCCAATCGTGGCGAGGACGATCCGACGCTCATTCGCCAGCTCTATGACGGCACTGTCGTGCCAGGAAACTATCCGCTTGCGCCCGAGGAGCGCGAAAGGCGGCTCGATCGCTTCTACAGGCCCTATCACGACGCCGTCGGCGCCATGATCGCTTCGGTCGCGCAGGCTTCCGGCCAGGCGCCCTTCATCTTCTCGGTGCATTCCTTCACCCCGGTCATGCAGGGCAGGCAGAGGCCATGGCATGTCGGCATCCTCTGGGATCGGGACGACCGGGTGGCGCGACCGCTGATCGACATGCTTGCCGAAGACAAGAACCTCGTCGTCGGTGACAATGAGCCCTATGACGGCGCGCTGCGTGGCGACACCATGTTCAAGCATGCCATCATCAATGGCTATGCCCACGCATTGATCGAGATCCGCCAGGACCTGATTTCAGACCAGAAGGGCGCGATCGCGTGGGCCGGGCGCCTGGCGCCGATCGTTGACGCCATCGACCGCCGTCCCGATATACATGTCGTGAAAATGTTCGGCTCGCGCACCGGGCCGCTGTGACGGAGGTTTCGATGACCAAACTCAGCGACGAGCAGAAGCGCGACTTCGAGGCCGCTGCCTTTCGCCGGCTGGTCCAGCATCTCAGGGAACGCAATGACGTGCAGAACATCGACCTGATGAACCTCGCCGGCTTCTGCCGCAACTGCCTCTCGAACTGGTATCGCGAAGCCGCCAATGCCGAGGGTGTCGATCTCTCCAAGGACCAGTCGCGCGAGATCGTCTACGGCATGCCTTATGCCGAGTGGCAAGCGCTCAACCAGACCGAAGCGTCGGACGCCAAGAAAGCCGAATTCGAGGCCAGGCGGCCGAAGGATCATTAGCGAGCCCGATACGGCGAGCGGCCTTCGGCCACTCACATCCGGCGCCTGTGTAGACCAAACCTCCGCGGCTTCGCCCGTGGATGACGAAGGGAAGAGCGTTTCGGCTCATCTCCAAGGTGTCAGCCCGCCATCAGCGATGCCGGTCCCATTCGCCCTTTGGTCCAAGCATTCCCCGCGGCCGGTGCTTGACTGCGAATTGAATCGATCTAATTTGCCGCGCAAAGCCATTTTCGACCGGATTCGCCTTATGAACGCATCGAACGCCGTGCAGACTGCCATTCGCGGGCGATGGGCCGTGGCCGCCATTTTCCTTGCCAATGGCTTCCTGACCGGCAGTTGGGCGCCGCAGATTCCGGTGTTCCTGACCCGGCTGGACATTTCGAAATTCACGCTCGGCCTGCTGATCCTTTTGTTCGGCGCCGGCGCGGTCACCGCCATGACCTGGTGCGGCCACCTGATCTCGAAGCATGGCTCGCGCACCGTGCTGCGCTGGTTCGGCCTTTGCGGCAGCCTCGGCCTGCTGGTCGTGGCGCTGGCGCCCAACGTGCCGCTGGCGGCCCTCGCCATGTTCATTTTCGGTGGCTCGATCGGCGGCATGGATGTCGCCATGAATGCCAATGCGGTGGTGGTGGAGCGAAAAATGTCCCGCGCCATCATGTCGTCTTCGCACGGCTTCTGGAGTCTCGGCGGTTTCGCCGGCGGCGGTCTCGGCGGCTTCGCCATCCAGCACTATGGCCACCTCGCTCATGCCGCGGTCGTGACCGTGCTTGCCTTTGTGGCGATCGCGATGGCGGTCGGGTATCTCGTTGCCGAGGACAGGCCACAGGCGGCCGAGCATCATAAATTCACGCTGCCGGCAAACCCGCTGGTCTACCTGATCGGCCTGATGGCCCTGCTGACAATGATCTCAGAGGGCGCGGTGCTCGATTGGGCGGCGCTGTATCTCAGACAGGAACTCGGCGCCGACCTTGCCATCGCCGGTCTTGCCTATGCCGCCTTTTCCGGCGTCATGGCGATCATGCGCTTCTTCGGCGATGGCGTGCGCAACCGCTTCGGCGCGGTGACGACGCTGCGCGGCTCGGCTGTCGTCGCCGCCGCCGGCATGCTGATCGCTGGCCTGTCGCCCTCACCCTGGCTCGCCATCGCGGCCTTCGCGCTGTGCGGCTTCGGCATCGCCAATATGGTGCCGATCATCTTTTCGGCCGGCGGCAACCAGGAAGGCATGTCATCGGGCACCGGCATGAGCGTCGTCACCACCATGGGCTATTCCGGCATTCTGGTGGCGCCGTCCGCGATCGGCTTCGTCGCCGAGCATTCCAGCTTCGGGCCGATCTTCATCGCCATGTCGGTGCTGCTGATCGTCGTCTTGTTGATGGCGGGCCTCGCTCACCGCGCCGAATTCGCTCCCGATACGGCACCCGCCGAATAGCGTTTGAGTTCCTCGTGGAGAAAGTCGGCCACGCGGCGGATGCGCACGCTGCCGCGCACATCGCGATGCATGGCCAGCCACACCGGCAAGCTTGGCAGCGGCAGGCCGGGAAGCACCTTCTCCACCAGCGGATCGCGGTCGGCCAGCGGCTCCTGGCCGAGGCCGACACCATTCCCCGCCCGTACCGCCTCCCACAGGACGATCTGGTTGTCGGCCCTGAAGCGAAAACTGCTCCGGGTGACCGGGATACCGGATTGCGTGAAGCCTCGGATCATCTCGTCGCTGCGATCGAAGCCGATCAGGGCATGGATGACGAGATCGGCCGGCCCGAGCGGGCGGCCGCGCCGGTCGAGATAGGAAATGGCCGCGCAGGCGCAGAGCGGGATATCGCAGACCTTGCGCGCCACCAGTTCGTTCTGCGCCGGCTTGACCATGCGGATGGCGATATCGGCATCCCGGCGCAGCAGGTTCTCGACCTGGTTCGAGGCAACGATCTCGACCTCGATGCCGGGCTCCTCCATGCCGAGCCGCGCCATCATGTCGGGCAGCACATAGGCCGCCACCACCTCGCTGGCGGCAATGCGCACCGTGCCTTCGATGGCCTCGACCGAACCCAGTGCCAGCCGTGAAAACGCACTCGCCTGCTCGCTGACGGCCTTGCCGCGTTCGAACAGCGTGGCGCCAGCTTCGGTCAGCGCGTAGCCGCTCCGCCCACGCCGGAACAGCGTGACACCGAGCGCCTGCTCCAACTCCCCGATGTGACGGCCCAGCGTCGGCTGGCTGGCCGACAGTTTTCGCGCGGCGGCCGACAGGCTGCCGGTTTCCGCGACCGTGACGAAGCTCTTGATCAGGTTCCAATCGATATCTGCCATTCAATAATGAATATCAAAACTGCATACATGGTCAATTTTAATTCATTCGTGAAGCAATCATATTCGCCCTGCAAACACCAATACGGACTGCAACACCAACCAAGGAGAATTCAAATGACCAAGATCGCACTCACCGCCACCGCCCTCCTCATCGCCGCCGGCGCGGCTTTTGCCGGCAGCGACAAGTTCGGCTCTAACGCCACCAACCAGCCCGCCGCCACCGGCGTCGACAGCACGATCACCACGTCGATCGCGAAGTCCGGGGCCGCTGATCAGCAACCGGTCGTCCAGGGCGCCGACCGCAACCTCTTCGGCAACCGCTGAAGGGCGGTTCTCGAACGATCCTGAAAGCGGCGGGCTCGCCCCGTCGCTTCAAAGCAAACCCTGTCGCTTCAGAGCAAACAAGGAGACGAACAATGACCAAGATCGCAATTCTCGGCGCCAATGGCCGGCTCGGCCGTGTGGTTGCCAAAGCCTTCATCGACGCCGGCTTCGACGTCCGCACCGTCACCCGCACCGGCAAGGTACCGGCCGAGATCGAAGGCGCCACGGCGGTTGCCGGCGATGCGCTGGACCGCCAATCGCTGATCCGTGCCACCGAAGGCGTCGATATCATCTTCAACGGCCTCAACCCGATCTATACCGACTGGGGCAAATGCCTGCCGATGGCCGAGAACGTCATGGCCGCCTGCCATGCCAACAACGCGCTGCATCTGTTCCCCGGCACCGTCTACAATTACGGCTCGCCGATGCCGGCGGTGATCACGGAGGACACGCCATTCCACCCGACGACCGAGAAGGGCCGCATCCGCTGCGCCATGGAGGATCTGTTCCGCCGCGAGGCCGATGCCGGCCGGGTGCGCACCGTTGTGCTGCGCGCCGGCGATTTCTTCGGCGGCACCGGCAGCGGCTCCTGGTTCGATCTGGTCGTCGCCGCCAAGATCAACAAGGGCGCCTACACCGCGCCCGGTCCGGCCGACCTCGTGCATGAATGGGCCTACCTGCCGGATTTCGCCGTTGGCTTCGTCGCGCTGGCTAGCAATCTCGACAAGCTCGGCTCCTACGAGGCGCTGAACTTTCCCGGCCACGCCGTCACCGATATCGAGATCAAGGCCGCTGCCGAGAAGGCGCTCGGCCGGTCGCTCAAGATGACCTCGATGCCCTGGTGGGTGCTGCGCGCCGGCAGCCCGTTCGTGGCGATGTGGCGCGAGATCGTCTCGATGTCCTACCTGCGCTTCGAGCCGCACCAACTGGCCTCGACGCGGCTGGAAGGCATCATCGGCGAAATCCCGCATACGCCGCTCGATCAGGCGGTCGCCCAAGCCCTCGAGGACATCGGCATCGCCACCGTGGCGGGCACGTCGAAAGCGGCCTGAGCCAGTCGGCGGCCATGCCGTCCTTCTCTCACGCTGAAAGGCATCTCGACGAACCGAAAAGGCGGCTCAGAGCCGCCCCATCAGCAGCAACACCAGAACCACCACCAGCACCACGCCGATAATGCCCGACGGTCCATAACCCCAGGAGCGCGAGTGCGGCCAGGCCGGCACCGCGCCGATGAGGACAAGGATCAGGACGACGACGACAACGGTGCTGATCGGCATGAGGAATTCCCCGCATTTGACGCTCTGCTGCGAGACGATGCCTTGCATCGCTCTTGGGGGGACAATGCAAAAGGCCGCCCGGTTGTTCCGGGCGGCCTTTGCCGGTCAGGTCGGAAAGCCTGCCTATTCGGCGGCTTTCGGGAAGGCAATCGCGGGTTCCGCCCCGGCATCCGCCGTCGGCGCGTCCGACGAGATCTCGCCCTTGCCGCGCCGGAACAGCCGGCTGATCAAGCCGCGCCGTGCGCCGGGTTTGACCTTGGCGCGGGTGAACACCATCAGCATCGACGGCGTCACCACCAGCGTCAGCACCGTGGCGAAGGACAGGCCGAAGACAATCGCCGACGACAGCGAAATCCACCATTGCGTCGACGGCGCGTTGATCGTCGTCTCGTGATGGAAGATTTCCAGGCCAAGGCCGAAGGCGATCGGCAGCACGCCGAGGATGGCCGACACCGCCGTAAGCACCACCGGTCGCGCGCGCTCGCGGCAGGTCTGCAGCACGGCGTCCATCTTGTCCCAGCCTTCTTCACGCAGCCGGTCATAGGTGTCGATCAGCACGATGTTGTTGTTCACCACCACGCCGGCGAGCGCGATGACGCCGATGCCCGACATGACGATACCGAACGTCTCGCCTGTTATCAGCAGCCCGAGGAATACGCCGATCGTCGCCATGACCACGCAGGACAACACCAGCCAGACGCTGGTGAACTTGTTGAACTGCGCCAGCAGCACCAGGAAGATCAGGAAGATCGCGGCACCGAAGGCCTTGCTGAGGAAGGCGCTGGCTTCCGCGCTGTCCTCGTTCGAGCCGGCCAGCTTCCAGCGGATGCCGCTGCCGAGGTTCATGTCGGTGACGGCCTGGGTTACCTCCTGCTGCACGGCGGCGACCTGGGCGCCGGCGGCGACGTTGGCCTGCACCACCACGGTGCGGGCGCCGTCGATGCGGTTGAGGATACCGACGCTGGGCTTTGCCTTGCGGACGACGAAGTTCGAGATCGGCACCGAACCTTGCGCGGTCTGCACCCTGAGCTCGTCGAGCGTCGACAGCGTGCGCCGGTCCTCCGGCAAGCGCAGCCGGATGTCGACCGCCTTGTCGGCGCCGGCAGGCCGGTATTCCGACAACTTCAAGCCGTTGGTGACGAGCTGCACCACCGTTCCAACCGAGGTCGGACTGATGCCGTATTGGGCAGCCTTGGCACGGTCGACCTCGAGAGCCCAGTCGACGCCGGGAGGTGGCAGGCCATCGGAGATGTCGATGACGCCGGGCACCTTGGCGATCCGCGCCGCCACCGCACGCGCCTTGTCGTCAAGGCCGGCCGGGTCGATGGCCGAAAGCCTGATCTGGATTGGCTTGCCGGTCGGCGGGCCGGCTTCCGGCACGCGGACCTCGACGTCGACACCGGGAATGCCGGCCATCACGCCGCGCAGATCGTTCAGGATCTGGTTCGCCGATTTGCGTTCGCGCCAGTCGATGAATTCGTACTGGATGACGCCGACCACATCTTCCGGGACGTCCTGGCCGCCGCCCTGCGTCTTGCCGACGCGGGTGTAGACCGATTTGATGCCGGGCCAGCCAACCAGCCTGTTTTCGGCGATCTTGGTCGCCGTATCCATTTCGGCCAGCGAAAGATTGCCGCGGGCATGCACGTAGAGCAGGCCGTAATCCGGTTCGACACTCGGGAAGAACTCGACGCCGGCGCCATACTTCGAATACCCGACGAAGATGCCGGCCAGCAGGACGACGGTGAGCACCATCACGGTGATGGGAAAGCGCACCGCTTGCTTCACGACAGCCATGTACCAGCCATCGCGATTGTCATCCGCGTGATGGTCCGGCGCCTTGGCAAAGATCGCTCCCAGCGTCGGAGCGAAGACCAGCGCGTAGAGCATCGACGCCGACAGCGTGACGATCAGCGTGATCGGCATGTACTTCATGAAATCGCCGATGATGCCCGGCCAGAACAGCAACGGCGAGAAGGCGGCGATGCGCGTCATCGTCGCCGCGATGACCGGACCGGCCATGCGCTTGGCGGCCAGCGCGAAGGCTTCCTGCTTCGGCATGCCTTCGCTCATCCGCCGTTCGGCGAATTCCGTGACGATAATGGCATCGTCGACCAGCATGCCGACGGCCAGGATGAGGCTGAACAGCACGATCATGTTGATCGTGTAGCCCATCATCGCGAGCAGCAGGATGCCGATCAGGAAGGACGACGGGATGGCGAGGCCAATGAGCAGCGAGGCACGGCCGGACAGCGCGTAGAGGATGACGATGAACACCAGGATGACGGCGATCATCACGTGGTTCTGCAGGTCTCCCAGCAGCTGATTGACGAAGACCGACTTGTCCTGCGTGTAGGTGACGTGCATCCCCTCGGGCATCGTCTTGACGAAGGCGTCGGACACCGCCCTCACCTTGGTGAGCGTGTCGATCAGATTGGCGCCGATGCGCTTCTTCACCTCGATGGCGATCGCGGGCTTGCCGTTGAGCCGCGTGATCGTGTCGGCATCGGCGAAGGTCGAACGGATCGTCGCGATATCCTTGGCCTGCACCACCGCATTGGGACCGGCGACCACCGGCAGCGCCGCCACATCCTCGGGCGTCTCGATCAGCGAGGGCACCTTGACGGCGTATTTGCCCTGCGACCCTTCGATGTTGCCGGCGGCGACCAGGCTGTTGGAGGCGCCCACAGCCCCGATCAGTTGCTCGAGTTGCAAGCCGTAGGACGACAGCTTCATCGGATCGATGACGACTTCGACGAGATCGTCGCGTGAGCCCTGCAGCGAGCCTTCCAGAACGCCGGGCACCTCTTCGATGCGGTCGCGCAACTCGCGTGCGGCGGCGGCCAGCACACGTTCGGGCAATTCGCCCGACAGCGTGACGACGAGCACCGGAAATTCGGAAATGTTGACTTCGGTGACGACAGGCTCCTCGGCCGCCTGCGGCAGGTCGGCCTTGCCGTCCTGCACCTTGGAGCGTGTGTCCTGCAGCGCCGTCGCCAAATTGGTCTGCGGCTGGAACTCGACCAGCACATAGCCGCCGCCCTGGAAGGCGGCCGAGCGCATTTCCTTGAGGCCCTTCAGGCTTTTCAGCTTGCTTTCCATCGGCCGCAACAGGAGGCGCTCGGAATCCTCCGGCGAAATACCTTGATAGATCAGGCTGACATACATCATCGGAATCGGAACATCCGGTTCCGCTTCCTTCGGCGTCGACTGATAGGCGACCCAGCCCGCGATCAGCAGGAAGACCAGGACCGAGATGGTCAGGCGGGCATTGTTGATTGCGAGTCTGACGATATCCATGACTTGTGCCTGCGGTTGCTTTCGGAAGTGGCCAACGGACGTCTGTCGCCGGAAGGTCCGGCGGCGTCGCCGCTTCGCTACTGCGTGCCGGCGGTGGCCTCGCCGATCAGCTTGTTGATGGTCGCCTGGTCGGCCTCGACCGGATTGACCTCATCGGCTTCCTTCACCAGTTCCTGGCCGGCAACGATGATGCGCGCGTCGGCCGGGATTCCGCCAAGCACCAGACCGGTCGGCGTGTCGTCGACCAGGTCGATCGGGAAGAACGCCACCTTGTTGTCCTTGCCGACGGCGCGGATGCCCAGATCGCCCTTGTCGCCCAGCGTCACTACCGAGCGCGGCAGCAGAACCGCGTCTGTGGGCAACGCGCTGAGCTGGATTTCCGCCGTCATGCCGGCCGGCACGGAGCCGTCGGCATTGGGGATGGCGATCTCGACACGGAAGGTGCGGGTCGCCGACGAGGCGTCGCGGCTGATGTAGCGCACGGTGCCTTCGACGGTCTGGCCGCTGACCAGCCGCACTTTGGCCTTGTCGCCGATCTTGAGATAGCCGAGGTCGCGCTCGCTGATCTCGCCGCGCGCGATCACCGGATCGAGCTTGAGGATGGTCGCAACCTCGGCGCCCTGCATGACGGAGCTGCCGAGTTCCACCGGCACCCGGTCGATAACGCCGTCGAACGGCGCCTTGACTTCGTTGCGGTCAAGTTCAGCCTGCGCGGTGTCCAACAGGGACTGCGCCTGGGTCAGGTTGGAGCGGGCGGTGTCGAGCTGCAGCTTGGGCAAATTGCCGGTCTTGGCGAGCCGCTCCGCGGCATCGAGCTCGGCCTTGCGCTGCGCCAGCAACTGCTTGGCGTTGTCGACATTGGAGATCTTCTCTTCCGCCGCGAGCATCAGCACCAGATCACCCGTCTTGACGTGCTGGCCCTGGCTGACCGGCAGCTTGTCGATGACGCCGCCGACACGGGTTGCCAGCACCGCGCGCTTGTCGGCCTCGGTCAGGCCTGAAATGCGGATGGCCCGCGCATAGGTCTTGCGCGGCGGCGTCACCACCGCGACGGTGCGCAACGGCGCTTTCGGTTCGGCTTCCGCAGTCTTCGGCTTGCTCGCGTCCGGTGCCTTGCCCTGCTCGGCTTCGGCTGCCTTGGCCTTGTTCGCCGCTACGCTGCCGACCGACGAGAATTCGCCTGTCGCCATCCACGCCGCGAAACCGATGAGCACAACAATGGCTGCAAGCTTGTGAAACCTGATTTTAGGCATCGTCGTTTTTTCCGTTGCGGGTTCGGCCAGCGCCGCGCCTCCATGACGCGGGCGCGTCGCCGATATGGGTGCGCGCCTGACCGTGTTCAAATTGCCGTGATCGGCGTGCGCGCTTCTACATCAAAGTTGCACCGCAATATAGTCCGAAAGTTGCAGCAGCGTTGCGTGACGGGACAAGATGTGGCCGCCGCGAAACTGTTGTTGATCCGCTAAAATACAAGTTCAGCGGGCTTGCGGACGGCTCACGATCTCTCCCTCATGACCAAACCCGAACGATCGGTCTGCCATTGCCGACAGGCAGCGCGACGTCCCCTCAATAACGCGACCGCCACGCGCAGATTCCTGGAACTGGACGCGAAATTTAGACCGACAAGCCCGATCGTTTTCAGTTAGCGAACGACACTCTCCGCCTCGGAGAGCTTGTGCAACGCATTGGAACTGCTGGCGAAATGGCTGAAACCCAATCAGGCCGGGATCGCCCGGGGTCGGTTTCGTTGCCACGGAAGCTGGCGTCGGCAACCTCGATGTGCCCTGTTCGGGAACATCCGGATCGGCGGAACCTACCGGCTCGCGACCGGACAGCGGACGTGGCGCGACCGGGGAAATCCGAACTGTCTTCCCTGTCATTCGCCGGAGCGGCGCCCATCGTTCGGCTCATGGGTTCGGCGACACCGCGCTGCACCCTCGGCACGTGGGTGGCAACAGGCGTCAGCATGATGAAGCATCTCTCACACGCGAAGGTTGTCGCCTTGCCGGACCGGGCAAAGGACGCGGGGCGACCAAGGCGTCAGCGCGGTCTCCGGAAATCGGAGTGGCGCTCAGGCGCAGGCCCGGCGAGTTCAAGCACGGCGGCGCTCGGCTTCCGGGTTCTTGCGCACGGCGAGGAATTCCTTGACCCGACGGCCGGGTGCTGGACCGCGCACCGGCTTGAAGCCGTCGTCGAGTTCACCCGAGAGGTCGAGTGTGGCATGGCTGCCGACGGCGTCGTAGTTCTCCTCCAGCCAGTCGCTGGCAGCGGTGCGGCCGAGATCGCGCAGATAGGTCAGGAACGCCCATTCGGCATTGACCTTCGATGACGCCGACAAGTCCTTGAACGCCTCGTCGGCATCGATGCGGTGCATGCGGATATCGCGGTATTCGCCATGCGGCAGGCGGCCGGCGGCGATCAGTTCCTTGACGAAGGCGATCGAGCGGAATTCGCGCAACAGCCCCGCGTTGAAGGTGATCTCGTCGATGCGGTTCTGGATCTCGTTGGCACTCCTCGGTGTTCCCTCGCGCACCACGGGGTTGATCTGCACCAGGAGCACATCCTCGGTCGCCGCTGTCTTGAAAAACGGATAGAGCGCCGGATTTCCGCCATAGCCGCCATCCCAATAAGGCACGCCCTTGATCTCGACCGCACGGAACAATTGCGGCAGGCAGGCCGAGGCCATCACAGTGTCGAGGTCGATCTCGCCATCCGAAAAGACGCGCAACTGCCCGGTCTCGACATTGGTGGCGGAGATGAACAGTTCCATCGACTTGCAGGCGCGGACATTCTTGAAGTCGATCTCCTGCGCGACCACGTCGCGCAGCGGATTGAGGCCAAGCGGGTTGGCGAGATAGGGCGAGAACACCCGCGACATCGTATCGAAGAAGACATAGCCCGGCGTGTTCTCGATCGACCAGTTACCCCAGGCGACGTCCCACGGCATGCGCTGGACCGGGCTGAACCGGCCCTTCGCCGCGACGGCGTGCCAGAAATCATCGAGCTTCCTGCGCGCGCCCTCGACCCCGCCGCGCACATATCCGTCGGCCAGCGCCACCGCGTTCATGGCGCCGGCGCTGGTACCGGAAACGGCCGATATTTCCAGCCTGCCGTCCTCCAGCAGGCGGTCGAGCACCCCCCAGGAAAAGGCGCCGTGCGAGCCGCCTCCCTGAAGGGCTATATTGATCTTCTTCTTGTCCTCCGCCTTGGCGTTCTTCGTCATGGCGTTCCTGTCATCCTGATGCGTCAACCTGCCCCACCGTCAATGGAAAGAGCAGCGCTATCGCTTTATGTTGCAGTGCAACATATAAGGATGGACCGTGGCAAGACACGAACACGGTCGCGTGATCACATGAAATTTCGCTTGTGCCAAAAGCCCCTCCGCTTCGACGCGGCGAGGCCGTGCCTCTGATGGACTATGCGACGAGGTCCGGCACCGGGCCGACATAGCGCGATTGCGGACGGATCAGCCGCCCGGTTGTCTGCTGCTCGCGCGCATGCGCGATCCAGCCGGCAACACGGCCCGCGGCGAAGACATTGCTGAAAGCCCGCGGCGGGAAACCCGCCGCTTCCAGCACCAGCGCTGTATAGAACTCGACATTGGTCTGCAGCGAGCGCTGCGGTTTGGCGATCCGCAGCACCTCGAGCGCGGTCTGCTCGACTGTCTCGGCGAAAGCCAGCCGGCGGCCGGTTTCGCCTTCGCCGCCAAGCTGCCGCACCACGGCCTTGAGCACATCGGCACGCGGATCGCGCACGCGGTAGATGCGGTGGCCGAAACCCATGATGCGCTTGCCATGCGCGATCTCGTCGCGCAGCCAACCGGCCGCGTCGCCATGCGCCTCGATCGCATCCAGCATCTCGATCACCGGTCCGGGCGCGCCGCCATGCAGCGGTCCCTTGAGCGCGCCGAGCCCGGCCAGCACCGACGAGGTCAGGCCGGCCAGTGTCGAGGCGACGACACGGGTGGCGAAGGTGGAGGCATTCAGGCCGTGGTCGCAGACGGTCACCAGATAGGTGTCGACCGCTTTTGCCAATGCCGGCGATGCCGCGACGCCATTGAGCATCCTCAGCATGTCGGCGGCATGATCGGCCTTGCCGTCCGGGGCGACCGGCTGCTCGCCGCGCTGCAGGCGCAACAAGGCCGGCGTCAGCACGGCGGGCGCCGCGATCAGCCGCAAGGGGTCCGCCAGCGTCTCGCCATCCGGCAGCAGAGCCATGCCGGCGCGCATGGCGCTGTAGATTTCGAGCGGCGCCAGCAAGGGCAGCGAGGGCAGGAGCTGCTCGAACACCTCGACGCGGGCCTCGCCCAGTCTCGCCATCAGTTCGGCATCGCCAGGCAGATCGTCGAAGAAACCATCCAGCAGCAGGCGCACCACTTGCGGGTAGCTCCATCGTCCGGCCAGCTCCGGCAGCGAATAGCCACGGATCGTCAGCCGGCCACCCAGCCCATCCACATCGGACAGCACGGTTTCGGCCGCCACCACATCATCGAGCCCATTCGCCATGGCCTTGTCTCCTTGAAGCTTTTCCACATGGGAGATAAGGGTAGGCCAGATCGTCATCAATCTTGATCAATAGAATCAATATCAGGGCTCGCCATGTCCGAATGGTTGTCGCGGGAAGAGGCACTGGAAAGGCTGCGGGTGAGGCCGCAGACGCTCTACGCCTATGTCAGCCGCGGTCGCATTGGCATGCGCCCGGACCGCGCTGACCCACGCCGCAGCGAATATCGCGCCGACGACATCGCCGCGCTGGCAACGCGAAGGGCACGCGGGCGCAGCCCCTCCGCCATCGCCGAAAGCGCCATCGCCTGGGGCGAGCCGTCGATCGCAACGGCGATCTCGACCGTCTGGCACGGCCATCTCATCTATCGGGGCCGGGACGCCGTTGCGCTGTCCGACCATGCGACGCTGGAAGAAACCGCCGCTGTGCTTTGGGCCCTGCCTGAACCGGTCCGCTTCGAGGCGCCGCCGCCAGATGCGCCGCGCCAGTTCGGCCGAGGCCCGGCCTTCGCGCAACTTGCCTTGCTTGCCGGCCAGGCGCGGCCTTCGCTTGGACGCAGCGCCGCCTCGCTATGCGCCGACGCGGCGCGCGCGATCGGCGTGCTGGCCGGCGCCCTCGGGGCCGAGGCGGGGCCGGAGCCGGTGCATCGGCGACTGGCGCGGGGCTGGTCGGTCGGCAAAGACGGGGCGGAAGCGATCCGGCGCGCCCTCGTGCTGCTCGCCGATCACGAACTCAATGCATCGACCTTCGCCGCTCGCGTCGCCGCCTCCACGGGAGCCTCACCCGCCGCTTGCCTGCTGGCGGGACTGACGACGCTGTCGGGCCCGCGGCACGGCGGCGCCGGCGAGGCGGTGATGCACCTCGCCGAAGATGCGGCACGGCACGGCGCCGATGCAACGATCCGGCGCTGGCTCGGCCATGACCGGCCATTGCCGGGTTTCGGCCATCAGCTCTACCCCGAAGGCGATCCCCGGGCCGCGGCGCTTCTGGCCGCCATCGGCAACACAGACGAGACATTGCGGTCGCTGGAAGCCGCCGCCATTGCCGCCACCGGCGCTCCGGCGAATATCGATTTTGCCCTCGCCGTGCTGACGCGCGGCCTGGGCTTGCCGCGCGATGCGCCGTTCCACCTGTTCGCGCTCGGACGCAGCGTCGGCTGGGCCGCGCATATGGTCGAACAGATCGTGAGCGGCAGCATCATCCGCCCGCGCGGCCGCTATGAGGGATTGCTGCCCGGACAGCTGTGAGGCCGTCAGGCTGGGTTGGCACTGGTTCCGAACCGCGCCCGGTAAGTGGCGGGCGTCGTTGCGAATTGCTGGCGGAAATGATGCCGCAACGTCGCCGCCGCGCCAAATCCGGCGGTCTCGGCAATCCGCTCGATCGGCATGGCGGTTTCTTCCAGCAATGTGCGCGCCCGCGATAGCCGTTCCGAAAGCAGCCAGCGCGCCGGCGTGACACCGGTAGCGGCCGCGAACCGGCGCAAGAATGTCCGCTCGCTCATTCCGGCCAGATTGGCGAGGGTGGCTATGGGATAGTCGGCGGAAATATCCGCGCGCATCCTGTCGATCAACGGTCCGAGCCGGCTGCGTTCATGAGGCTCGGGAACCGAGCTCTCGACATATTGCGCCTGGCCGCCGTCGCGATGCGGCGGCACGACCAGGCGTCGCGCCACCATGTTGGCGGCCTTGGTGCCGAAGTCGCGCCGGACCAGATGCAGGCACAGGTCGATGCCCGCCGCGCTGCCGGCCGATGTCAGCACATTCCCCTCATCGATGTACAAAACGTCCGGAACCACGGTGATGTCGGGATACATCTCCCTCAGTTTCTCGCTGTAGCGCCAATGCGTGGTCGCCTTCTTGCCCGACAGCAGGCCGGCCGCGGCGAGCACGAAGACGCCCGAGCAGATGGACAGGATGCGTGCGCCCCGCTCATTGGCCGCCCGAAGCGCCTCGACCAGCGAGGGCGGCACCGGACACTCCACACCGCGCCACCCCGGCACGATCACCGTGCCGGCCTCGCCGATCAGATCGGGCCCGCCATCGGCGACGACACGCACGCCGCCCATCGCGCGCATTTCGCCGGCATCGATGCCGGCGACGGCAAACCGATACCAATCCGCGCCCATCTCCGGCCTGGGCAAGGCGAACATCTCGGCCGCCACGCCGAACTCGAACGTGCACAGCCCGTCATAGGCGACGGCAACGACCAGTGGATTGGCGAGAGGCGGATTTGGCATGATCTTGACGATATATGGCAAAGCTGCCAGCTGCAATCGTCTGGCCCGGTGCGCTACCTCGGTTCCATCAGAGATGGAGACCGGCTCCATCTGAGATGGAGACCCTTGATGAGCTACGTGACAGACATTCCGGCGGCATCGCCGGAGATTGCCCGCGACCATTTCCTGCGCCGGCTTTCGGTCGAAACCGACTGTTCCGACGTCGCCGCGACACTGCGCGCCGGCGAGCCGGACTTTGTCCTTCTGCATGTGGTCGGTTCGCCGCAAGCCTATGAGCGCCGCCATGTGCCGGGCGCGCTCCACCTGCCGCACCGCGAGATCTCGGCCGACCGAATGGCGAAATGGCCGGCAGGCACGCTGTTCGTCGTCTATTGCGCCGGGCCGCATTGCAATGGCGCGGATCGGGCGGCCTTCAAATTGGCCAGCCTCGGCCTGCCGGTGAAGGTCATGATCGGTGGCATGACAGGCTGGCAGGATGAAGAGCTTCCTTTCGCCTCCGGCAAGGCGCCTGGCACTCCGAGGGCATGACCGCAACGCCGAGCCCAGCGCGCAAAGCGGTCGTCCGTCCGTTCGAGCGGCGGGATGTCGGCGCGGTGCTCGCCCTTATGCGGGCGCTCGCCGTCTTCGAGGGCTATGACGACGAATTCCGGGTCACCGAGGCCGACATCGTCGACCATGGGCTGGGGCCATCGCCCCGCTTCGGCGTGTTCGTGGCGGAGGTCGACGGCGTAATCGTCGGCATCGCCGTCCATTATCTCATCCCCTGGACCTACGATCTGAAGCCAGTCGTGGTGCTCAAGGAACTCTACGTGGCTGAGGCGGCGCGCGGCAAGTCGGTCGGCCGCGCCCTTGTCGAGCGGCTCCGAGACCATGCCACCAGCATCGGTGCATCCGCCATCAAGTGGACGGTGCTGCACTCCAACATGCCGGCCAAGGCTTTTTATCGCTCGCTTGACGGGCGGGCCGACGACACCTGGGAATTGTGGAAGCTGACCATCGACGGATAAGGCACGGCCGGGTTGGGCTGCGCCCGACCCGCTGCCGGCTTACGACATCGTATCGAGCTTGCGCTGCATGGCCGCGATCTGGTCCTTCAGCTGCTGTAGATCGTCGGATTTCTCGGCCGGCGCGTCCTTCCTGGCCGGCTCGGCGGGGGCCGCGGCCGGTGCCGAGCCCGCGGGCGGAAAAGGCGTGAACAGCCGCATCGCGTTCTGGAACATCTCCATGTTGCGGCGCGTCTGTTCTTCCAGCGCCTTGATCGGCGTCGCCATCTTCATCACGTCCAGCGGCGACTTGCCGATCGCCCCCTTCATCTGCTCGCGAAAGCGCTCCTGCTCCTTGGAGAAGGCGATCATTGACTGTTCGAGGAAGCTCGGCACGATCATCTGCATCTGGTCGCCGTAGAAGGCGATCAGCTGGCGCAGGAACGGGATCGGCAGCATGTTCTGCCCGTCCTTGTTCTCCAACTCGAAGATGATCTGGGTCAGCACCGGATGCGTGATGTCGTCGCCGGTCTTGGCGTCCTGGACGGTGAACTCCTCGCCCTTCTTGACCATCTCGGCCAGATCCTCGAGCGTCACATAGGTGCTCGTCCCCGTATTATAGAGGCGGCGATTGGCATATTTCTTGATAATGATCGGGTCGTCTTTTGCGGCCATCTGCATCCTCCCCGGACACCGGCGCGCCTGAGTAAGCGGCCGGTAACGATTGCGCCCTTTTTGAGGATATGCGCAAAAGCCTCATAATTCCAAGCAGTTTGTGCAGTGCGGGATCATATAATGCTGCATAGCAGGCAAAATATGCTGCGCAGCAGCGGCCAGCCCGAAGGCATGGCGGAGCGTGACCTGCTTGGCGCGCACGGGCGCCATGCCGATTTCCGGTTTGACTTGGGGTTGGGAAAGGGCAAGAAAAGTCCTCAACGACAGAACAACATCCTTGAAGTCTGGAGAAGAAAATGTCCGATTCCATCGTCATCGCCAGCGCCGCGCGCACGGCCGTCGGCTCCTTCAACGGCGCGTTCGCTGCCACGCCGGCGCATGAGCTCGGCGCCGTCGTCATCAGGGAACTTTTGTCACGCGCCGGAGTCGAAGCGGCGGAGGTCGACGAGGTCATCCTCGGCCAGGTGCTGACCGCGGCCCAGGGCCAGAACCCGGCCCGCCAGGCCTCGATCATTGCCGGCCTGCCGAAGGAGACCACCGCCTGGGGCCTCAACCAGGTTTGCGGTTCGGGCCTGCGCGCCATTGCACTCGGCATGCAGCAGATAGCCACCGGTGACGCCAAGGTGATCATCGCCGGCGGCCAGGAATCGATGTCGCTGTCGCCGCACGCGCAGCATCTGCGCGGTGGCGTCAAGATGGGCGACTACAAGATGATCGACACCATGATCAAGGACGGGCTGTGGGATGCCTTCAACGGCTATCACATGGGCAACACCGCCGAGAACGTCGCCCGCCAGTTCCAGATCACCCGTGACGACCAGGACCAGTTCGCGCTGGCCTCGCAGAACAAGGCCGAGGCGGCGCAGAAGGCGGGCAAGTTCAAGGACGAGATCGTCGCCTTCACCATCAAGGGCAAGAAGGGCGACACGATTGTCGACCAGGACGAATACATCCGCCATGGCGCGACGCTGGACGCCATGACCAAGCTGAAGCCGGCCTTCGACAAGGACGGCACCGTGACCGCCGCCAACGCCTCCGGCATCAATGATGGTGCCGCCGGCGCGCTGCTGATGAGTGAAGCGGAAGCCGCACGGCGCGGCATCACCCCGCTGGCGCGCATCGCCTCCTGGGCGACCGCCGGCGTCGATCCGGCGATCATGGGCACCGGCCCCATCCCCGCCTCGCGCAAGGCTTTGGAAAAGGCGGGTTGGTCGGTCGGCGATCTCGACCTTGTCGAGGCCAACGAGGCTTTCGCCGCGCAGGCCTGTGCCGTCAACAAGGACATGGGCTGGGATCCCTCGATCGTCAACGTCAATGGCGGCGCCATCGCCATCGGCCACCCGATCGGCGCCTCGGGCGCCCGCATCTTCAATACGCTGGTCTACGAGATGCGCCGTCGCGGCGCCAAGAAGGGGCTGGCCACCCTGTGCATCGGCGGCGGCATGGGCGTCGCCCTGTGTGTGGAAGCCCTCTGAAAAATACTGAACGGGCGGCGCAAGCCGCCCCTTTCATATCCAGTGCCTGCCAAGCCCGACAACAGGGCGATATCAAAAAGGGGAAATGCATGACCAAGGTTGCAATCGTCACGGGCGGATCGCGCGGCATCGGCGCGGCGATCTCGATCGCCTTGAAGAACGCCGGCTATTCGGTCGCGGCCAACTATGCCGGCAACGACGAGGCGGCGGCGAAATTCAAGGCCGAGACCGGCATTCCGGTCTACAAATGGTCGGTCGCCGACTATGACGCTTGCGCCGCCGGCATCAGCCAAGTCGAGGCCGATCTCGGCCCGGTCTCGGTGCTGGTCAACAATGCCGGCATCACCCGCGATGCCATGTTCCACAAATTGACCCGTGAGCAGTGGAAAGAGGTCATCGACACCAATCTTTCCGGCGTCTTCAACATGACGCACCCGCTGTGGGGCGGCATGCGCGACCGCAAGTTCGGTCGCGTCATCACCATCTCCTCGATCAATGGCCAGAAGGGCCAGGCCGGCCAGGTCAACTATTCCGCCGCCAAGGCCGGCGACATCGGCTTCACCAAGGCCCTCGCCCAGGAGGGCGCCCGCGCCGGCATCACCGTCAACGTCATCTGCCCCGGCTACATCGCCACGGAGATGGTCAAGGCAATCGATGAGAAGGTGCTCAACGAGCGCATCCTGCCGCAGATCCCGGTCGGCCGCCTCGGCGAGCCGGAAGAGATCGCGCGCTGCGTCGTCTTCCTCGCTTCCGAGGATGCCGGCTTCATTACCGGCTCGACCCTCACCGCCAATGGCGGCCAATACTTCGCCTGAGACGTCCGACGGCTTCATACCGTAGCGAACGGACCGGGAAACCGGTCCGTTTCCTTTGATGCCTTGGAAGCGAAAAAGCCCCGCCGCAGCGCAATGCCTGAATCCCGCACGCAGGGGCTAATGCGGCAGCGCCGCCTGTGCGGAACCCTGTGGCCAAGCCTGTGGATTGTCGGTGGAAAAGCTGTTCACAACACAAGTTATTGGAGAACAAAAAGGGAAAACGCCGCCGGCGCTGATTTGTAGCCGATTCGTTCCGGCTTTGAGCGCAAGTTAACGTTAACTGGCCGGAATCGCCCACAGTTCCTTAACACCAAATTCAGAAAGATTAACAATTTCATAATCTTGAGTGATGGATATCGTGCCGCCGCCGTCGTTTCTCGGCAAAGCTTAATAGCTGAGGTCGCTTAGCATAAAACGGGCCAGTTCAGGGATTCAGCATGTGGTGAGAGTCACGCTCACGAAATCCACATATAGCCGTGAACAAAAGCTGAATCTGGTCGAGTCACTGATTCGTCGCCGATTCGTTCCAGACTCGTTCCATCAGTTAAGCGATAGCCAATTTAGCGCTGTGCAAAGAGGCCTTCGAGCCGCCCACGGAACATTCCGCTTTCGCTTCGCGCACGAAATCCCTATGTGTCGCCTGTCATACGCGCCAGTTTGAAGGCACGCTCCCGACAATGAGAGGCCAGAAAGCCTTATTTCCGAGCCGATGAACATCCAGCCGAAACATACCGAGCCGCTGATCCTGTCGGGCCGCGACGTGACCGCCGTGCTTGGGCCGACCAACACCGGCAAGACCCACCTCGCCATTGAGCGCATGGTGGCGCATGAAACCGGTGTCATCGGGCTGCCGCTCAGATTGCTGGCGCGGGAAGTCTACACGCGCGTCTGCGAAAAGGTCGGCGCCCATAAAGTCGCTCTGATCACTGGCGAGGAGAAGATCCAGCCGCCAGGCGCCAGATATTCGGTCTGCACGGTCGAGGCCATGCCGCGCGAGACCGACGCCGCCTTCGTCGCCATCGACGAGGTGCAGCTCGCCGGCGACCTCGAGCGCGGCCACATCTTCACCGACCGCATCCTGCATCTTCGCGGCCGCCAGGAAACGCTCCTGCTCGGTGCCGCCACCATGCACGGCATCCTGCAGCGCCTGTTGAAGGGCGTCTCCGTGGTGACGCGGCCAAGGCTTTCGCATCTCGCCTATGCGGGCTCGAAGAAGCTGACGCGCCTGCCGCGCCGCACCGCGATCGTCGCCTTCTCCGCCGACGAGGTCTATGCCATCGCCGAGCTGATCCGACGCCAGCAAGGTGGCGCCGCCGTCGTGCTCGGCGCGCTCTCGCCGCGCACCCGCAACGCCCAGGTGGCATTGTTCCAATCGGGCGATGTCGACTATCTCGTCGCCACCGATGCCATCGGCATGGGCCTCAACCTCGATCTTGACCATGTCGCCTTCGCCCAGAACCGCAAGTTCGACGGCTACCAGTACCGCAACCTGACGGCGGCCGAGCTCGGCCAGATCGCCGGCCGCGCCGGACGCCATCTGCGCGACGGCACTTTCGGCGTCACCGGCCAGGTCGATCTGCTCGACGAGGAACTGGTCAAGAAGATCGAAAGCCATGACTTCGATCCGGTGAAGGTGCTGCAGTGGCGCACCGCGCATTTCGACTTCGCCAGCCTGGACGCGCTGAAGCGCTCGATCGAGACCAACGCTCCGGTGGAGGGTCTGACGCGCGCTCTGCCGGCGGTCGACGCGCAGGCGCTCGAATATCTTTCCCGCGACGAGGATATCCGCGCGCTGGCGACCGACGCCAAACGCGTGGCGCTCCTGTGGGAAGCCTGCGCGCTGCCCGACTACCGCAAGATCGCCCCGGCGCAGCATGCCGACCTCATCGCGTCGATCTATATGGACCTCGCCAAGCGAGGCCATGTCGACGAGAATTACATGGCCGAGCAAGTGCGCCGCGCCGACACCACCGAGGGCGACATCGACACGCTGTCGCACCGGATTGCCCAGATCCGCACCTGGACATTCGTGTCGAACCGGCCCGGCTGGCTGGCCGATCAGGCACACTGGCAGGAAAAGACGCGCGAAATCGAAGACAGATTGTCGGATGCGCTGCATGAGCGGTTGACGAAACGCTTCGTAGACCGCAGGACTTCCGTCCTCATGCGGCGCCTTAGAGAAAATACCATGCCTGAAGCCGAAATAAGCCCTACCGGAACCGTCCTTGTCGAAGGCCATCATGTCGGCGAGTTGCAAGGGTTCCGCTTCACCGCCGACCAGACCGCCGGCGGCGAAGACGCCAAGGCCGTGCGCACCGCCGCGCAAAAGGCGCTGGCCGCCGAATTCGAGGCGCGCGCCGACCGTTTTGGCGCCTGCGCCAATGGCGACCTGGCACTTGGCTCGGACGGCACGCTGCGCTGGATCGGCGCGCCGATCGGCACGCTGGTCTCCGGCGAAGACGCGCTGAAGCCGCGCCTCGTGCTGCTGGCCGACGAACAGCTGACCGGCCCAGCGCGCGACAAGGTCGCCGCGCGCGCCGAACGTTTCGTCAATTTCCAGATCGAGTCGCTGCTGAAGCCGCTGGTCGACCTGAAGAACGCCGACCAGATTTCCGGCATCGGCCGTGGTATCGCCTTCCAGCTGGTCGAGAATTTCGGCCTCATCAACCGCCGCGACATTGCCGAGGAGATGAAGTCGCTCGACCAGGAGGGTCGCGCGGCGCTTCGCCGGCTTGGCGTGCGCTTCGGCGCCTATCATGTCTTCGTCCCGGCGCTGATCAAGCCGGCACCCGCCGGACTGGTGACCTTGCTGTGGGCGCTGAAGAATGACGGCAAGGACAAGCCCGGCTTTGGCGACGTGGTCCATGCGCTGGCGTCCGGCCGCACTTCGGTGGTCATCGATCCGGCCTTCGACAAGGCCTTCTACAAGCTCGCCGGCTACCGCAATCTCGGCCGCCGCGCCGTGCGCATCGACATTCTGGAGCGGCTGGCCGACCTGATCCGTCCGGCGACCAACTGGAAGCCTGGCCTCGGCCAGCGTCCGGACGGCGCCTATGACGGCCAGTCCTTCATGGTGACGCCGCCGATGATGTCGATCCTCGGCGCAACCGCCGACGACATGGAAGAGATCCTCAAGGGCCTGGGCTATCGCGCCGAGCCGAAGCCGGCGGCGGAGGTCAAGGCGCGGTTGGAAGCGCAGGACACTGCCGCACGGGAAGCCGCAGCAGCCAGGCTTGCGGCGGAAGAAGCCACACGCGCCGAGCAGGCCAGGGCTGCGCAGGCTGCCGCGACAGATGCTGCGGCGGAGGCAGCGATCGAGGGTTCGGAACCGGCTGCTGTCGAAGCTCCGGCCGAGGTCATCGCGGAAGCCGCAGCAGAACCTGTCGCGGAAGAGCCAACCGAAGCTTCGGCCGAAGTCGCGGAAGAGCCCGCAACTGAGGCTGTCGCCGAAGCAACTGCTGAACCTGCTGCCGAGCCAGAGGCGGAAGCTGAATCCGTCGAAGCCACAGTGGAGCCAGTTCCCGAAGCTGCACCCGCGACGGAAGCGGTTTCGGACGTGCCTACCGAAGCGCCCCCCGGCGAGCCCGCTCCAGAAGCTGAAGCGCCCAAGCCGATCCTGTTGTGGCGCCAGGGCCGTTTCGAGCAGCGCCCCCGCCATCACGAAGGCCGCAACAATCGCCAGCGCAACGGACAAGCGCGCGGCCGAAACAATGCACCGGCCGACTCCGGCGGCGCACCGGCCACGGCTGCTCCCGGAGAGCGCCCCGCCCATGAAGGGCGGCGTGACGGCGCCGGCAAGCCGCGCTTCGACCGGTCGAAGTTCAAGCCCAAGCCACCGGGTGAAGGTGAACAGCGCCGTGACGGTCGGCCCCAGGGCGATCGTCCCGAACGCCGCGAAGGCCGCCCCGACTGGAAGGGTGGCCGGCCCGAGGGCAAGGGTGGCCCCGATCGCGGCAAGGGCGGCGCCAAGCCGGCCTTCCAGCCGAAGCCGCGCGAGGAACGCCCGGTGCGCTTCGATCCAGACTCGCCCTTCGCCAAGCTCGCCGCCTTGCGCGACCAGCTGAAGAAGTAGGCTCGGTAGGGTTCGATGGTTGCCGAAGGCCGCCAGCGCATCGACAAATGGCTGTTCTTCTCACGCGCGGTGAAATCGCGTTCGCTGGCGGCGAAGCTCGTCGTCGCCGGGCGCGTGCGCATCAATCGCGACAAAGCAGCGCAGGCCTCTGATCTGGTCAAGCCGGGCGACGTGCTGACCATCACGCTGGACCGGCGCATTTTCGTCTGGAAGGTGATCGGCGCCGGCGTCCGGCGCGGCCCGGCGGAAGAAGCCCGCACCCTCTATGAGGACATGTCGCCGCCACCCGCACCGAAGGGTGAGGCCCTTCCCGATGCGATTCCGGCGCTGCGCGAGGCCGGCAGCGGCCGCCCCACCAAGAAAGAACGCCGGCAGACCGACCGCTTGCTTGGCGAAGAATGATCCCGTCGCTCAACACCGCATAACGACTTCACGTCAATGACGCGGCTTGGGGCAAAGCCGAACCCCGCAAACAAGACCCTCCCGAGGACATGACAGGCTTCCGCCGTACCCGATGTCTGGAATTCCATTCCGGAAACGACGATGCCGCCGCGCATGGCCGCCCTTGCAAGCGACGGACAAAGGCGTTACCTCACGGAAAAAGCCCAACAAAACTGGCCCATTAAAGCTGGGGCGTCCCGGAGCCGACCGATGACCTATGTCGTGACCGACAATTGCATCAAATGCAAATACATGGACTGCATCGAGGTCTGTCCGGTCGACTGTTTCTACGAAGGCGAGAACATGCTCGTCATTCATCCCGACGAGTGCATCGACTGCGGCGTCTGCGAGCCCGAATGTCCAGCCGACGCGATCAAGCCGGACACCGAGCCAGGCCTCGACAAATGGCTGCAGATCAACACCGAATATGCCGAGAAATGGCCCAACATCACCGCCAAGAAGGAGCCTCCGGCAGACGCCAAGACCTTCGACGGCGAGGCCGGCAAGTTCGAGAAATACTTCTCGGCCGAGCCCGGTGAAGGCGATTGACAATGCGGCCGTAAAGGCCGGTATTACGCAGCGTAAGAGACATGTCACATAAACCGCCTTGACAGGCGGCGCGAACCTGTGGCCTGCGCGAACGCAGCAAAACCTTGATTCTTCCGACTTTTTGTGTTACATCAGCGAAACATGCCGGTGACACAACGTCGATTTATGGCGCAGACGCCCCAAATCACTGAAAGGTGAAAAATCCCATTCCGGACCAGAGCGATCTGGGCCAGGCGGTCGCAATCCATGCGGTTTGCCGGTCCCAGCCTTTCCGGTGGGTTCACCTGTTGTGCGGCTAACGATCGGTTTCCCCGGTCGCACGAGTTCGGGCCGGCAGGACGCCGGTACCACAACAAGGAGTTCAGGGCGTAATGGCAACGATCACCCCGCAGAAGAAGTCCACCGGAGCGCGTCACGGTTTCAAGACTGGTGAGTACATCGTCTACCCGGCGCACGGCGTCGGCCAAATCGTGTCGATCGACGAGCAGGAAGTGGCGGGTCACAAGCTGGAACTGTTCGTCATCGACTTCCAGAAGGACAAGATGCGCCTGAAGGTGCCGGTCGCCAAGGCGACCTCCATCGGCATGCGCAAGCTGTCGGAGGAAGATTATGTCGAGCGCGCGCTCAAGGTCGTTCAGGGCCGCGCCCGCGTCAAGCGCACCATGTGGTCGCGCCGCGCCCAGGAATATGATGCCAAGATCAATTCGGGTGACCTGATCTCGATCTCGGAAGTCGTGCGCGACCTCTACCGCGCCGACAATCAGCCGGAGCAGTCCTATTCCGAACGCCAGCTCTATGAGGCCGCGCTCGACCGCATGGCCCGCGAGATCGCGGCCGTCAACCGCATGTCGGAAACCGAAGCCGTGCGCCTGATCGAGGTGAACCTCAACAAGGGCCCTAAGCGCGGCGCCAAGGCTGACAATGAGGAAGCCGAGCAGGAAGAAGCTGCCTGAGGCTCTTTGGCCTTCGAATTCGAAAAACCCGGCCTCGCGCCGGGTTTTTTGTTTTGACTTGCACTCGCCACAAGGGGGTAGAGAGTTCAGCCGCCGCCTTCCCTCTCCGCCTCCTGCTTCAGCGTCGCGATGAACCGCTTCGTCCGTTCTCGCTCCGGGTTGCCGAACAGCACCGTGGACGGCCCCTTCTCGACGATGACGCCGGCGTCGAGGAACACCGCCTCCTGGGCGATCTTGGAGGCAAGCCGCAGGTCATGCGTGGCCATCACCATGGTCGTGCCTTCGCTGGCGAGCTTGCCAAGCACATCGACCACCTCCTGCGCCAATTCAGGATCAAGCGCCGAAGTCGGCTCATCGCACAGCAGCACCTTCGGTGATGGCGCCAGGGCGCGGGCAATCGCCACGCGCTGCTGCTGGCCGCCCGACAGCGTCGCCGGCCAGGCGTCGGCCTTGTGCGCCATCCCGACCTTTTCCAGCAAGGCGAGCGCCCGCTCGCGGGCCTTCTCGGGCGACCATTTCAGCACCGTGACCAGGCCTTCCATGACGTTCTCGATCGCGGTGCGATGCGGGAACAACTGGAAATTCTGGAACACCATGCCGGTCTGCAGGCGCAACCGCCTGATGTCGCTCGCCGGCACCTTGATGCCCGGACGGAACTCGAGCGTCTCGTCGCCTATGCGCACCGTGCCCGAGGTCGGGATTTCCAGCAGGTTGATGCAGCGCAAGAGCGTGCTCTTGCCGCCGCCTGAAGGGCCGACCAGCGCGGTGACGCTGCCTTCCGCAATGGCGACTGTCACGCCCTTCAGCACCAGATTGTCGCCGAAGCGCTTTTCGATATTGGTGAGGCCGATCATGAGCGCGCCTCCAGGAAGCCGCCATAGCGGTTGAGCCGCTCCTCCAGCCGCGTCTGCAAGGCCGACAGCACCGAACTCATCGCCAGGTAGAGGATCGCCGCCTCGACATAGAGGATCAGCGGCTCATAGCTGGTGGCGACGATGCGCTGCGCCGCCTGGAACATCTCCGGCACGGTGATGGCGGCGGCCAGCGACGTGTCCTTCACCAGTGAGATGAAGGTGTTGGAAAGCGGCGGCACCGCGACGCGGCCGGCTTGCGGCAGGATGGTGCGCCGCATCGCCTGGCTCCAGGTCATGCCGATCGAATAGGCGGCTTCCCACTGGCCTTTCGGCACGGAGCCGATTGCCGCGCGGATGATCTCCGACGTGTAGGCGCCGATGTTGAGCGTAAAGCCGATCAACGCTGCCGTGAAGGCGTCGAGCAGGATGCCAAGCGACGGCAGGCCGTAGAAGATCAGGAACAGTTGCACCAGGAGCGGCGTGCCGCGGAAGATCCAGACATAGAAGCGCACGACCGCGACCAGCGGCCTTGGTCCGAACAGCCGGCCAAGTGCCGCGCCGAGGCCAACCGTCAGGCCGAGGACGAACGACAACAGCGTCAACGGCACGGTGAAGATGAGAGCGGCCCAGAGCAGCGAAGGCAGCGACTCCAGCATCAGTTGCAGCCAGTGCGGCACGAAAGACCCCCAGAATGATCGCGGCGGCGTTATCGGAATGCGAATGCAGGCGCCATATCACGACAAAAGCGGCGGGCCGTCAAAGACGGCTCGCCGCTGGGCATGTTGCAGGGCCGAAAAACCGGCCCCGATAATCAACTACTTCGAAACGTCCTGGCCGAAATAAGTGTCGGCGATCTTCTTATAGGTGCCGTCGGCCTTGATATCGGCCAGTGCCTTGTTGATGGCCGCGACCAGCTCGGGATCGCCCTTGCGCACGATAACGCCGGAATAATCGGCGTTTTCTTCCTGCGCGGCGATCTTCACATTGGCGTCGGGCTTGTGTTTCTTGAAGTCGAGGAACGACAGGCTGTCATTGATGGTGGCGTCGGCACGGCCGGTCAGCAGAAGCTGGATCGACTGGTCGAAGCCGTCGGTGCCGACGAGCTCGGCGCCGTTGGCCTCGGCCAGCTTGCCGAAATTCGAGGTCAGCGACTGCGCCGACTTCTTGCCCTTGAGGTCGGCGAAAGTCTTGATGTCATTGTTGTCGCCGCGCACGATCAGCACCGCCTTGGAAGCGATGTAGGGATCGGAGAAATCATACTTGGCCTTGCGTGCGTCGGTGATGCCGACCTCATTGATGACGGCGTCATAGCGGCTGACGTCGAGACCGGCGATCAGCCCATCCCACTTGCCTTCAAGGAACTCGACCTTGACACCCAGCTTGTCGGCGATCGCCTTGGCGATCTCGACGTCGAAGCCGACCAGCGCGCCCGAAGCGTCATGATAGGTGAAGGGTGCGTATGTGCCTTCCGTGCCGACCTTGATGACGCCGGCCTGCTTGATCTGATCGAGATTGGCGCCCGCATGGCCTGAAGTGACCGCCAAGGCCTGCAGCGTTCCGGCGACGATAAGCGACTTGAGCCATTTCATCTTTTTGTGATCCCGTCCTTGGCCTGAAATCCGGCCTGTTGTGAGGGCTGGAAAATGACAGATGCCGACAGAAAGAATAAGGAATCAGATTTCAAAAACAAATAATTTCCGAAACGTAATTCTCAAAAAGGGATTGTTAGCAGCGTCCGAGGCGTCCGGGCGACGGTTTGAAATCGCCTGAACAGCGTCACTCGCCCGCCCGCGCCAGCGGAACCTTTCTCGCGCATGGCAGTTTTGGCTGTTCTAGGGCGCGACGCGGCGATTTCAACCGGTGCCCTGCCAAGTTCGCAAGTCGTATCGCCTGAACCAGGGAGCGCCTCATGATGGAAGACACGGCAGGACGGATCATGGTCCGCGCGGCGATGAAGGCTCCCTATCTCGAACGGGATGAGGAGCATCGGCTGGCCCTGCTCTGGAAGGAAGACAACGACCAGAACGCGTTGCACTGCATCACCGTCGCCCATATGCGGCTGGTCATTTCCATGGCCTCGAAATTCCGCCATTACGGCCTGCCGCTCGGCGACCTGATCCAGGAAGGCCATGTCGGCCTGCTCGAGGCCGCCGCCCGCTTCGAGCCGGAACGCGAAGTGCGGTTCTCGACCTATGCGACGTGGTGGATCCGCGCCTCGATGCAGGATTACATCCTGCGCAACTGGTCGATTGTGCGCGGCGGCACCAGTTCGGCGCAAAAGGCGCTGTTCTTCAACCTGCGGCGCCTGCGCGCCCGGCTGGCGAACGGTGCGGAGCCGCTCTCCAACACAACGCTCTACCGCGAAGTTTCGGTTGCGCTTGGCGTTTCCGAGGCTGATGTGGCGATGATGGACTCGCGGCTGTCGGCACCCGACTCCTCGCTCAACGTGCCGCTTGCCGACGATTCAGGCGGCACCGAGCGCATGGACTTCCTGGTCTCGGACGATCCCCTGCCCGACGAGATCGTCGGCGACAGGATCGATGTCGCGCGCCGCTCGCTCTGGCTGCGAGAGGCGCTTCGTGCGCTTAACGCGCGCGAACTGAGGATCATCGAGGAGCGCCGGCTGAACGACGAAGGCGCCACGCTCGAGGCGCTTGGCGAGACGCTTGGCATTTCCAAGGAACGCGTCCGCCAGATCGAGGCGCGCGCCATGGAAAAGCTCAAGGTCGCGCTGGTGAAGCAGAATCCGGAGTTTCTGGCGACAGCCGCCTGACCGCTCAAAGCACGGGATCAAGAGCGCGTTGAAAACTCGCTCCGCTGAGGCGAATGGCGTGGGTTTCGAGAACCGGAGCGGAGTGGACTCTAAGTCCATGAGAACCGGAAGCACAAAAACCCGCGGCAGGCGTCCAGCGAAGTGAGTTTGGAGCGTGCTCTTACTTGTCGGTGACGATCTTGACCTTGTCGCCGGCCGAAACCGCGGCCCCCGGCGACAGCGCATTGAGCACCCGGAACAGGTCGAGCTTGCGGTCGACGCCGACCATCTGCGCGGCGAGCGTGCCCATGGTCTGGCCCGGCTGCACGGTGAGCACGCGGATATGCAGCGGTTTCAAGGCCGCCTTCTCAGCGGCGCTCAGGATACGGAACGAGCCGCTGACCGAGCGCGCGACCGTGTCCAGCGAGGTGCTGGCAGAGGGAGCCGCGGTCAGGAGCCGGTAGACCTGACCGCCGGCGCGGATCACCGCTATGTCGAACTGCCAGCCTTCTGCGCCGGCATGCGCGGTCGCCGCCTCGTTGCCGTTGATGGTTTCCTGCTTGACCGTGCTGTCGTCGAGGCCAGCCACCCAGCCGCTTCTGATATAGTCGGTCAAGGCGCGGTTCTTGTCGATCGAAACGCCGTCGAAGCGGATCGCGATGTCGCCCGGCCCGGTCGCTGTCACCGCCGCCGCCGAATTGTCGATGATGAAACCGTCCGGCACCGTGAACGACACGCCGAGCCCCGGATGCAGGAAGGTCTCGCCGCGCACATAGCCTTCCTCCGGTGTATCGCCGTAGAGCAGGCCATCTATGCCGGCGAGGAAGGAATCGCGGTCGCGCGTGCCGACCCCGGGTGCGCCGAACTGGCGGGCATGGCGCTGCGCCAGGTCGATGCGCTGCGGCGTGTTTGGATGCGTGGCCAGGAAGTCGAGGCTGGCATCGGTGGCACCGCTGATCGACCGGAAATCGGTATAGGCCGACATCGACTGCAGGAAGCGGCCGGCGGCATAGGGATCGTAGCCGGCTTCGCCGATCGACTTGATGCCGATGGCGTCGGCCTCAAGCTCCTGGTTGCGCGAGAACTGCGCCAGCCTGAGCTTGCCGCGGATCAGTGCCGCCTTGGCGGTCGGGCTGTCACCCAGCACGTCAGAGACCACCTTGGTCGCCAGGCCTTCCTCGGCCTCGAGCTGCTGGCGCTGCAGACCGTGGTTGGCGGTGACGTGACCCATCTCATGCGCGATGACGGCGGCGAGTTCGGACGAATCATTGGCCAGCGCCAGCAGCCCGCGCGTGATGTAGAGATAGCCGCCCGGCAGCGCGAAGGCGTTGACGTTGGGCGAGTTGAGGATGGTGATGCGGTAGGTCTGGGTCGGGTTCGCCGACACGACGGTCAGGTTGCCGACCACCTTGGCGACCATGCGCTCGAGCTTGGGATCGGAATACTCGCCGCCATAGGTGGCCAGGATGCGCGGGTGCTGCGCCTTGGCGAGTTCGGCGAGTTTGTTGTTGGCGGCGACATTGTCGACCGTGATCGGCTTGTCGGACGGCTGGAAGCCGGATTCCTGGACCTCCGGAGGCGTGAACATCTGGCAGCTTGCAAGCGCCACGGCAAAGCCGGCCAGCGCCAGAAAGCGCGCCAGTGGATTCATTCGCAGCTTGTCAACGCCGATCGCCAGAACGGCTTCCTTTCAGGTCCTGGCGCATGACCACGAAAATCGGGGGCGATCTTCGGAACCTGTCATGCGCAAAAAACAAACTTCTACAGCATCCGTCACGCGTCCCTCGAGACGTGCGGCGGATGCTGTAGGCAAATCACGGCTTGTGCCGGACCAGTAGGGCGGACCTAGCCACACTACTTCTGCCATGGCAAGCAAGCGCCCCATCGCCTGAGGCCGGTTTGACCGTAAATTATGTCCGCTTCCGGGCAATATCTCGTGATACGGCATTCCCGGCACTGGCACCGATATAGCGCCGGAACGCATCGGGACCAGCCCCGGCAAAGAAATCGCCCGCGCTGCCGGTCGCCGCCACAATACCATTGTCCAGAAACACCACATTCTGGCCGATGCGGCGGGCGTCCTCCGGCTGATGCGTGACGAACAGCACCGTCATGCCACGTTCCGCATGCACGCCGGCGACCAGATCGAGCATGTCGTCACGCAAGGCTGGCCCGAGCGAAGCGAAGGGCTCGTCGAGCAGAAGCACCGGGCGATCACGCACCAGCACGCGCGCCAGGGCGACGCGCTGGCGCTCGCCGCCGGAGAGCTCGCGCGGCAAGCGTTTTTCCTTGCCGCCAAGGCCTGTGCGCGCCAGCGCCCCGGCGATATCAGCGCGGTCCGCCTCCGTCAGCCGCAGCGATGGCGAGCGGCCGAGCCCGACATTCTGCTCGACGGACAGATGGGCGAAAAGGTTGTTTTCCTGGAACACCATCGACACTGGCCGTTCAGCCGGTGGCGCGGCGCCGGCGTCGGTCCCGCCGATCAGCACGCGGCCGGACAACGGCGTCTCGAACCCGGCTATGAGGTTGAGCAGCGTCGACTTGCCCGAACCGCTCGGCCCCATGATGGCGGTGATTTCCGCCGCGGCGAACGTGACATCGAAGGCGAGCGGAGCCTCGCCATAGCTGAACGAAACCTTGTCCAGCCGCACCGGAACGCCCTTCCTGTCCATTGCCCCGTCAGACATTGCCGACCTTTTCCCTGCCGAGCCAATCCGCGGCCAGCACAAATGCGAGGCAGACGAAGCCAAGCAACAACGCCAGGCCGGCGGCGTCCTCGGTGCGGTAGCTGCCCATGCGCGCCAGGAGAAGGTAGGGCAAGGTCTGCACGGAATCACTGCCGAACAGCGCGATCACGCCGAGATCGCCGAGCGAAAGCGCCATGGCGAAAGCAAAAGCGGTGGCGAGCGGACGCCGCAGTGATGGCCAGTCGACCAGCCGCAATCTCGCCCAGCCGGCAATGCCGAGCTGCGCGCAGAGCCGTTCGTGACGCTCGCTCGCCGCGTCATAGGCGGGACGGACGGCCCGCAGCGCGAACGGCATCGCCATGACAGCATTGACGGTGACAACCATCACCGGGGCCACGGCGAAGACATCGCCGGCATGGCGCAGCAACAGGAACCAGCCGGCGCCGATGACGATGGGCGGCACGACCAGGACGAACCCCGCGCCGGTGTCGGTTGCGTGCTCAAGCAATGTCCTTGGCCCGGCACGGCGGCCCAGCGCCAGCGCTCGCCGCGCCATGGTGAGCGCCAGCGACAGCATCACCGAGAGCAGCGCCGACAGGAAGGCGAGCACCGCGCTGGTCAGCGTCGCTTGCCGGACGGCGGCCTCGCCGGCGAGCCGGCCGAGATCGGCGCCCAAACCGGCGGCCACGGTCGCGGCCATCGGTCCGACAACGAACAGCAGCGCCAAAACGATGAGCGCGGCGTTCAGCGACGCCTCGGTTCCGTTGACGGAGAGATAGCGGCGCGGCGCGACCGGCAGGTTGGTGTCGCCGACGACGTTGGCGCCAAGCCGCGTCAGCGCCAGCACCACGACAAAGGTCAGGGCGATCTGCAGCAATGTCAGGGCGACCGCGCGCGCGGGATCGAAATCGAAGCGCAGCGCCTGATAGATGCCGACCTCCAGCGTCGTCGCGGCAGGCCCGCCGCCGAGCGTCAAAACGATGGTGAAAGACGTGATGCAGAGCATGAAGACCAGCCCGGCGACGCCAGGCAGAGCGGCACGCAGCGTCGGCCATTCAATCAACCGGAACGCCGGCCGCGCGCCCATGCCGAGCTGGCTCGCCAGCCGCCACTGGTCGGCGGGAATGGTCTGCAGCGCCTCGAGCAGCAGTCGCACGCTAAGCGGTAGGTTGAAGAAGATATGGGCGACGAGAATGCCGGACAGGCCGTAAATGCCAGGCCAGCCCCCGCCGCCAATCGCGCTGAACAGCCCGGCGAAGTAGCCGGCGCGACCGTAGAGCGCCAGGATGCCGAGCGCCGCGACGATCGCCGGCAGCGCCAGCGGCACGGCAAAGAGCTGCAGGATGAAGGCGCGGCCAAGGAAGCGCGGATGCCGCGACAGGGCGCGTGCGACGAAGAGTGCCGGGATGACCGAAAGCAGCGTCGAAAGGATTGCCTGCCAGAGCGTGAAGCGCACGACGCGAAGGAGATAGGGATCGAAGGCCGCCCACGCGCCCGAGAAGTCATGAGCGCCTTCGACGAGCAAGCCGGCAAACGCGCCACCGATCAGCAGCGTGATCGCGGCGAGCGCGATGATGCCGGCGGTGATGCGGGAGTCAGATGCGCGCCTTCCACCCTCCCCCCTGTGGGGAGGGTCGGAGCGCGGATGCCGCGAAGCGGTGTCCGCGAGCCTGGGTGGGGGTGAGGCAGTGCTCAGTGTCGCAGCCCCCACCCCGCTCCGCTGCGCGGATCGACCCTCCTCACAAGGGGGAGGGTGAAGAGCGCGTTCATTTGCTCATCACCGCCAGCCATTCATCGACCCAGGGCTTGCGGTTGGCCGCGACCTCCTCCGGGCTGAACAGCAAGGTCTTGGTCGGCTTGACAAGCCTGTCGAAGGCCGGGTTGAGCGGCTTGTCGGTCTTGCCGGCCGGGAACATCCAGTTGGTCTCGGGGATCGCGTCCTGGAATTTCGGTCCGGTCATGAAGGCGATGAACTTTGCCGCCAGCGGGTTCCTGGCCCCGGTCGTGGTGATGCCGGCGACCTCGATCTGCAGGTATTCGCCCTCTTCAAAGGAAGCCGCCTGGTAGCGCTGCGTATTCTCGGCGACCATGTGGTAGGCCGGCGACGTCGTATAGGACAGGACCATCGGCGCCTCGCCCTTGGTGAACAGGCCATAGGCCTCGCTCCAGCCGGGCGTCACGGTCAGCACCTTGGCCTTGAGCTTGGCCCAGGCCTCCGGCGCCTTGTCGCCATAGACGGACTTCACCCACAACAACAGGCCGAGGCCCGGCGTCGAGGTGCGCGGATCCTGGATGACGATCTTGTCGTCGGCACTGCCTTCGACCAGGTCCTTCAGGCTCTTGGGCGGGCTCTTCAGCTTCTCGGTATCGTAGACGACGGCGAAATACCCGTAGTCGAACGGAACGAAAGTATCGTCGCTCCAGCCGCCCGGCACATTGACGTCGCTTACCGCGCCATGCGGCGCGAACAACCCGCTAGCCTTGGCATCGGCGGTGAGATTGGTGTCGAGGCCAAGCACGATATCGGCCTTGGTCGACGCCCCTTCGAGCTTGACGCGGTTGAGCAGCGCCACGCCATCGGCGACCGAGACGAACTCGACGTCGCAGCCGCATTCGGCCTCGAACTCCTTCTTAACCACGGGACCTGGACCCCAGTCGGCGGTAAAGCTTTCATAGGTGTAGACGGTGAGCTTGTCCTTGGCCAAGGCCGGCCCCGACAACGCAACGACCATGGCTGAGACAAGAGAGTATAAAAGCGTGCGCATCGGCGCCTCCTTCGTTCGCGTGACAAGGAATTGAGGCGTCGGACTGTCCGAAACGTCTAATCCCTCCGCCGGTACAAACCGGATCAGGTTCAGCGGGTTGGCGAGACTGCCTCTCAGCCGGTCCGCGAAAGATCGCGTCCGGCACCCCGTTAGAGCGTTTCGACACATAGGCCCGGCCGAGGAACCGCGCAAGTGGGAGTTTGCCGCCTTCCGTTTCCGCCGCCGGGCTGGTACAGGCCACCGGATATGAGCACATTCACCATCCTGCTTGGCGGCAATCTCATCCGCACGCCCCGGCTCGACCGCCAGGTCGAGGGCTCACGCGTCATCGCCGCCGACGCCGGCATCGGCCACGCCAGGCTGCTCGGCCTTGTGCCGGAATTGTGGGTAGGTGATTTCGATTCGGTGCCGGCCGACCTGCCCGCCGACCTCGCCGCGGTGCCCCGCCAGACCTTCCCGGCGGAAAAAGACAAGACCGACGGAGAACTGGCGATCGCGGCGGCCCTTGAGCGCGGCGCGACCCGCCTTGTGCTGGCGGGCGCGTTTGGCGGCAAGCGCGCCGACCATGCCTTCCTGCATCTGGCGCTCGCCCTGCGCCTTTCCGAGGCCGGAACGGAGGTGCTGCTGACCAGCGGCGCCCAGGAAGGCGTGCCCCTGCTGTTGGGAAAGGCCGGCTTCGACTATGCCGACGGCACGCTATTTTCGATCCTCGGCTTTTCCGAACTTGCCGGCCTGACCGTCACCGGAGCCAAATGGCCGCTGAACCAGGTCGAGGTGGCCTTCGGCTCATCACTGACCATCTCCAACGAGGTCAAGTTCGACGAGACCGGGGGCCGCCTCGACATCGCGCTCGGCCATGGCCGCGCGCTGCTGCTCGTCCATCCCTATCCCTTGCCCGAAAGCTGACATGGCCCCGCCTCTTCTCAATCTCGACGGGATAAAACTGACCTTCGGCGGCACGCCACTGCTCGACGGCGCCGCCTTGACCGCTTCGGCCGGCGACAAGATCGCGCTGGTCGGCCGCAATGGCTCCGGCAAGTCGACGCTGCTGAAGATCGCCGCCGGCCTTATCGAGCCGCAGGACGGCGAAGTCTTCCGCCAACCCTCGGCGACGGTCCGCTATCTGCCGCAGATGCCCGACATGGAAGGTTTCGCCACCGTGCGCGCCTATGTCGAGGCGGGCCTCGGGCCCGCCGACGATCCCTACCGCGCCTCCTATCTGATGGAGCATCTTGGATTGTCGGGCGAAGAGCGGCCGGGCGATCTCTCAGGCGGCGAGGCCAGGCGCGCAGCCCTCGCCCGCGTCATGGCGCCGGAACCCGACATTCTGCTGCTTGATGAGCCGACCAACCACCTTGACCTGTCCGTCATCGAATGGCTCGAAGAAGAGCTCGTCCGCACCTCTTCGGCGCTCATCGTCATCTCGCACGACCGCCGCTTCCTCGAACGCGTGTCACGCGCCACCGTCTGGCTCGACCGTGGCCAGACCCGCAGGCTGGACAAGGGTTTTGGCCATTTCGAGGAATGGCGCGATCTCATCCTGGAAGAGGAAGAGCGCGAGCAGCACAAGCTTGGCCGCCAGATCGTGCGCGAGGAGCACTGGCTGCGCTATGGCGTCACGGCGCGGCGCAAGCGCAACATGCGCCGCCTCGGCGAGTTGCAGACCATGCGCCAGCGCTTCCGCGGCCATCGCGGCGCCGAAGGCAACGCCACCATGGTGGCGAGCGATGCAGCCGAATCCGGCAAGCTGGTGATCGAAGCAAAAAACATCGAGAAGAGCTTCGGCGATCTCACCGTGGTCAAGGGGTTCTCGACCCGCATCCAGCGCGGCGACCGTGTCGGCCTCGTCGGGCCGAACGGCGCCGGCAAGACCACGTTGCTGAAGATGCTGACCGGCGAATTGCCGCCGGACGCCGGCTCGGTGCGCCTCGGCACCAATCTGGAAATCGCCACGCTCGACCAGAAGCGCGAGGCGGTCGACCCACAGGAGACGCTGGCGCAATACCTCACCGACGGGCGCGGCGAAAACCTCGTCATCAATGGCGAGCAGCGCCATGTCGTCTCCTACATGAAGGATTTCCTGTTCAAGCCGGAGCAGGCGCGCACGCCGGTGCGCGAACTGTCCGGCGGCGAGCGGGCGCGGCTGATCCTGGCGCGCGTGCTCGCGCGGCCGGCAAACCTGCTGGTGCTCGATGAACCGACCAACGATCTCGACATGGAGACGCTGGAGCTGCTGCAGGAACTGGTCGCTGGTTTTGCCGGCACCGTCATACTGGTCAGCCACGACCGAGATTTTCTCGACCGCACCGTGACCAGCGTCATCGCGCCGGACGGCGGCGGCCGCTGGGTCGAATATGCCGGCGGCTATTCCGACATGCTGGCGCAGCGCGGCGGCACCCGGCTCGATGACCGCAAGGCCCGCGCCAAGGCGGAAGCCGCCGATACGCCGGCGGCGGGCAAGAGCGAACCGGCAACCCCAAAAGGGCCCGCGAAAAAACTGTCGTTCAAGCAGAAATTCGCCCTGGAATCGCTGCCGAAGAAGATCGAGGCGGTGACCGCGTCGATCTCGCGGCTGGAGAACAACATCGCCGACCCGGCCTATTACGAGCGCGACCCGGCCTCGTTTCAGAAGACCATCGCCGCCCTCGACAAGGAACGCGCGACGCTGGCCGCGCTCGAGGAAGAGTGGCTGGAGCTGGAGATGCTACGGGAAGAGATGGAGGGGTGAGGAGCGTTCGGCCGTAGGCCGATCAATCGACAACGATTTGTCGATTGAAGCGACGAACGCCCAGAGCCATGGCGGAAACCGGGACCACCAGCCAGAGCCACTCCATTATTGCTCCCGTGCAAGAATGCGCATACATTATGCGCATGTTGCGGAGGCCATTATGCGTAAGATTGCCTTGAATGCGATCCGTCAGCCTGCAAATCTGTCGATCGACTCGAACCTCATGAGGGAAGCCAAGGGGCTTGACGTGAATGTCTCACGCGCCGCGGAAGCTGGCATCGCGGAGGCTGTGGCTGCGGAAAAAACACGGCTTTGGAAGCTTGAGAACCGGGCCACAATGGATGCTTGGAACGACTACGTCGAAAAGAACGGCATTCCTTTGGAAGAGTACCGACAGTTCTGATGGCACGCTATGATGTCTTCGCTGGCCGTATCGAAGGCAACTATGTGCTCGACGTTCAATCCGACCTGCTCGACAATTTCAAGACACGGTTAGTCATCCCGCTTCTTCCGATCGCAGCGGTGCCGCCGCCGATGCGAAAACTTCATCCGATCTTCGAGGTCAATGGCCGGAAGCTGGTCATGGCGACACACCTGATTGCCACCGTTCCAGCGAGCGAATTGGGTGAAAGCCGGCTGAACCTGACGAAATATCACGACGACATCGTCGCCGCGCTCGACATGCTGTTCCAGGGCTTCTGAACAAAGGCGAGCGTTACGCCGCTCTCTCAGCCCGCCGTCTTCGCCTGCCAGGCCTTGATCGCCTCGTCGAACACCTTCTCGCCGGGAATGCCTTTTTCCATGGTCAGCAGTGCCCGCCGTCCGGTCTTGTAGACCACCGGCACGTCGATCCAGTCCTGGCCGCGCAACAGGGTCATGTTGGCGTCCTCGTCGGCCTTGGTGTCATTGAGCGCGACGAGGAAGAAGCCGTCGGCGATCTTGGCCGGGATGCCGATCAGCGGGCTGCCGGCATCCTGTTCGGAGCTTTTCATGGCGACGCGCAGGATGTTGTCGACACCGCCGCCTTCGAAACCGTCGGGCGTCAGGAAGATCATCTCGATGATATGGCTGGCCGGCAGCGTCTGGTCGGTGTTGCGGCGGATGGTCATGCGCAACTGGATGTCCTTGCCGGGGATGGTCGCCTCGGCACGGATCGCCGGCTCGGGCGGCAGGTCGCCACCCGGCGATTCCTGCACCAGCGACCAGACGATGCTGCCGGGCTCGGCCGACCCCTGTGCCGTGCTGGTGCGCTCCTCATAGAAGATCGCCTTCTGGCCGACCGGTACCGAGGCCTCCGTCGCCGGAGCGGCCGCCGGTGCCGCGGGCGTAGCGCCCGCCGGCGCGGGCGGCGGTGTGGCGGCGGCATCGGCCGGCGCCGCGGGTGCGGTTCCGTTGGCGGGCGGTGTCGCGGGCGCGGCACCCGGCGCGGGCGTGGTCGCGGCGGGCGCGGCCGCGGCGGGTGCAGCTGCGGCCGGCGCGCCGGTGACCGGTGGCGGAGCCGCCGGGGCGGTGGTCGCCGAAGGTGGCGTCGTCAGCGCGGCGACGGATTCACCCTCGCCTATGCCGCTCTGCCCGCCGGCCGGGCCGGGATCGGTTTCGCCGCCTTCAGGCGTCAGGCGCTGCGTGAATTTGGTTCCTTCGGCGCCGGCTGCCGGTGCCGGTGGCGTCGCCGCTGCGTCGCTAGCCGGCTTGGCCGGCGCCGGTTTCACCGGCTCGGTCTTGGCGACAACCTTGCCGCCGTCCAGGCCCAGCATCCTGCTGAAGGCGCCCTTGTTCAGCCAGATGCCATAGCCGCCGCCGGCAACGACCAACAGGGCGACGACGGCGGCGATCAGCCCGCCATAGCTGCGCTTGCGTTCGGCTGGACGCAGGCGCTGGAAGGTATCGCCCGCCTCCGGCTCTTCGTCATTCGCGAAGACATCGGCCCGGTCATCGTCCTGGTCCGCATCCATGCCCGGCAAGGCATGGTCGGCAAGGTTTGGAGCCGCCGGTTGCACCGGCGTGGGCTTCTGCCAGCTCGGCTCGGCCTTGGCGGCGGGCGGTGGTGCCGGCCGGTAGGGTTCCGGCTTGGCGGCGGGCGGCGCTGGCGGCGCCGGCCATACCGGCTCCGCCTTCACCGGCTGGCGCGTGTGGCTCGGTTGGTTCTTGTTGCGGTCGATGGAGGAAAAGATGTGCTCCAGCTCGGCGAGCGGGTCTGTTTCCGGCACGCTCTTGGCATAGTCCCGCTCGACGACCGCGATAGCGTCTTCCAGCGAGCGCTTCTGCATGTTTATGGCTTCGGCGGCCGGCGGCGGCGAATAGTCCGCAAGCTTCTTGGCGAGCATGGTACGAACGCTGTCATAGATGCGCGTACGCTTCTCGGGCGTCTCGTCACCGTGCTTGTCGAGCGCCTTTTTCAGAATAGCAACGAAATCTGCCATGCTTCAGTCGACCTGTATTTTGCTTCCGCGCCGGCCCCCGCAAATCAGCCGCGATGCCCGGAAAGGCTTCAGAAACTAGTCTTGAAACGGATCGGTCACAAGTATCGTGTCATCCCGTTCCGGGCTGGTGGAGAGGAGTGCTACCGGCGCGCCGATCAACTCCTCGATGTAGCGGACATATTTGACCGCCTGTGCCGGCAGGTCGTTCCAGCTGCGCGCGCCTGCGGTGGTGCCTTTCCACCCCTCCAGCGTCTCGTAGACCGGCTCGACACGGGCCTGCGCGCCCTGGCTGGCCGGCAGGTAGTCGATCATCTCGCCATCGAGGCGATAGCCGGTGCAGACCTTGATTTCGTCCAGCCCGTCGAGCACGTCGAGCTTGGTCAGCGCGATGCCCTTGATGCCGTTGACGGCGACCGCCTGGCGCACCAGCACCGCGTCGAACCAGCCGCAGCGGCGCTTGCGCCCTGTGACGACGCCGAACTCATGACCGCGCGTGCCGAGGAATTCGCCAATCTCGTTCTTCTGTTCGGTCGGGAACGGACCTTCGCCAACGCGCGTCGTATAGGCCTTGGTGATGCCGAGCACATAGCCAATGGCGCCCGGACCGACACCGGAGCCGGCGGCGGCCTGCCCAGCCACCGTGTTGGACGAGGTGACAAAGGGATAAGTGCCGTGATCGATATCGAGCAGGGTGCCTTGCGCGCCCTCGAACAGAATGCGCTCGCCGGCGCGGCGCTTGTCGTCGAGAATTTTCCAGACGCGGTCCATATAGGGCAGGATCTCATCCGCGACCGACGTCAACTCCGCCATGATCGCGTCATGCGTGACTTCCGCGTGGCCAAGCCCACGGCGCAGCGCATTGTGATGCGTCAGCAACCTGTCGACCTTCAGGGGAAGCGTTTCCAAGTCCGCCAGATCCATCACCCGCACCGCGCGCCGACCCACCTTGTCCTCATAGGCCGGACCGATACCTCGGCGGGTCGTGCCAATCTTCGTTCCGGAATTTGAGGCGGCGTCCTCGCGGAATCCGTCCAACTCCCGGTGCACCGACAGGATAAGCGCCGTGTTTTCGGCTATTTTCAGGCGATCCGGCGCCACTTCGACGCCCTGCGCCTTGAGTTTCGCCACTTCGGCCACGAAAGCATGCGGGTCGAAGACCACGCCATTGCCGATGATGGACAGCTTGCCCTGCCGCACGACACCGGACGGCAACAGCGACAGCTTGTAGACCTTGCCGTCGACGACCAGCGTGTGGCCGGCATTGTGGCCACCCTGGAAACGCACCACCACATCGGCGCGCTCCGACAGCCAGTCGACGATCTTGCCCTTGCCTTCGTCACCCCACTGCGAGCCGACGACCACCACATTGGCCATGTTTCTTTTCCCTTGAGATGCCGCCGAGCGGCCTGGATATGGTTCGAAACGACAGGCCTCTATAGCGTCAAGACCTCGCGAGTGCGACCTCTCTTTGCCGCCTAAAATGCCCTGAGGCACAACAATTTTCGGCTTTGACATCATTTACTTGGGCTGGCGGGGGCAATAGGCCGGCAAACACCCCGGCACACCCGCCGCGGCCGGAATTCCGCGATGCATCGAAGCGCCTACATATTCCTGCTGCTCACCACCTTGCTGTGGGGAGGCAATTCGGTGGCCGGGAAGCTGGCGGTCGATCACGTCTCGCCGATGACATTGGTCTTCCTGCGCTGGGTGCTGGCAGTCGCCATCCTGCTGCCGGTCGGCTGGCGCACGATCCGGCAGGATTGGCCGGTGGTGCGCCGGCACTGGTTGGTGCTGGCGGCACTTGGGGCCAGCGGCTTCACCCTGTTCAACACCATCTTCTATACGGCGCTCAACTACACGACTGCCATCAACGTCTCGATCGAGCAGGCGGCGATGCCGGTCCTGATCATCCTCGCCAACTTCATCTTCTTCCGCCTGCGTGTGAGTTGGGCGCAGATTGCCGGCGTCGTGCTGACCATCGCCGGCGTGATCCTGACCGCCTGCCACGGCGACCCGCGCCGGCTGCTGACGCTGGAGCTCAATTTCGGCGACGCCATCATGCTGGTCGCGGTTGTCCTCTACAGCGGCTATACGGTCGGCTTGCGGCTGAAGCCGGTGATGCACTGGCAGAGCCTGATGCTGTCCCTGGCAGTCGCCGCGCTCATCACCTCGCTGCCCTTCCTCCTGTGGGAGGTCGCCGCCGGCAAGGCCGTCGCGCCCGACGCGCGCGGCTGGACGGTGATCGTCTATACCGCGATCGGCGCTTCCGTCATCTCGCAGGTAACCTACATCAGGGGCAACGAGTTGATCGGCGCCAACCGCGCCGGCCTGTTCATCAACCTGGTGCCGATCTTCGGCACGCTGCTTTCGGTGCTGATCGTCGGCGAGACGTTCCAGCTCTATCAGGCACTGGCGCTGGTCCTCGTGCTGGGCGGCATCGCGCTTGCCGAATACAGCGGGCGAAAGGTGGCGATGCTGGACCGCCGATTTCGATAACGTGCTACTGCGGCAATTCCTTGCGGACCGACGCGATATCGTCGGATGAAACCGCCGGAGCTGAGTTGCCCCAGCTGCTGCGCACATAGGTCAAGACGTCGGCGATTTCCTGATCCTTCAGGCGCCACGCCAGCGAGGGCATGGCCGGTGTCGTTGGTGCGCTGGCCGTATGGACAGCCTGGCTTCCGGCGAGAATCACCCGGGCAAGCGTTTCAGTATTGCCCTGCGCGACGATCGAGTTGCCGGCCAGCGCCGGGAAAAGCGCCCCGGCCCCGGCACCATCGGCTCCATGGCAAGCCGAACAATTGTCATGGTAGATCGCCTCGCCCGCGATCATGCGCGCTTCGTCGGGCTTCGGTACAGGCACAATGGCAGTGTCCGGGCCCAGGCTCTTGAGATAAACGGCCACCGCCTTGAGGTCCTGATCGGTCATTTTCGAGGTCGAGTTTTCGATGGCCTCGGCCATCGGACCGGACGCGATCGAATGCGCGTTGACACCGGTCTTGAGGTAGCTGACCACATCATCCTGCGACCATTTCCCCAGGCCGGATTGGGCATTGTTGGTGATGTCGGGCGCGAACCAGCCCTGCAGCGATGCCCCTTGCAGGAAGCTGCTATCCTGGTCGGCTCCGAGGAAGGATTTGGGCGTATGGCAGGTGCCGCAGTGCCCGGCCCCCTGCACGATATAGGCGCCGCGATTCCATTCCGCCGACTTGGAAGGGTCCGGCTTGAAGCCGTCCTCGGTGAAGTTGAGGAGATTCCAGCCCCACATCGCCAGCCGGATGTTCAGAGGAAACGGCAGTTGATTGGCTTCGACCTTGTTGGACACCGGCTCGACCGTGGTGAGGTAGGCCCACAGGTCTGAAATGTCCTGCTCGTTCATCCTGGTATAGGCGGGGTATGGCATGGCGGGGTAGAGCCGCACGCCATCGTGGCCGATGCCTGACTTCATCATGCTGCGGAAATCGGCCTCCGACCAATTGCCGATGCCCGTTTCGTGGTCGGGGGTGATGTTGGGAGGCACCAGTGCGCCGAACGGCGTTTCGAGCGGCAGGCCGCCGGCGAGCGGCTTGCCGCCTGGCCTTGTGTGACAGCCCGCGCAGTCACCGAGAACGGCCTGGTACTGGCCGCGCATGATCTGGTCCGCCTGGTCGGCTGCGATTGCCGGAGCAATCGCCAGAAGCGCGGCGCCGGCGGCAAGCGTGACGGCGAGCCTCCTCATGCCTGCACCAGCGGCGTACCGGGATTGCGCAGATACTGGTTACGGATGGCGTCGGCGGCACGGAAGGCCAGCGCGCCTACCGTTCCGGTCGGGTTCTTGCCGGCATTCTGTGGAAAGGCCGATGCCCCGATGACGAAGACGTTGGGCACGTCCCAGCTTTGCAGGAAGCTGTTGACCGCGCTCTTCTTCGGATCCGTCCCCATGATGGCGCCACCTGTATTGTGGGTGCTTTGATAGGGGACGCTGTTCCAGCCCTTCTTGAGACGATTGACGTTGTACTGCTTGCCGCCAAGCGCCTTGGCGATCTCCTCCATCCGGTCGCTGACATAATTCGACATGCGGATATCGTTGTCGGGAAAATCGAACGTCATGCGCATCAGCGGCCGGCCGAAGCGATCCTTGTAGGTCGGGTCGAGATCTAGGTAATTTGTGCGCGTCGCGTAGCTGCTGCCCTGCGACGAGTAGCCGAGCGTGCTCTTGTAGCCGTCGACGGTCGCCCTCTTCCAGGCGCTGCCCCATTTCGGCGTGCCGGGCAACGTTGGCCTCGTCCCGATCGGACGCCCGTTGGTCGGGATGCAGTTGATGCCCGCGCCGCCGACGAAATCGAGCGCTCCATGATCGAAGGCGTCGCCATTATAGTCATCGATCGTCTGGCCGAGCGCGCCGGCGGCGATGAACGGATTGAAATTCTTGTCGTCGAAGAACACCTGCGCGCCGGCATTGGTCTGGTAGCAGTAATTGCGGCCGACCGTTCCCTCGCCGGTGGCGGGATCGTAGATCTTGCCGATGCCCGACAGCATCATCAATCGCGCATTGTGCAGGCCGTAGGCGCACAACAGCACGAGATCGGCCGGCTGGAAGAATTCCTGCCCCGAGGAGTCCACATAGGTCACGCCGCGCGCCGACTTGCCGCCGGCGGCGAGATCGACATGCAGCACTTCGCTGTCTGTCCGGACCTCGAAATTGGCCTTCCTCATCAGCACGGGAAGGATGGTGGTCTGGGCGCTCGACTTGGAATAGTTGGCGCAGCCGAAACGCTCGCAGAAACCGCAATAGGTGCACTGCCCCATGGTGATGCCAAGCGGATTGACATAGGTCCGTGACATGTTGGCGGACGGCGTCGGGAACGGGTGCAGACCGATCGAGCGGCCAACATTGGCGAACAGGGTCGGCGCGTAGGTCATCTCCATCGGCGGGTTCGGATAGTCCCGCGCCCTTGGATCCTCGAACGGATTGCCGCCTTCCTGCAACTTGCCCTTGATATTGCCGGCCTTGCCCGAAATTCCCGCCAGATATTCAAACTGGTCGTAGTAGGGCTCCATTTCGGCACCGGTCACGCCCCAGTCCTCGACCTGAAGGTCCGCGATCCTTGCCGCCCCGTATTTCCGTGTCAGGTTGGTCTTGATCTGAAAGTCTGAATCCCAGAAGCGCCAGGTGTGGCCGTTCCAGTGCACGCCTGCGCCACCGACACCGTTGCCGGGCAGGAAGGACCCGAAATCGCGCATTGGCAGTGCCGTCTGCGACGTATCGTTGCGCATTGTCATGGTTTCCACGGCGGGCTGCAGGAACAGGTCGCGCCGAACGCTGTAGCGCAACTCATCCTGCGCATAGCCGATGTTGAAATCGGTTGCCGTGTCACGCCACGGACCGCGCTCGATTGCCAGCACGTCCAGCCCCTGATCGGTCAATTCATGCGCGAGAATTGACCCGGTCCAGCCGAGGCCGACGATGACGACATCTTTGCGGGGCAGGATCGTCGTCATGGGTCAGCTCCTTTTTACACGCCATTCCGGGCTGCCCTCGATGGACACGGGCGGCCTGGGATAAGGCTGATTGTGCTTGCTGACATGATCCCGATAATCATAGCGCGCGCCGGGAAAGCCGAGCATGCGCCACGACACCATGTCCTTGTTGCCGCCATAGACCGGATCGGCAAAGAACCCTTCCATGGTGTTCTGCAACAGAAGTCCGAAGAAGCCGGCGGCCTTGACGCCATCAGGCAATTCGACCTTTCCAGCCTCCATGTCGGTCAGGAATGCATCCTGCTCGGCCGGCTGAAGCTGGATAAATGTCTTGCCGTCCCGCTGCTTCAGGAAAGCGTCTATGGCCGCGAGCCCGGCGCGGTAACGCTGGGCGGGATTGGCCTCGTCCTGATATCCCTGCGTGGGCAATCCCGGCAGGAACGGCCCTTGCGTGTAGAGCCGGCTTGAAGTTCCGAACGCGCCCGTCAACTGACTGTCGATATAGACGGCGCAGCCGGCCTCCTTGCCGCCCACGCTGAGATCGTCGGCGGGAACGAGACGATCGACGATAGCCTCGACCAGGGCCGCCTCCTGCGGCGAGAAGAATTGCCAGCCGCCAGGGACGACCCGCATCGGCGGATTGGCCGACATGGGCGCCCAAGGCAAGGACCCCGAGAACGAGCGGGCAAGGCCGGCCGAGGTAGCCGTCACGGTAAACATCGCGACTGAAGACAGGAAAAGACGTCGGTTCAGTCGGACAGTATTGTGATGGTCCATCGTCGACACCTCGACAACAACGGGCGCACCTCTAAAAAGGGCGCACAAATCATGATGAAACTAGTAAAGTTTAATTCACGCGAGTCGATAGATGACAAAGTGAGGAAAGAAAGCGGGATCGTCAAGCAGATCACAAAATCGTTAGAGTGAGCCAGGCTTTCTGCTTGTCGGGCTTCCTAATTTACCGGGAGATGAAAGGTGATCCTTGGACTGGCTCCGCTGCTCGCCGGAGGTTAAACATAGCTGCACGAACGCCGAAATTGCCAGGAAACAGGCAAGCCAACGTTCGCCTCGAGGTGGCACGAGCTGCCAAAACTGAAACGGCCCACGTGCTTGCCAAAGCACGCGGGCCGCGTTTCAGGAGGATACGCTTGCCGGTTATGAGGATACCAGGTCTAGACCCCGCCCACGTCGAACTGCAGCCGCTTGGCCGAGTCGATCGACGTGTGCGCCCGCACCTGCTCCAGCACCTTTTCCGGGAACGGCGCATCGAGATAGAGCAGCGCGATGGCGTCGCCGCCCGGCCGGTTACGGCCAAGCTGGAAGTTCGCGATGTTGACGCCATTCTCGCCGCACACCGTGCCAAGCAGGCCGATGATGCCGGGCGCGTCGGCATTGGTCGTGTAGAGCATGTGCTGGCCAACCTCGGCGTCGAGGTTGATGCCCTTGATCTGGATGAAGCGCGGCTTGCCGTCGGAGAAGCAGGTGCCGGCGATCGAACGCGTCATGTGCTCGGTCTTGACGGTGAGCTTGATGTAGCCGTCGAATACGCCCGACTTGTCACGCTTGACCTCGGCGACGATGATGCCGCGCTCCTTCACCATGATCGGCGCCGAAACCATGTTGACGTCGGCGACCTGCGGCCGGATCAGCCCGGCAAGGGCGGCACTGATCAGCGCGCGCGTGTTCATCGTCGCGGTCGAGCCGTCGAACAGGATCTCGACCTCCTTGATCGGATCCTCGGTGACCTGGCCGACAAAGGCGCCGAGCACTTCGGCGAGCTTGACGAACGGCTTCAGCCGCGGCGCTTCTTCCGCCGTGATCGACGGCATGTTGATGGCATTGGAGACGGCGCCCTTGATCAGGTAGTCCGACATCTGTTCGGCGACCTGCAGCGCGACGTTCTCCTGCGCTTCCGCCGTGGAGGCGCCGAGATGCGGCGTGGCCACCACGTTTTCCATGCCGAACAGAGGGTTCTGCTCGGCCGGTTCGACCTCGAACACGTCGATGCCGGCGCCCGCCACCTTGCCGCTCTTCAGAGCCGCGATCAGATCGGCCTCGACGACCAGTCCGCCGCGGGCGCAATTGATGATGCGCACGCCGTTCTTCATCTTGGCGATTGCCCCGGCATCGATGATGTTGCGCGTCTTGTCGGTCAGCGGCGTGTGCAACGTGATGAAGTCCGCGCGGGCGAAGAGCTCGTCGAGCTCCACCTTGTCGACGCCGAGCTCCTCGGCGCGCTTGTCCGACAGGAACGGATCGAAGGCAACGACATGCATCTTCAGGCCGACGCCACGCGTGGCGACGATCGAACCGATGTTGCCGCAGCCGATGACGCCCAGCGTCTTGCCGGTGATCTCGACGCCCATGAAACGGTTCTTCTCCCACTTGCCGGCATGGGTCGAGGCGTTGGCTTCCGGGATCTGGCGGGCGAGCGCGAAGATCATCGCCACGGCGTGCTCGGCCGTCGTGATCGAATTGCCGAAGGGCGTGTTCATCACGATGATACCCTTGCGGCTCGCCGCCGGGATATCGACATTGTCGACGCCGATGCCGGCGCGTCCGATGACCTTGAGCCTGGTGGCGGCGTTGATCAGCTTTTCGGTGACCTTGGTCGCCGAGCGGATGGCGAGGCCGTCATACTGGCTGATCACCTCGAGCAACTTTTCCTTGTCCTTGCCGAGATCGGGCAGATAGTCGACCTCGACACCGCGATCCTTGAAGATTTGTACGGCGGTGGGAGAGAGTTTGTCGGAGACGAGAACACGGGGCGCCATGGCGACCTCCTTGAAAAATGGGATTGATCCGGGAATGGGCGGCCCGCGGGCCGCCACTGAAATCTCAGGCAGCCGCTTTCAGCGACGCCTTCTGTGCCGCGAAGGCCCAGTCGAGCCAGGGCAGCAGCGCTTCGAGATCGGAGGTCTCGACGGTCGCGCCACACCAGATGCGCAGGCCGGGAGGCGCGTCGCGGTAGGAGCCGATGTCGTAGGCGACCCCTTCCTTGTCGAGCGCCGACACAAGACCCTTGGCGAAAGCCGCCTGTCCGTCGGCGTCGAGCGCCGCGATATCCGGATCTGTGAAGGACAGGCAGATCGAAGTATTCGACCGCGTCGCCGGCAAGACGGCAAGATGGCCCAGCCAGGAGGATTTGCCGACAAAGCCATCGAGCACGGCGGCATTGGCATCCGCCCTTGCGACCAGCGCATCGAGGCCGCCGATCGACTTCGCCCAAAGGAGTGCGTCGAGATAGTCCTCGACACACAACATCGACGGCGTGTTGATGGTCTCGCCCTTGAAGATGCCTTCGATCAGCTTGCCGCCCGAGGTCAGGCGGAAGATTTTCGGCAGCGGCCATGTGGGCTTGTAGTTCTCCAGCCGCGCAACGGCACGCGGCGACAGGATCAGCATGCCATGCGCACCCTCGCCGCCCAGCACCTTCTGCCAGGAGAAGGTGACGACATCGAGTTTTTCGAAATCGAGCCTTTGCGCGAAGGCGGCCGAAGTCGCGTCGCAAATAGTCAGGCCCTTGCGGTCGGCGGGAATGAAATCGCCGTTCGGCACGCGCACGCCAGACGTCGTGCCGTTCCAGGTGAAGACCACGTCGCGGTCAAAGTCGATCTTGGTGAGATCCGGCAATTCGCCATAGCCGGCCTCGAGCTTGCGCACGTCGGGCAGCTTCAACTGCTTGACCACGTCGGTGACCCAGCCGGAACCAAAGCTTTCCCAGGCGACCATGTCGACGCCGCGCTCGCCGAGCAGCGACCACAGCGCCATCTCGACTGCACCGGTGTCCGACGCCGGCACGATGCCGATGCGGTAGTCCGCCGGGACCTGGAGGATTTCGCGCGTCAGCTCGATCGCCTGTTCGAGCTTGGTCTTGCCGATCTTGGCGCGATGGGAACGGCCGAGCGCGGCATTTTTGAGCGCCTCGACCGACCAGCCGGGACGTTTTGCGCAGGGACCTGAGGAGAAATTGGGGTTTGCCGGACGGAGTCCGGGCTTCGTATGCGTCGTCATCGTGGTCTATCCTTCCAGATAGTGGCCCCTCGTTGGGGAGGGGTGGCCCACGGACGGCGATATGCGTTCAGGCTTCGGGCGTCAAGAGGAAAGTTTTTGTCGCTGCCGGGATACCGGCGATCAGCAATCAGGATTGCGTGATTTCAAACGCAAACGGCGGACCGCAGGGATCCGCCGCCGAGGTCGTGGTTTGCCGCAGGCCTACCAGAGATCGTAGCGCAGCCCGACCTTGACCTGGTGATTGCTGATCCCCTTCTTGACCGGAAAGGAGGTCAGGCTTTCGGCCGTCACGTACTCCGCGCTCGGGGCGGAAAAATACTGATAGCCCAGATCGACGGAAACGTTCTTCGTCACCTGGTAGGCAAGGCCCGCATTCAGCGTATAGGCGAGGGAATACTGGGTCTTGCTATCATTAAGGGTGAAATCGTTGGTGGGGTCAGCCTCGTCGGTGTAGCTCGCCGAGACGCTGCGCTTGCTCCTAACTACACCGACACCCGCGCCGACATACGGTGTGATTCCGACATAGGTGCCAAGGTCGACATAGCCATTGAGTATGCCTGAGAACGCATAGTTCTTCAGGTTTCCCGATCCCGCGATCGACGTTCCAGCCGGTGCGGTCGTGGTATCGTCATAGCCGAAGCTGGCCTTGTTACCTGGCAAATAGCCGAAGTTGACATCGGCGCGGAGGTAATCGTTGAAATGATATCCGAAGCCGACGCTCGCAAAATATGCGTCTTCGCTCTCGCTGAAGTTCTCGTTGTTGATCGCCGACGGGAAGGTGAAATCCCCATTCTCGAAGCTCTTCTGCGCCAGGTACGAGACGTCGCCGCGCAGATACCAACCCGAGCCGACCTCGACCGGCACGTAGTCGGGCGCTTGGTCGACATAGATCGGCGGATCATAGTCGGCGGCCAATGCTGGCGTCAGCGGCAAAAGCCCGAATCCGGCAAGCGTCAGCACAATACGCGATGTGAGTGTCATGGTCCCCGACTCCCGGATTTGGCGGCGCTTGCAATCAAAGCGGCAGCCATCGTTTCAAGGACCATTGTTAACCATAGTGGTTAAGTCGCGGTTAAGGCTAACAGAGCATTAGCGAATTCATTATCGCTAATGCATGACGTCCTAAATTGTCTTTGCCTGCCTGGGCACTTCATTGGCGGCAGCTCAAACGAAAACCGCCCGGCCAGGCCGGGCGGTTCCACGTATATTCGAAGCAGTGGATTTCTTACTTGGTGTAGATCGGCTCGGGTTCGGGCTGGTAGGCCACCACCGGTGCCGCGCACCCATTGTTGCCGCCGAACTGATAGCGCAGGCCACCGCGCACCTCGTGGGTGTTGATGCCGCGGTCGAAGCCCGGGCCGGAGCTGGTCACATCCCACTCGAACATGCGGCCACCCTGGATATGGGAGAAGCGATAGCCGGCATCGAGGATGACCTTGTCGGTCAGGCAGTAGGACGCGCCGGCCATCAAGGCGTAGGCGAAACGCCAGTTGGATGCACCGGTATTGCGCTCGGTAGCGCCCGGGGTCGGGTCATAGACAGTATCCCACTTGACACGCGCGCCGCCGATGCCAGCGCCTACATAGGGCGTGATGCCGTGCCAGGTACCGATGTCGACATAGGCGTTGGCAAGCAGCAAAAGGGCACTCATTTTCGACGACTCAGCCGACGAGACCAAGACTGGCGAACCGCCAGCCGTGCCCGTTGTCTGACCGCTGAAATTCGACTTGAACCAGTAGTCGGCGGTCAAATCGGTGCGGAAGTGATCGTTGATCTTGTAGCCTACGCCGGCGCCGAGCGAGAAGCCGCCCTTGAGCTTGCCATAGTCGAAGCTCTTGCTGCCCGGCGTCACCGTACAATTACAGGGGTCGACGGTATAGGTCATATAGTCGATGCCGGACAGATTCGACTTGTGATAGTCGATATCGCCGCGGATATACCAGCCGCCGACGTCGACCGGCTGCTCGTAGACGGGCGGCGGCGCTTCTTCGACCTGCGGCTCTGGCAGGTCGGCTGCGAACACTGGCCAGGCAAGGCCCGCGAACAGCAACGCGAACAGGGCCTTTCTTGCTGTATTGAACATGCTTGTCACCCCTAGGAACCCTCGTAACGCGATCGCGTCCGAATGAGATTGGCTTTCAGGCGTGGATAATGAATTGCAAAAGTTAAAACGCGTTTAACCCTGTCGATTAACCACGAATCGCTAAAATCCAAGGGATTCAGAAGCTAGTTTCGACAACCGGAGACCGGCTCTCCGGCCAACAAGAAAGCCCGCCGGAAGGCGGGCCTGTATGCGGCAGAGGCGGCTATGACGCCCTGGGGGCGGCGGAAATCAGGCGGCGCTGCGGGTTTCCGATATGACTTCGACGATGTCGTTGACGACGGCCTCGACCAGTTGCGGATCGTCGCCCTCGGCCATGACCCGGATCAGCGGCTCGGTGCCGGAAGGACGGATGACCAGCCGGCCGGCCTTACCGAGACGGTTGCGCGCATCCTCGATCGCGGCCTTGACCGGAGCTTCCTCGAGCGGCTTGCCGCCGGCGATGCGAACGTTCTTCAGAAGTTGCGGCACCGGCTCGAACTTCTTCGACAACTCGCTGACCGGGCGGCCTTGCCGCTTGATGCAGGCCAGCACCTGCAGCGCCGACACGAGGCCATCGCCGGTGGTCGAGAAATCCGACAGCACGATGTGGCCCGACTGCTCGCCGCCGACATTGAGCCCATGGGCGCGCATATGTTCAACGACGTAGCGGTCACCGACCTTGGTGCGGTGGAGTTGCAACTTCATGTCGCCGAGGAAGCGTTCGAGACCGAGATTGGACATCACCGTCGACACGACGCCGCCGCCGGCAAGCCGTCCGCTCTGGTGCCAGGACTCGGCGATCAGCGCCATGATCTGGTCGCCATCGACGATCGCGCCATTCTCGTCGACGATGACGACACGGTCGGCATCGCCATCGAGCGCGATGCCGATATCAGCGCGCACTTCATGCACCTTCTTCTGCAGGCCGGCCGGATGGGTCGAGCCGCATTCCTTGTTGATGTTGAAGCCGTTGGGCTCGACGTTGATGGCCACGACTTCGGCGCCAAGCTCCCACAGCGCCTCGGGCGCCACCTTGTAGGCCGCGCCGTTGGCGCAATCGACGACGATCCGCAGACCCGAAAGCGACATCGAGCGCGGCAAGGTGCGCTTGGCGAATTCAATGTAGCGGTCATGCACGCCGTCGACGCGCTTGGCCCGGCCAAGCCCGTCGGAATCGGCGAGTGAGAGTTCGATATCCTTGTCGAGCATGCTCTCGATGCGCTCTTCGATCTCGTCGGAGAGCTTGTAGCCGTCTGGTCCGAACAGCTTGATGCCGTTGTCGTAGTAGGGGTTGTGCGATGCCGAGATCATGACACCGATATCGGCGCGCAGCGAACGAACCAGCATCGCGACAGCCGGCGTGGGAATCGGGCCGAGCAGGAACACATCCATGCCGGCGGCGCAAAGACCGGCCACCATGGCATTCTCGATCATGTAGCCGGAAAGCCTGGTGTCCTTGCCGAGAACGACACGATGGCGGTGGCTGCCGCGCTGGAAAGAAAGGCCGGCAGCCATGCCGACACGCATGGCGATTTCGGCGGTCATCGGAAACTTGTTGGCGCGTCCGCGAATGCCGTCCGTGCCGAAGTAATTCCCTGCCATGCTGGTTAGATTCCCTGACGGTTCTTTGCCGGCGTCTCATGCCACAATTGGGAGGTCCGCCATGATCACATTGTGTGATTATATGTTACCAATCCTTAGAAAATCCTTGTTGTGCACCGCACACAAGAACGCCCAGCGTAACATGATGGAACTGTAGCACTGCAACATACCAGTTATGCGAGCTATTCGGCGCGGGTGCACGCGGAAAATCTTGTTTCCAGCCCGGCAAGGGGCAATGATTTCATCACCTTATCGGGAGGATCGGCCCTCCGGCGATATATACCTCACTTAGCATCTGGCGCAACCGATCGTTGAGCGTTATTGATTCGCAGGGACGTATAATGGGCTGCAGCAACGGAGAAACGCTATGCTCATCCACCGACTTGCCACTCTGACCGGCCTCGCCGTAGTGACGTTGTTCCTGGCTGCGCCAGCCAACGCGCTGACGATGGCCGAGTGCAGCACGAAATATAACGCGGCCAAGGACGCGGGGACACTTGCTGGCGCCACCTGGAACCAGTTCCGCAAGGCGCAGTGCGGCACCGACGCGGCTGCCACCACGGACACCAAGCCGGCCGACACGAAGAAGGCGGCCGAGACCAAGCCGGCCAAGGCCGCCAAGGCAGCGGCCGCTGACGACAGCGCCGCCAAGGGCCTGACGGCCAAGGAATGCAGCGCCAAGTACCAGGCGGCCAAGGCCGCCGGCACGCTGAACGGCCAGAAGTGGAACGACTTCCGCAAGGCCGAGTGCGCCGCCGGCGCATCCGCCGCCGCCGCCACCACCAAGCCGGCGACCACCAAGGCCGCTGCTGCCGCCGACGGCAAGGGCCTGACCATGGCCGAGTGCAGCGCCAAGTACCAGGCGGCCAAAACGGCGAACACGTTGAAGGGCCAGAAGTGGAACGACTTCCGCAAGGCCGAGTGCGGTGCCGCCGCCTCGGATGACGACAGCGTGCCTGCTCCGAGCGAAGCGAACTACACCAACGAGCCGGCAAAGCCGACGACGGTTGCGCCCAAGGGCGTCACCTTCCCGTCCGCGATCTCGGCTAAGTATGCCAGCGAGACCCCCGGCAAGGGCCGCATGCATACCTGCCTCGACCAGTACTATGTGCTCAAGGATGCCAACGCGCTTGGCGGCCTGAAGTGGATCCAGAAGGGCGGCGGCTTCTACAGCCTGTGCAACGCCAAGCTGAAGGGCTGATCGCGTAGCCATTTTCCCCGAACGAAAGCCCGCGCATCTCGCGATGCGCGGGCTTTTTGTTACGCGCGAAGACGCCCGCGACCCTACCCGCATCTCCATATCACGGAAGCTGTCGGCATCATCAATTCGCTCACACTGCACAACGACAGTTGGCTGCCCCGCAAAGATTCTGGTTGAACATATGAAGAACAAACCATATACAAAGAGACGCCAAACTTGTTATCAACCAGGGAGGGTCTTATGCGTGGTTTGAAATTGGCGGTATTGGCTGTGACGGTATTGGTTGCTTGCGGCGTCGCCCCTGCAAGTGCACTGACGATGAAGGAATGCGGCGAGACCTATCGGACAGCCAAGGAAGGCGGCACTCTGAACGGCATGGACTGGGCCGCTTTCCGCAAGGAGAAATGCGCCACGCCAGCAGCGGAGAGTGTCAGCGCTGATACGGTCAAAACCGCGCTGCCGCCGGAAACGGAAACCAGCGCGGCGGTCGCCCCCAGCGTAGCCCCGGCGGGCGTGACATTCCCGACCACCCTCGCCGCCGAGTTCAAGACCGAAAAGCCCGCGAAGGCACGGATGAAGACGTGCCTGCAGGGTTATCACGGCAACAAGGAGGCGGGTACGTTGAACGGCCTTCGCTGGATCCAGAAGGGCGGCGGTTATTACAGCCTGTGCAATGCCAAGCTGAAGAGCTGATCGCCAGCGGCATCTGAAGAAATCAAAGGCCCGCGAGCCGCAAGGTTCGCGGGCTTTCCGTTGGCGGCTTCAGGAAGAATCCCATTCTGCGCTGGGGAGACGCGCGGCCGGCGACGCTGCCAATCTCCCCCACTGGGCCCCCCACGGGGGAGATCGGCTGAGCCCGGGTTTCTCCCGATCGCCAAAGCTTTGGACGCAAGATCGCTGACGAGTCGAAATCCAAACAAAAACGCCGCGGACCAAGCCGCGGCGTTTCTCGATCAGTCTCTCTCGCGCGAACCTCAGCTCGACGGCTGCGGTTCCATGCCGCCTTCGGGCTCGGGGCCCTTCTTGCGGCGACCGCCGGACTTCGGCACCGCCGACCCACGGCTGGGCGGCGTGTCGTCGCCGAGGTCGCGCGCGGGCTTCTGGCCGGCGATCAGCTGCTTGATCTCGTCGCCCGACAGCGTCTCGTATTCGAGCAGGCCCTGCGCCAGCGCGATCCATTCCTTCTTCTTCTTGGTCAGGATTGACTTCGCCGTCGAATAGGCCTCGTCGATCAGGCGGCGCACTTCGGCGTCGATGATCTGCGCGGTCTCTTCCGAGATGTTCTGCGTACGCGCCACCGAATGGCCGAGGAACACCTCTTCCTGGTTGTCGCCATAGGCGACATGGCCGAGCTTGTCGGAGAAGCCCCAGCGCGTGACCATGGCACGCGCCAGCTTGGTCGCCTGCTCGATGTCCGAGGACGCACCCGAGGTAATGTTCTCCTTGCCGAACTTGAACTCCTCGGCGACGCGGCCACCCATCATGATGGCGAGACGCGAGATCATGTACTTGTAGCTCATCGAATAGCGGTCGCCTTCCGGCAACTGCATGACCATGCCGAGCGCGCGGCCACGCGGGATGATGGTGGCCTTGTGCAGCGGGTCGGCCGACGGCACATTGAGCGCCAGGATGGCATGGCCGGCCTCGTGATAGGCGGTCAGCTCCTTCTCGGCCTGGGTCATGGCCGACGAGCGTCGCTCGGCGCCCATCATGATCTTGTCCTTGGCGTCCTCGAACTCGGCCATGGTGACAAGGCGCTTGTTGCGCCGCGCCGCCATCAGCGCGGATTCGTTGACTAGGTTCATCAGGTCGGCACCAGAGAAGCCCGGCGTGCCGCGCGCGACGACCTTGAGGTCGACATTGGGCGCCAGCGGCACGTTGCGCACATGTACCTTGAGGATCTTCTCGCGGCCGACGATATCGGGGTTCGGCACCACCACCTGGCGGTCGAAACGGCCCGGCCTGAGCAGCGCCGGATCGAGCACGTCGGGACGGTTGGTGGCCGCGATCAGGATGATGCTTTCGTTGGATTCGAAACCATCCATCTCGACCAGCAACTGGTTCAGTGTCTGCTCGCGTTCGTCATTGCCGCCGCCGAGACCGGCACCGCGATGGCGACCGACGGCGTCGATTTCGTCGATGAAGATGATGCAGGGCGCATTCTTCTTTGCCTGGTCGAACATGTCGCGGACACGGCTGGCGCCGACGCCAACGAACATCTCGACGAAGTCCGAACCGGAGATGGTGAAGAACGGCACGTTGGCTTCGCCGGCGACCGAGCGGGCGAGCAGCGTCTTGCCGGTACCCGGAGGGCCGACAAGCAGCACGCCGCGTGGGATCTTGCCGCCGAGGCGCTGGAACTTCTGCGGATCGCGCAGGAACTCGACGATCTCCTCCAGGTCTTCCTTGGCTTCATCGACGCCGGCGACGTCCTGGAAGGTGACGCGGCCATGCGCCTCCGTCAAAAGCTTGGCCTTCGACTTCCCAAAACCCATGGCCCGACCGGAGCCGGACTGCATCTGGCGCATGAAGAATATCCAGACGCCGAGGATCAGGATCATCGGCAGCCACGAGATCAGGTAGCCGAACAGCGAATTGGAGCCGTCGGTCTCGGGCCGCGCGTTGATGGTGACGTTCTTGTCCTGCAGCCGCGACACCAGCTGGGGATCGCCGGGCGAATAGGTCTGGAAGCCGCTGGAATTGTCGGTGTAGGTACCGGTGATGCGGGCACCCGCGATGGTCACCGTCTTGACCCGGCCGGCCGCGACATCCTGCAGGAACTGCGAATAAGGCACATCGCTCGAAGCCCCACGCGTCTGCGGCGTCTGGAACAGATTGAAGAGAGCGATGAGCAGGACCGCTATGATCGCCCAGAGCGCGAGGTTGCGATAGTTCGGATTCATCAATTGTCCCGTTGGTGTCCGCGGACGGACAGCATCATGAGAGGAAACTTGGGCCTAACATAGGGAGAGCGCCTCCCCTTGCCAAGCAGAACAGCACGTCTGGGTTAAGCTTTCGACCACCATCAGCCGGCACTGTGGCCGCTGAAAGGCGGGGCGGGAGGTGGCGGCGCGCCGATCAGTTCGGCGACGGCCCGCGCCGGCGCCAGATCGAAGGACGGCAGGAAGCGGGCAAAAGGTGCAACCACCGGCCGCACCGCAAACCCTTGGCGGGCCGGCTCGTCGCCTCGCGATCGAGCGTTTTCAACGGCTTGCCATAAGCTCGGTTCAGTGGCAGACGCGGCGCGCATCAGGCTTTGCGGTGTCTCTTCCCTGGCGGCTGCCAGCCGTCTCGTCGCCGCGCTCCCCAACGGTGCGATCAACAATGCGCCGGAACTGTCGTCCAATGTGATGTGGCGGCGGCCGTCCCAGATGGTGTTGTCGATGGCCGCGGCGGTGGGCGGCAATCCCCTTGCCTCGCGCCGCAGGAAGATGCCGGCGCGCCGGAAATCGACCACGGTCCGCGACAATGTGGCGCAAAGGAATCCGGCCTTCAGCCGGCCGAACAGAGCCTCGCTGCGCGCCTGGTCCGGAAGAAAGGCGACGCCTCCGGCTGTGGCCAGCAAGATACGCAACGCATAGATGGCCGCCCGGTCGACGCCGGCCGAAAGCAGGCGTGGATCGAGGCGGATAAGGCCGATGGCGGGCTGGCCGGCGAAACGACGGATCAGATCGGCGGCGCTTTCGCCAAGCCGCCTGCGTTCGACAGCCGCCTGGTTGGCCAGTGCCAACGCATCGTCCATACGCCGGAAACTGTCACCGGCAAGCGAGGCACGCATTCGCGGCCGCTCGAAGGCCTCGTCGATGTTGGTCGGATCCTCGGCCCAGCCGACATGTTCACGCCGCAGGAAATCGCGAAGCGCCGAGCGCCGCGTGCCCAGCAGCGGGCGAATGATCCATTCGCGCCAGTCGTAGAGGGTGGCCGGTGCCATGCCGGCAAGCCCACGGCTTGCCGTTTCGGCAAACTCCCGGGGCTCATCCCGCGCCTGCCGCATCAGCACCGTCTCGGCCTGGTCGTCGGCCGTATGGCCGGTCACAATCAGGCCGATGCCATGCGCGCGCGCCGCCTCTGCAAGCAGCCGATAGCGCGCTTCCCGCGCCGCCGCCGGTAGGCCGGCCGATGGTTTGTTTCCGACCCAGACCATGGTGTGGTGGGCAATGCCGCGCTCGGCGCACAGCTTCGCCACGGCTTGCGCCTCGGCCGCCGAACCGTGCCGAAGGCCATGGTCGACTGTCACGGCCAGCAGCCGCACGGAGGGCGCGGTTCGGTCAAGATGTTGTTTGAGAAGCAGGAGCAGGGCGGTCGAGTCGCTGCCGCCGGACACGGCCACCACGGCGCCGTGGGTAAAATCGATATGCGAAAAAAGTCTGGTCGAAAGATCAGGCTCGGTCTCGAGCATCAACGCGTGTCGCCCAAAAGTGGTCCCGGTTTCGGGAATAGGGCATGCGGGAGAAAAATCAGCAAGCAGCCAGGGCCTTCTCCTGCTTGACCCGTTCCTTGAGCGCATTGGAAATATCGGGGTAGCGCTTGCCGACCTCGCTGAAGGTGGCGCAGGCGACATCGTGCTGCTTGAGGCCGACCAGCGACACGCCGAGCTTCAAAAGCATGTCGGGTGCCTTCTTGGCCTTGGGATAGTCCTTGCTGGCGGCGAGGAACACCTCGGCCGCGTCGCGGTATTTCTGCTGGCCAAGCAGCGATTCACCCAGCCAGTAATGCGCGTCCGCCGTCTTCGCATCGCGGGGGAAGCGGGAAATATGATCGCGAAAACCCTGTTCGGCGGTGCTGTAGTCGCCCGACAGGATGAACTGGTAGGAATTGCGGTAGAGTTCTTCCGGGTCTTTGGTCGAAGGCAGTGCGGCAACCACCGTGCCGCCGGACTTGCCGGCCTTGGCCGGTGCGCCGGTGGCCGGGGCGGTGTCTTGCGCCGGGGCGGTTGCCTGTGTGCTGCCACCGGCATCGATCACGTTGCCGTTCTTGTCGACGGTGATGGAGCCAAAGGTTTTTTCCGGCGCTCCCGTGCCGGGGATCACCTTGCCGGGATCGCCATCGGGTGATTCGACGATGACATCCTCAACCGTCTTGCCGCCGCTCGACTGATCGCTGCCGGTGGCGGCGCCGGCATCAGCCGGCGCTTGGGTTGCTGGGGCCGCAGCCACGTCGGTGTTGGTGTCGGTGGTGGCGTCGGACTTCTTCTTTGGTGCCGCCGGTGCCTGTCCGCCCTGCGAGCCGCCTTCCAGCTGCTGGAAGCGGAACTCGTTGTCTTCCTGCTGCTTGCGGATTTGCTCCTGCATCTGCAGGACCTGGAAATTGAGTTCCTCGATCTTTCCGTTCATCTGCCGCAGCTGGTCTTGCAGGCTGGTGACGGCAGTAGGATCGGACTGCACCATCTGGACCTGATCCGGCTTCTTCTTTTCACCGAAAAGGCTGGGCAGCTCGATGCTGGGCAGATGGAAGGAAAAGCCGCTGTCGGTTGATTGCCCGGTGCCGCTGGCCCCCAGGCCACTAGCCGGGGCGGTGACGCCTGATAGGAGCAGCAGCGCAAGCGTGCCGCTCAGAACCGATCTCAAATGCATGTGCCTCTCGCCGTGTGTCGTTAGTCTTTTCGCGCCTTCCAACCAGAGTGGGACCAGCCAAGCGCCCTCGGCTCATAGCAGGGCCCGAGACTTCGGCCAAATTTTGTTTCAGGTGTCTAGACATGAAAAAGGCGACCCGAGGGCCGCCTTTCGCAAGGGTGTGTTGTATTTTTGTCGCTCGACGGCGCATCTCGCAACGCGCCGATCGGATGTATCCGACTCAGGAGCCGGCGCCGCTGAGCGTGGTGACCGCGCGGCGGTTCTGCGACCAGCAGGAGATGTCATCGCAGACAGCGACAGGACGCTCCTTGCCGTAGGAAATGGTCTTCAGGCGGCTGGAAGCCACACCCTTGGAGACCAGGAAGTCGCGGGTAGCGGCAGCGCGGCGGGCACCGAGCGCCAGATTGTATTCGCGCGTGCCTCGTTCGTCGGCATGGCCTTCGACGACGATGGCGTACTGCTTGTACTTGTTCAGCCACTGCGCCTGGCGCGAAAGCGTCTGCTGTGCGTCAGCCCTGATCGAGGTCGAGTCCGTATCGAAGAAGATGCGGTCGCCGATATTGACGGTGAAGTCCTGCGCGGAACCTGGCGTTGCCGCGCCGGCACCGTTGAGGCCAAGGTCTGCCGCGTTGTTCGGGGTCTTCTTCGAGGCGCAACCGGTGATGGCGAGCATCGCCACCAGCGCGATCATGACCGGGTTTGTGGTAAGTGCTGCGATACGGCCCATGCCGCCTCTCCTTCGTATTGCGAGTGATCGTATTCGAGTGATTTCGTTGATCACCCAGTAACCACGTTTGGGTTAACCGGCATTCAAGAAACACGGTTAAAAATTGGTTTAGCTGCCCGTCCGCAACCTGTTTGATCCGGGCCACAGTTGGCGCGGAGCCTAGGCGGAAATGCGGCCAAAACGCGACCAATACGTGGAAAAGGGGCCGAAACGGCCCCTTCCATCATGTGGCAATTCAGCCGACTCTTATTCCAGCAGCGGCGACCAGGCCGGGTCGGACGCGAAGTTCGCGGTCGGGATGGGCTGTTCGTTGCGGCCGGTAAGATCGACCGAAACCAGTTTCGGTCCGCCATTGGCGTCGCGGAAGAACATCAAGACGCGGCCATTCGGCGCCCAGGTCGGCCCTTCCTGCTGGAAGCCGGACGACAGGATGCGCTCGCCCGAACCGTCGGTCTTCATGACACCGATCTGGAATTCGCCGCCGGTCTGCTTGGTGAAGGCGATGAGATCGCCGCGCGGCGACCACACCGGCGTCGAGTAGACGCCATCGCCGAAGGAAATGCGGGTCTGGCCCGAGCCGTCGGCGCCCATGACATAGATCTGCGCGCGGCCGCCACGGTCGGAGGTGAACACCACCTTGCTGCCGTCGGGCGAATAGGAGGGCGAGGTGTCGATGGCGGTCGAGTTGGTCAGCCGCGTCGTCGAGCGGCTGCGCAGGTCCATGGCGAAGATGTTGGAATTGCCGTCGTCGCGCAGCAGGCTCATGATCACCTTCTGGCCGTCGGGCGAGAAGCGCGGCGCAAACGTCATGCCGGGGAAATTGCCTACCAGTTCGCGCTGTCCGGTCTCGATCTGCAGGAGATAGACGCGCGGCTGGCCGCTTTCGTACGACATATAGGTGATTTCCTGCCGGTTCGGCGAGAAACGCGGCGTCAGCACGATCGACCGGCCGTCGGAGAGATAGCGGACATTGGCGCCGTCCTGGTCCATGATGGCGAGGCGCTTCTTGCGCGCGTTCTTGGCGCCGGACTCGTCGATGAACACCACACGCGTGTCGAAATACCCCTTCTCGCCGGTCAGCCGCTCGTAGATGGCGTCGGCGATGATGTGGGCGACGCGCCGCTGATTGGCGTCATTGGCGAAGAACTGCTCGCCCGCCATCTGTTGGCCGGCAAAAGTGTCCCAAAGCCGGTACTGGGCGCGAATACGGCCGTCGGCTTCCTTGCTGACGCTGCCGGTGACCAGCGCCTGCGCGTTGATCACCTTCCAGTCGTCGAAGCGGGGTGCGGCATCCGGATTGGTGATCTTCTCGATAAAGGCGCTCTTGTCGATCGGCGCGAACAGGCCGGAGCGCTTCAGGTCGGCGGTGACGATCTGGGAAATCTGCGCGCCAAGCGCATCGCCGCCCTGGAAATCGGTGATCGCGATCGGCAGCGGCTCGACATTGCCCTTGTTGACGTTGAGCTCGACGAGCGCCAGCGCCGGCAGCGTGCCGGCAGCCGTCATGCCCATGGCCATGGCTGCTATCATCAGGAGCGGCTTGAGGATTGATTTCATGTCTTCTCGCTTCTCATACTGATTTTTTCGGATGTCAGGGCCTAGAGGCCCAGCATCTCCCTTGGATCGAACGTGACGCGGATGTCGTTCCAGATGTCCTGCTTGCCGGCGGGAACCTGCAGGCCGGCCACGTCGCATTTCTGAACCGCGCGAACCGCGCTTTCATCGAACTGCCGGTTGCCGCTCGACTTTTCGACCGATGGGCGACCGTCGAGCTTGCCCGAGTTGTCCAGGTTGAAGCGCACGACGACGACGAAATTCTCCGAGCCTTCCAGCCCGACCGGCAATGTCCAGCAACCGCCCAACTGGCTTTCCAGCGCGCCCTGCTCCGACTTCGACAGCTTCTGGCCTTGATCCTTGTCGCCGCCCAGCGACGCCTGTTGCGTCGAGCGCTTGGCGCCGCCGCCGGAAGGCTTCTGCTTGTCGAGCAGGGCGGAGATCTCGTTGGCGTTGAACTGCTTGTCGTCGGATTTCGGTTTCGACGACGCTTCCTTGACCGGCTTGTCGGCATTCTTGCGATCTGGCGCCTTGGCGCTTTCAGCCGGTGCCGGCTGCGGCTTCGGCCGCGCTTCCGGCGCCGGGGCCGAGCTCGGCAATTGCGTCTCTTCGGTAGGCGGATCCTTGGCTATGGCCTCGGCGACGGCATCCGGCTTGACCACGGGGGTCGGATCTATTGCCGCGGTCTTGTCCTGCGGCGGCGGGGTCGGTGCCGGCTTGGCCGGCGTCGGCTTGGGCTCCGTCTGCTTGACCGGCTCGGGCTTCACTTCTTCCTTGGGCTGCGGCGCCGGCGCCACCTCCGTCGCCGGAGTGGGTTTGGGCTTTTCCTGCGGCTTCGGCACGTCCTCGGTCTTCGGGATTTCCTTCGGCGTCGGCGCGGGCGGCGGAGCCGAGGTCGTGTCGACGGGCTTCGGCTTGGCCTCCGGCGTTATCGGCTTGTCGGTGTCGACGCTGTTTTCGCCAACCTTCTGGGCGGCCGGCACGATGTCGGGACGCTGCGTCGGCAGCGGCGCCGGCTTTTCATGCATCACGGCCTTCTTGTCGCCCTGCAAGGTCTGCGCAATGGCTTCCATCGGCACGATGTCGACCGCTACCGACTCCACGTCGGCGGACGGCAGCGCGGCCGGCGCCGACAGGGTGAACAGGCCGAAGGCCAGCACCGCCGTATGCAGTATCACCGATGTGGTGAGGCCGGTCTTCATCTCGCGTCTATTGATCCTGTTCCTGCAGCGAAACCAGGCCGATATTCTTGTAGCCGGCAGCCGAAATACGGGCCATCACCTTCATCGCCGTGCCATAGTCGGTGGCCTTGTCGCCACGGATGAAGATGCGTTCCTCATAGCCGGTCTTGGAGATCGCCTGCAGCTTGGCCACCAGGTCCTCGATCGGGATCTCGGTTTCCTGGAGATAGATCTGGCCGGCGGCATTGATCGAGACGGTGATCGGCTGCGTGTCGGCATTCATGGCCTTGGCCTGTGTGTCGGGCAGGTCGATCGGCACGCCGACCGTGAGCATCGGCGCCGCGACCATGAAGATGATCAACAGCACCAGCATGACGTCCACCATCGGCGTGACGTTGATCTCCGACATCAGCCCATGGTGGCGGCCGCGCCGCCTGTGGCCGCGCCCGCCGCGTCCCGACATGCCTACGGACATACCCATTAGTTACTCCTCAGGCCTTCGGCGCGACTTTTTCATCGATTTGGCGCGAGAGTATGGCGGAGAACTCGTCGGAGAACCCTTCCATGCGCACCGCGAGCTTGCTCGCATCGGATGACAGCTTGTTGTAGGCAATGACGGCCGGGATGGCTGCGAGCAGGCCGATCGCCGTCGCCAGCAACGCCTCGGCGATGCCGGGCGCGACAACCGCGAGGCTGGTGTTCTTGGAGCCGGCAATGGCCTGGAACGAGGTCATGATGCCGATCACGGTGCCGAACAGGCCGATGAAGGGGGCGGCCGAACCGGTGGTGGCGAGGAAGCCGAGGCGCCCCTCCAGCTTCTCCATCTCGCGGGTCAGAGCCAGGTCCATCGCCTTGTCGATGCGGGTCTGCAGGCCGAGCGGCGTCTTGGCGCCCTTCTCGAAGCTCTTCTTCCATTCGCGCATGGCGGCGACGAAAATGGCGCCCATGCCTGACGTCTTGCGGTCGGCGAGCGTGCGGTAGAGCTCCTCCAGCGATTGCCCGGACCAGAAGACCTGCTCGAAGCGGTTCAGCGCCAGCCGCATGCGGCCATAGGCAACCAGCTTGTCGATGATGATCGCCCAGGTCCAGACCGAGGCGCAAAGCAGCCCGATCATGACCAGCTTGACCACCCAGCTGGCCTGCATGAACAGCGACCAAATCGACAATTGCGCGCCCGGATCGGCGAGTGCGATATTTTCCATCGTTACGTCCTTAAGATTTTCCGGGCGAAGCTGGCGGCTGGCCCATGGCATCCCTTGTGGTCGGTTCGCACGCAGCTACCGGACACCCCAAACCGTGCCGTTGTCGGCCTTTTCAGGGCAAATATTGGTGAAAGGAAGGCGCCGGATTGCGCCGATCTTCACCAATCTCTTCATGAACCGTTATGGTTAAGGATGGGTTAGTGAATAAGGCGCGGCGCATTGCCGCGCCCAGCGGCGGAGCCGACGCACTTCCGCAGGCTAGGAGTCCGTTTCGTCCACGTGGGTGGGGTAATCCTGCCCGCCATAAAGGATACGCAGGATGAGAACCCGCTCTTCGTGGACCCGGAAGAGGATCGACGCGCGCCGTTAAAAGCCGACGACACGGATTCCGGATCCGATGGCATCGCGAACGATGCCACGTTCCGGGAACGTGGATAGCGCCATGCACGCCGCCTCGATGCGATCGATGTAGCCACCGGCACGCGCGGCACCGCTTTCCTTTTCGATATAGTTGTAAATGGCAAAGAGGTCGGAACGCGTCGAGGGTCTGAAAACGACCTTATGCCTCACGCTTGGCGACCTTCATGCGGTCCGCATGGTGCTGGCGCAATGCCTTGAACACATCCTCGGCCGGGATATCCGGGCGCGAATCGTCCAGAGCTTCCTGCACCTTGGCTCGCATGATGGCGATGATGACCTGCTCCTCGCGGTCAAGGGCGCGAAGCGCGGCACGCATGACTTCGCTGGCGGACTCGTACGCCCCCGACGCCAAGCGGGCGTCGAGGCTGCTCTGCTGGCGTCCGAGCGTCACGCTTATGGGTTTGCTGGTTCTCATGGCTACTGCCTTCCTTGTGTTACCCTTGTAGCACAAGGTATGACACTGTCATACTATTTCAATCAGCTGAAGCACGAGACCTTGGCATGAACGCTGCCACCCATTCCTTGGGAAAGCGCCGCGGCCGGCCATTCTCGCCGATGATCGCCGCCTCGACCCTGGCTTCGACCAGCACCTCGTCGCCGCGCTTGAGCTGCTGCGCCATGAAGATGCGCGCGCCGGAAATGGCGTCGGTGCGGGTGTCGATGGTCAAGATGTCGTCGATGCGGGCGGGGACGCGGAAGTCGATCTCCATGCGGCGCACCACCCAGACGATCTTCTCGCCATGCTTGCCGTCGGCGAGTTCCGTGTGATGCACGCCGGTGAGCCTGAGATAATCGGAGCGGCCGCGCTCGAGGAATTCGAGATAGCGCGCGTGATAGACGACACCCGAGAAATCGGTGTCGGCATAGTAGACCCGCGCCATCAGCCGGTGGCCAAACGCCGTCAGCGCGCCGGAAAGGCCGGCCAGCAGCGTCACTGATTCACCATGATCGCCCATTGCGCTTCCTTTTTCAGTCGCGGCGAGGCACCAGTTCCGCGCGTGACCTCGGGCAAACGGTTTTCTGTCTGTCCAGAGACCATGCTCCAGAAAGAAATAGATCAGGAAGACGGTTTCAACCAAACGTCATCCTGATCTGACATCGGATGGCACTGTTGACGGCGATGATCAAGAGTTTGATGGCGGTGCTGCTGATGCTGTCGGCCTTGGCGGTGCCCGGCCAGGCCGCGACCTTCTCGATGAAGCGCGGCCTCAACCTCGACCAATGGGTCACCTGGCCCGGCGAGGACCGGTGGAGAGATGCCAAGGCCATACTGCCTTATCCGGAATGGCGCAAATTCCTTCAGGAGGATGACCTCAAGGCGCTGAAGGAAGCGGGCTTCGATTTCCTGCGCATGCCGGTCGACCCCTCGCCTTTCCTGTCCGACCAGACAACGGCGCTGCGCGACGACCTCTACGCCAGCGTGCTGGACTCGGTGCGCATGATCAACCGCGCCGGCCTCAAGGTGATCGTCGACATGCACCTGATCCCGGCCGGCGGCAGCCGCAAGATCGGCATGGCGCAGGTGATGGACGATCCGCGGACTTTCGACAGCTACGTCGACACGATACGCACGATGGCACGCACCCTGGCCGGGGAGGACCCTGAAAAGGTTGCCTTCGAGCTGATGAACGAACCGATCGTCGACTGTGACAGCGCGGGCACCAGCCTCTGGCCGGACCGCCAACGGAAATTGTTCGCCGCGGCGCGATCGTCGGCGACGAAGCTGACCCTGGTTCTGACCGGCGCCTGCTATTCCGCCGCCTCGTCGCTGGAGAAGATCGATCCCAAGGCGATCCCTGACGACAACGTCATCTGGACCTTCCATTCCTATGATCCATTCCTGCTCACCCATCAGGGCGCGACCTGGGCCGGCGACTTCATCCCCTATGTGACCGGCCTGCCCTATCCGCTGACGTCGGTGCCCAAGGCGCGGCTCGACGTGACGCTGGACACGATCCGCGCCCGCATCAAGGCCGAGGCGCCGTGGACGCGGCGGAGCGGCCTGCTTGCCTATCTCGACGAGCAGGTCGCGAGCATGGACAGTCCCGCCAAGCTGGTTGGCCTGATGGACGCGCCATTCAACAAGGTCGAGGCGTGGGCCAAGGCCAACGGCATCAAGCCGGAAAACATCACCCTGGGCGAGTTCGGCATGATCCGCCAGGAATACGGCAATGCCTATGTGATGCCGGCCGAATACCGCGCCGCCTATGTCAAGGACATGATCGCGCGCGCCGAGGCGCATGGTTTCTCATGGTCGGTGTGGAGTTATGGTGGCGCCTTCGGCATCGTCGACGCCTTCAACGGCGACAAGGCCGAGCCGGACGTGATCGACGTGATCCGGTCACTTCACTAGAGCAGTTCCGGGAAACAAAGAGCTGTATTCAAATCAACCGAGGTCGATCTGCAGGATTTCCGGCCTCATGCCGAAACGCACCGGCAGGATGCTGAAGCCGAGCCCACCCGAGACGATCAGATTGCGGTCGTTCTCGACAACATGACCATAGGCGTAGCGATTGCCGAAACGCGACGGCACGACGGGCGAATAGCCGAACAGCCGCACCTGCCCGCCATGGGTATGGCCCGACAGGGTCAGCGAAACGCGCCATGGCACGGTCGGAAAAATATCAGGCTCATGGGCGAGCAGGATGATCGGCGCGCTGTCACCGACCTTGGCCAGCGTGCCGTCGAGATCGTCGAGCCCCTTGCACGGGTCGCCCCTCCTGGCCGGCAACAACGCCAGCTGGTCGGCCAGACCGGCGATCCAGACGCCATGACCATCCTTCTCCAGGCGCACGACATCGTTCTCCAGCACCGGGATGCCGACTTTCTCCAAGGCCTTGCGTGCTATGATCGGCCCGGCTCCGGCGCGCTGCGCGAAGCCATCGCTCCACCAATCGTGATTGCCAAGGATCGACAGCACGCCGAGCGGCGCCTTGAGGCCCGACAGCGCGGACGCCCATTGCGACGGCGTAACCGGCCCCGTCACCAGCGGCATGCCCGCAATATAGTCGCCAAGCAGCAAGATCAGGTCGGGCTGTAACGCGTTCGCATCGTCAACGAGCGAGGCAATTCGTTCCTGCGTCATCCAGGGCCGGCAGGCATGGATGTCGGCAAATGCCACGACCCGCAGCTTCAGGCCATCAGGCCAGTGCGGCGGCGTCAGCGCGTAGCGCTTCACATGCGCCAGCAGCATCGGCTCGATGCCGGCCGCGTAGGCGCCAAGCGCGACAGCCGTCAGGAAAGACCCGCCGATGAAGCGCAGGAACCCGCGTCTGCTTATCATTCAGTGGCTCCGGCACATGGATCGCGGCGGCATGCCGCGAGACAGTGCCGATAAAATCCACGATTGCGCCGGCAAATCGGCAAAGGCGAGCAGATTTTGCGCATTCACGCATGCTTGATCACTGGTCCGGGAACCAGCGCCTGCGTACCTACTCTTCCTGGAACAGGTTGATCTGCTGCTGCGCCAGGTCCTTCGGCGCATCGAGACCGAGATGGCGCCATGCATTGGCCGTCAGCATGCGGCCGCGCGGCGTGCGCTGGATGAAGCCCTGCTGGATCAGATAGGGCTCGATGATGTCCTCGATGGCGTCGCGCGGCTCCGACAGGCCGGCCGCGATCGTCTCGATGCCGACCGGTCCACCGCCGAAATTGCGGGCGATCATGGAGAGGTAGCGGCGGTCGAGCGCGTCGAGCCCGAGCGCGTCGACCTCCAGCCGTGTCAGCGCCTCGTCGGCGATCAGGCGGTCGACATGACCGTCGCCGGCGACCGAGGCGAAATCGCGCACGCGGCGCAACAGCCGTCCGGCGATACGCGGCGTGCCGCGCGCGCGCCGCGCGATCTCCAGCGCGCCATCGTCACCGAGCGGCATCTGCAGGATGCGCGCGCCGCGCCGCACGATCTGCTCCAGCTCCTCGACCGTGTAGAAATTGAGCCGCACCGGAATGCCGAACCGGTCGCGCAGAGGATTGGTGAGCAGGCCAAGCCGCGTGGTGGCGGCGACCAAGGTGAAACGGGCAAGGTCGATCTTGACCGAACGCGCCGCCGGGCCCTCGCCGATGATCAGGTCGAGCTGGAAATCCTCCATCGCCGGATAGAGGATTTCCTCCACCGCCGGGTTCAGCCGGTGGATCTCGTCGATGAACAGCACGTCGCCTTCCTCGAGATTGGTAAGCAGCGCGGCAAGATCGCCGGCCTTGGCGATGACCGGGCCGGAGGTCGAACGGAAATTGACGCCGAGTTCGCGCGCCATGATCTGTGCCAGCGTCGTCTTGCCCAGCCCCGGCGGCCCGACGAACAGCACGTGGTCAAGCGCCTCGTTGCGGCCCTTGGCGGCCTCGATGAAGACCTTGAGATTGGCCCGCACCGCCGCCTGGCCGACAAAGTCGGCAAGCGTTTGCGGCCGCAAGGTCTGGTCGGCGTCCTCGCCGCGTTTTTCCGGAGCAATGAGACGGGGCGACAGGCTCATGCTGCCTTCCTCGCATAAGGCAGAGGACCGGGCAAGCGAGCCCTCACCGCGCCAATTCCTTCAGCCCGAAGCGGATCAGCTTCGAGGCATCCGCGTCCTCGCCCGCCGTCTTCAACGCCGCGGCAACCGCATTGGCCGCGGTGTCGCGCGAATAGCCGAGATTGACCAGTGCCGAGACCGCGTCGGTGATCGGCGCGGCTGCCACGCCTTCGCCGAGCTCCTGCTTCAGGCCGATGGTCCCGGAGGCCGAACCCGCATAGGCCGGCGCCTTGTTCTTCAACTCGGTGACGATGCGCTCGGCCACCTTCTTGCCGACGCCTGGGGCGCGCGAAACCATGGCGATGTCGCGCAGCGCGATCGCATTGGCGAGGTCGGCCGGCGCCAATGTCGACAGGATGGCCAGCGCCACCTTGGCACCGACGCCTTGCACATTGCTCATCAACAGCCGGAACCATTCGCGCTCGAGCGCCGACTGGAAGCCGTAAAGCCGGATCATGTCCTCGCGCACATAGGTCTCGATGAACAGCACCACCGCCTCGCCGGGCGAAGGCAGGGCGGCCAGCGTGCGCGCCGAACAATAGGCGACGTACCCGACGCCGTGCACATCGACGAGGCAATGATCCTCGTCGATCTCATCCAGCGTGCCCTTGAGCTTGCCGATCATTTCCAGCAGCCTCTCATGACGCAAGCGCCATCCGATAGGCGGCGCTCTGCCGGTGATGCGCGTGGCAGATCGCGATGGCCAGCGCGTCGGCGGCATGTTCTGTATCGAAGGTCGCCTTCGGCAGCAGCACCTTCACCATCATGTGGATCTGCTTCTTGTCGCCATGGCCGACGCCGATCACGGCCTTCTTGACCGCATTGGGCGCGTATTCGGCGACGACGAGGCCGGCCCGCGCCGGCACCAGCATGGCGATGCCGCGTGCCTGGCCAAGCTTCAGCGTCGCCACGGCATCCTTGTTGACGAAGGTCTGTTCGACGGCCGCCTCATGCGGCATGGCCGCATGCAGGACTTCGGCGAGCCCGTCATGCAATTGGCAAAGCCGCGTCGCCAGCGCCGCCTTGTCCTCGGAGCGCACGGTGCCCGAGGCAACGAAGCGCAACGAATTGCCGAGGCTCTCGACGATGCCCCAGCCGGTGCGCCTGAGCCCCGGATCGATGCCAATGATGCGAATCGCGTCCCCCATCCGGTGACTTTACCCCCTGGGCGGACAGCGATGCCAGCGAAATGTGAACAAACCGGAAACAGCGGCCTGTCGAGCCGGAAAATTTCCGAAGTCGCCTAGTTGCGGGCGAACGCCGTATTGAGCAGGCTGATCTGATCCGAAACCGGATTGGGCCGGCGGCTCAACGGCTGCATGTCGACCACGGCGCCGTCGCCGTAGATTTCGTCATCCATGCGGCGCACCAGTGCCTGCAGGCGAAGCGAGCGGCTGACGAGGTCGAGGAAATCCTCGGGCAGTTCGGCCCAGCCGGCGGCTTCGTCATGCGCGGAAGCGGTATCGAGGCGGACCTTGGACTTTTCCGACGCGACCTGGTCCCGGGTCATTTCACCCGAATTCGCCGCGCGCTGCAAAAGCAACCAGGAGGCGACCTGCATCAGCCTGGTGGTCAGCCGCATCGATTCGGCCGCGTAGAGCGTGGCCGCCAGCCGCGACAGTTTCTTGGCCTCGGCGCGGCCCTTCCCATCAAGATATTCCGCCGCCTGTTCGACCAGTCCCATGCCTTCCTGGTAAAGCGGTTTGAAGGAGTGCGAAAAAACCCGGCGTTCCGCCAGCTTCACGGTTTTCGCGCTGCCCTTCGAAGGCTCGTTCATTGATACGCCCCTGCACTTGCGACCGGCCGATTCGGTTCACTGCCGATACACCCGGCACCCTATATAACTGAAGCTTGAAAATGCGCTTCGCCGGGGGTGAAGGCAAGCACATGTTTAACAGAAGGTTAACAGCCATCCGCCGCGCGGGGTACCGCCGGAATGCGGACAAAAAAAGAGCCGCGGATAAGGCGGCTCTCAGGAGTTTAACAGGGAGGCGTCAAACAAAGTGGCTCCAACCACTCGGTAAGAATCCAGATCACTGGATACGCATAGTAAACGCCTGTAAAGCTTAATGAACCTTTAACGGCCCCTAAGTTTTTTGATCGAACACCCGGTTCCTGTGCCGTAACAGCACAGGCCGGAAGTCCGCATCCGGCTCTGCTCAGGCCTTCTTCCAGACCACCGGCAAGGAGATGAAGGCAAACAGGAGCATGCCTGCATAGAAGCCGATCGAAGCGATCCCCAGCAGCGGCTCGATCGCCGGATTGCCGGCAAGCAGGATGTAGAGGCCGATCATGAGCCCGATCCCGCTGATTGCCGTCAGCCAGAAGTGAACGACGGCGATCGTCTTTTGCGCGACAGCCGGAAACAGATGGTAGAAGAAGGCGAAGACCGCCGACATCAGCCAGCCGGCCACCATCGTATGGGCGTGGGTCGGCATCTGGCCGTGGTCTTCGCTGATGGCCATGTGAATGCCGAGCGCCATCCCGCACAACGAATAGATGATGGCCAGCGTGAAGAAATTCCGTGCTACCCCTTGCATGCTTGTCCCCTCGAAATGCCTTTTCCCGTTTTCGGGAATGGGTTGATCGTCAGGCGATTTCCGTCGCCACCGGGCTTCCGGCTCGGCGCACTAGCATCGGCAATGTTTCTGGACGATGTCGCGCCGCCCCTTCCCGCACTTCCCACGATAGCAGAAAATGAAGCCGCGCATCGGCCTATGTCGAGAACCGGTGCCGGCCGAAAACCGCCGAAACAAAAGCTGTCTCTTCGCGACATCGTTCCGAAACAGGCGCCACGCTAAACGCCCGCTCCTCTGACGGCTGGCGGATATCCGCTCCGCCGCGAAAACCACCAGAAATACCCCAGGAGCAACCGATGGACTGGTATTCGATCGTCAAATTTCTCCACATCGTCTCGGCCATCTTGTGGGTCGGAGGCGGCTTCGTGCTGTTCCTGCTCGGCGTGCTTGCCGAGCGCGCCGGTCATGTCGAGGACAAGCTTCAGGCGATGCGTGCCAGCGGGCGGTTGGGCGGGTGTTTCTTCGCGCCGATGTCGATGCTCACCCTGATCTTCGGCGTCATCATGTGCGGCTTCTGGGTCGGCTTTTCCGACCTGTGGGTCATCATCGGCCTGGTCGGCTACGCCACGACCTTCTCGATCGGCATGTTCATCTTCAAGCCGACCGGCGAGCGCATGGGCGCGATGATCGCCAGGGACGGCGTCACGCCGGCCGTGCTTGCCATCGGCCAGCGCATGATGAGCGCGGCGCGATTTGACTATGCGGTGATGCTGGTGATCGTCGCCGACATGGTGCTCAAGCCGACCACGCATGACATCGGCATCCTCGCCGGCATGGCGCTTGTCATGGCAGTCGGCGCCATGCTGGCCCTTGGCGGCAACCGTCGCCTCGTGCCCAGCGCCGCCTGACCCCTTGACGGTGAGAGCGGCCGCCTCGCCTGCTACATCAGGCCTGCGAGGCCGTCCCACAGCAGCTTGACCGCCACGACGGCCACGGTCGCGTAGGTGAAGGGATAGAATATCTCCGGCCGCATGCGCCGCACCAGCCAGGCGCCGGCGATGGTCGACAGCGGCGCCAGGGGCATCAGCACGGCGGATGCCGTCAGATTGGCGGTGTCGAACTGGCCGAGCGCGAAGTAGGGGATGAGCTTCAACGCATTGGTCGCGGCAAAGAAGATCGCGGCCGTGCCCGACAGCACCTTCGGGTCGAGGCGGATCGGCAGCGCATAGACTTGGAAAGGCGGGCCACCGACATGGGCGACGAAGCTGGTGAAACCGGCGACCGTGCCCCAGATCGCGGCGGCCACGCGGTTGGGTTCGGCGGCATGGTCGGAGCCGTGGCGGAACTGCAGGTAAAGCCAGCGCAGCACGAAGATGATGGCGACGGCGCCGATGATGAGCCGCACCGCCTCCTCGGTGACGAGCGCGGCCGTCAGCCAGCCGAGCCCGATGCCGATGACGGCGCCCGGCATCATATCGACCAGCATCTTGCGGTCGTAGACGCCCCACCACGTCCACACCGAGACAATGTCCATCAGGCACAGGATTGGCAGCAGGATGGCGGCCGCTTGCACCGGCGGAATGGTCAGCGCCATCAGCGGCACGCCGACGAAACCGACAGCGCCGCCGAAACCGCCCTTGGACAGGCCGACCAGGATGACCGCCGGAACGGCGGCCGCATAGAACCACGGATCGAGAAGCAGGCCTGACATGGGAGGGACTGGTCTGGAGGGAAAGTGCGTCGCCGCCTGAATAGCTCAGAATCTTCAGCGGAGCGACAGCAAATCCAGACATGGCGCGTCTGGCCAGCAGCGCCTTGTCCTTTCGACTATCCTATCGACCCTATCGACGCGCCGAGACCAGCAGGAACATCGGCCGCTCGAGTTCTTCGGCCAGTTCGGGCCTGGCCGCGACCTGCGCATCCGTGGGCCGGAATTCCTCGACATGCCCGATCGTGAAGCCGGACTTGATCAGCGCGTTGAGCGTCGTGCCGATGGTGCGGTGGTGTTTCACCACGCCCTTGGCCAGCCAGTCTGTTTCGCGCGGACCTTCCACCAGATAGCGATCGACAGGCCATGTCCTGCGGCCCTCGGCGTCGATCACCCAGCCGGGCCTGGTCGGGGCCATGTAGATCGGATGTTCGGTGGAGAAGACGAAATGCCCGCCGGGCGACAAGGCCTGGTGCACCATGCTGAACAGGCGCGCCACATCCTCCACATAGTGCAGGGCAAGCGAGCTGTAGACGAGATCGAATCCGCCTGGCGGCAGGCTGAGATGGTCGAGGTCGGCCCGCTCATAGGCGATGCCGGTGTCCGGGCCGACGGCTCTTGCCCGGGCCAGCATCTTCTCCGACAGGTCTAGCCCAAGGACGTGGCTCGCTCCGTGCTCATGCGCCCAGCGGCAGAACCAGCCGAAACCGCAGCCGAGGTCGACGATCCGCAGGCCGCCGACTTCAGGGAGCATCGCGCGCAGCGCCGGCCATTCGGCGGCACCGTCCAGGCCTTCGATCGACCGGCCAAGCTGGCTGTAGCCCGCGAAGAACTCCGGCTGGTCGTAGATATTTTGCGCCATGTTTTCTTCCTCGTCTCTCAGCCAATCATCTGGCGGAAGACCGACATTTGGTGGACAAGCCGCGCATTCCCACCCCGGCCTTGCGGAGTCAAGACGATCAGGCCGGTACCCCGAGCGGTGGCGGCCGCCGCCGGATCGGCTGCGCCTTGATGATGGCGGTGCTTGTCTCGGCCTTGTCGGCAATGCGGTCGAGAATGCCGTCGAGCTCGCCGATGGAGCGCACGAACAGACGGGCGACGAAACAGTCGTCACCCGTCACCTTGTCGCATTCGCCAAACTCGGCGATCTCCTCGATCAATTTCTGGACGATGTGCAGCTTGCCCGGCAAAGGCTTGATGCGCACGATCGCCTGCAGCGTATAGCCGAGCGCCAGAGGATCGATCTCGACGGTGAACGCCCGGATGACGCCGCGCTCCTCGAGCCGCCGTAGCCGCTCCGAAACGCTCGGCGACGACAGCCCGACCTGGGCAGCCAGGTCCTTCAGCGAGGTCCGTGCATCGCGCACCAGGATTTCGAGGAGGTTTCGGTCGAGATCGTCCAGCATTTCAGATTTCTCACAGATTCGCGGCAGCAGCCTAATATAATTAGGCCATCTCTGGATACGACCTTTTCTCCAAGATGGAAAGCTGGCACCTCGCATGAGATTATGACGCCTCAACGGGCTCAGAGGTCTATCATGAACGATATGGTACGCGGCACGGTCGAAATGTCGGCCGCAATGGCGATCCTGGGCACGATCGGATGGTTCGTCATCATGTCCGGCCAGCCGATCATGGACGTCGTGTTCTGGCGCTGCGCGTTCGGCGCGGCGACCCTGCTTGTCATCTGCACTTCGCTCGGCTTGCTGCGCGACAGGCCGCCCCTGCGCATCATCGGCCTGGCCGCGCTTGGCGGCGCGGCCATCGTCGTCAACTGGCTGCTTCTGTTCGGCGCCTTCTCGCGCGCCTCGATCTCGATCGCCACCGCCGTCTACAACACCCAGCCCTTCATGCTGGTCGGGTTCGGCGCGCTCTTCTTCGCCGAACGGCTGACGCTGGCCAAGCTGACCTGGCTGACAATAGCCTTCGTCGGCATGGTGCTGATCGTCGAAGCCGCCCCTGACGCCGGCGATGTCGGCACCAACTATTTTGCTGGCATCCTGATGGCACTGGCCGCGGCCTTCTTCTGGGCCGTCGCGGCCATCGTCACCAAGAAGCTCAAGGGCACGCCGCCGCATCTGATCGCGCTGATCCAGGTCTGCGTCGGCGTCGTCATGCTGGCCCCCTTCGCCAATCTTTCGCATCCTCTCACCGACCCGTGGAGCTGGGCCATGCTGGCGACGCTGGGCATCGTCCACACCGGCCTGATGTACATATTGATGTACGGCGCCATCCAGAAGCTGCCGACGCATCTGCAGGGCTCGCTGTCCTTCATCTATCCGGTCGTCGCAATCCTGGTCGACGTCATCGCCTTCGGCCACCGGCTGCATCCGAGCCAGGTCGTCGGTGCCGCAGCCATCCTGATCGCCGCGGCCGGCATGAATCTCGGCTGGTCTTTGTGGAAGCCGAAACCGCGCGTCACGAGCCCCCAGCCGATCGAGTAGGGTCCGCCCGCTGGCTCCCCGCCGGCAAAAATCGCCATCCCGGCTGCCCGCCTGTTCAAAGCGGGCAGTTTGCTCTATGCCGCAATCCAACCATCTTCGCCCGGCATAGGCGAAACCCGGGATCGAAGAACCATGAACGACGCCACACCCCCAAATCGTTGCCGCATCGTGCTGATCGCGCCGCCCGGCGTGCCGGCCGCCCGCATCGCCGCCGCATTCGACGGCGGCGACGTCGCCTCGCTGATCCTGCCCGAGAACGGCATGGACGAGGCCTCCTTCCAGGCTTTTGCCGAGCAGATCGTGCCGACGGCCCAGGCCGCGGGCGTGGCCGTGATCATCGCCGGCGACACCCGCATCGCGGGCCGTGTCCAGGCCGACGGCATCCATGTCGAGGCGTCCAAGGCCGAACTCGCCGAAACGATCGAACATTTCCAGGCGAAGATGATGGTCGGCGCCGGCGGCGCCAAGAAGCGGGACGACGCACTGGAACTCGGTGAGGTCAGGCCGGATTACATCTTCTTCGGCCGCTTCGGCTACGACAACAAGCCGGAGCCGCATCCGCGCAATCTCTCGCTGGGCGAGTGGTGGGCGCAAATGATCCAGATCCCCTGCATCGTCATGGCCGGATCCGATCTGGCTTCTGTCGAGGAAGTGGCCGCCACCGGTGCCGAATTCGTCGCGCTGTCGAGCGCGGTGTTCGCCGATGGCGTCGATCCGCAAGCGGCAATAAGCTGGGCCAATGCGCTGCTCGACGAAACCGCGCCGCGCTTCGAGGACTGATGTGGCTCCGGTGAGGCTTCCCCTTCAGGCCTTGCTTGCAGCGGTCATGATCCAGGCCGCCGCCGCCGAAACGATTCCCTTGACGCAGCCCAAGCCCGAAACCGGCGTGCACACCGACAAGCCGATCGAAAAGCAGCTGCCGCAACCCGCCACCACGGCGGAGCCGGCGCCGCTGCCCTCGGCCGACAGCATCAATCCCGACCGCTTCGGGGCCAAGCCGGCGGACGCGGCCTACGGCGCCTTCCAGCGCGGGCTCTACAAGACGGCCTACAACCTTGCGCTGGTCCGCGCGAAAAATGGCGACCCGGCGGCGCAGACATTGGTGGCCGAGATCCTGTCGCGCGGGCTGGGCGTGCCGCTCAACACAGCGGAGGCGGCCAAATGGTACGCCGCCGCCGCCGAACAGGGCGTGCCGGAATCACAGTTCCAGTACGCGCTGATGCTGCTCGACGGCCGTTACGTCAAGAAGGACACGAAAGAGGCCTATGCCCTGATGCAGGCCGCGGCCGAAGCCGGCAACCAGCTGGCGCAGTTCAATTTCGCGCAGATGCTGGTCCAGCAGGATCCCGGCGACGCCGGCCTGACCAAAGCGGTCTCCTATTATGAGCGCGCCGCCGCGACCGGCCTCCCCGACGCGCAGTACGCCATGTCCCAGATCTACGCCAACGGCGTTGGCGGCAAGCCGCGCGACGATGCGCAGGCAAGGCGCTTCCTGGCGCAGGCCGCACGGCAGAACTATGACACCGCGCAGATCGATCTCGCCGCCTGGATGATCGAGGGTCGCGGGGGCGCCCGTGACCTGAAATCGGCTTTCGGCTGGACGAAGCAGGCTGCCGAGGGCGGCAATGTCGCCGCCCAGAACCGCCTGGCGAAACTCTATATGCAAGGCATCGGCACCGACCCGGACCTCGTGCTCGCCGGCGCCTGGTACATCGTCGCCCGCCGTGCCGGTCTCATCGACCCCGACATGGACGACTTCCTGCAAGGGCTGAGCGACGACCAGACCAAGCAGGCCCTGCAGAAGGCGAACCGCCTTCCCTGAGGCCAGCTCATCCGGTCATTGCGTGTGATCCAGGACGACCTTGCCGAAAGGCGACCCGTGCTCGAGGTGCCGGAAGGCCTCTGCCGCCTCCATCCAGGGAAAGACCCGATCGATGACCGGCCGCAGCCCGTTCACGAGAAGTGCCCGGTTCATTGCCTCGAAGGTTTCGCGCGAACCGACAGGTATGCCACGCGCCCTGACCTGGCGTCGGAAGATGTCCAGCGGATTGATCGCCCCGTCGCTGCCGCCGAGATAGCCGATGACATTGATCTGGGCGCCGCGCGCCGCGGCCTTCAGCGATTGGTCGAAACTTTGCGGCCCGCCGACTTCGATGATGTGGTCGGCACCTCGTCCGCCGGTCAGCGTCAAGACCGCCGTCGCCCAGTCCGGATCGCGGCGGTAATTGACGCCGTCATGCGCGCCGAGCGCCTTCGCCCGGGCGAGCTTGCCGTCGCTGCTTGAGGTGACGATGACGCGTGCGCCGGCCGCCGCGGCGAACTGCACCGCAAACAGCGAGACACCACCAGTGCCCAGGCTGAGCACGGTCTCGCCCGGCTTCAACCGCCCTTCGGTGAACAATGCATGCCAGGCCGTGACCGCGGCGCAAGGCAATGTCGCCGCTTCGATATCGCTGAGATGTGGTGGCGCGGGCACGGCCGCCTGTTCGTCCAGCCGCGCGAACTCGCTGAGCAGACCATCGATGGGGCCGCCACGCTGATAGGCAGGCTCGGCCATGGCGAAACTGCCGCCGACCCAGCGCTGCCAGAACGTGCCGCAGACGCGGTCGCCGACCTTGAAGCGGGTCACTTCGGCGCCAACCGCGACCACTTCGCCCACTCCGTCCGAAAGCGGTATCAGCGGGAGCGCAAAGGCGGTGTGGTAGCTGCCACGGGCGATCTCCACGTCACGGTAGTTGAGCGCGGTTGCCTTGACCTTGATGATCATCTCCTGGCGGCCCGGTTCAGGCTTCGGCCGCTCGACCATTCTGAGATTGTCGATGCCACCGGGAGCCTGCAATTCGATTGCCTTCATGGTCTTCCATTCCCTTTGCAAATCCGTCGAAGGGAAAATCGCTTGCAGGAACCATGATTTCAAATTCATAATAGTCAGAATGATTATGCATTCGGAGCATTGACGGAATGCTGGAGGAATTGCGCACGCTCGTCCTCTTCGCGGAGGAAGGTTCGATCCAGAAAGTGGCGCGGCGCCTGCCGCTGACGCAGCCTGCCGTCACGCGCCAGATGCAGCGACTGGAGGACATGCTCGGAACGACACTTCTCGATCGCCGGCAAAAGCCGCCGCGCCTGACCGCGGCGGGATTGGAGGTGCTGACACGCGCGAAAGACATACTGGCTTCGGTGGAAGCGCTGAAATCCTCGGCCGCCGACGCTGAGCCGCAGGGCGTGCTGCGTGTCGGTCTGGCGCACGGTTTGTCCGATGCAAGCGTTGCGGGCGCCGTCGCCGGCGCGGCCGTGCCGTTTCCAAGAATATCGTTGCGGCTCAAGACCGGCTGGAGCGCGGAGCTCATCGAGCAGTTCGAACGCGGTCAACTCGACATGGCGATCGTTCTGCGGCCTGCCGGTCATCAAGGCTCGGAAGTGCTCGGCACCGAACGTCTCTGCATCATAGCCCAGGCCGGCGCCCATCTCACGGACGCCCGGGGCCCCACGCCTTGGGTTCTCAGCCCCGAGCCTTGCGACGCGCGTCAGACGCTCCTCTCCGGCTTGGGCGGCGAACGGCATCGTCTTATCGTCGCGGCGGAAATTCAGGATCCGGCGATGCAGATGGAATGGGTCCGTCGGGGGCACGGCCTCGGCCTCATGCCGTTGCGGCTCGCGGCGCGAGGACTTCCCGACGGCCTCGCGCGTGTCGATCTCGAGGGTGTCGACCTTTCATTGCAGGTCGTGGCGCTGCGCTCGCCACATCTCAACCGGCTGGCGAAGGTCGTGGAAGCCATTGCAAGGACCGTCGGCGAAGCCATCAGGATCGAGGCCTGATACCGGCTGACCGGCTGCGGTCGATCCGGCGTCCCTTGCCTCTCCGGACGATTTGTGGTCTTGGGAGCCCCTAAATCGCTTGTCCCGGCGAAAATCTCATTCCGGATCCCATCATCATGGCCAAGATCAATGGCAACGAAATCCGTCCCGGCTACGTCATCGAGCACGATGGCGGCCTGTGGGTGGCGGTCAGGACCAACACCGTCAAGCCCGGCAAGGGCGGCGCCTACAACCAGGTCGAACTGAAGAACCTGATCAACGGCACCAAGCTCAACGAGCGCTTCCGCTCGGCTGAGACGGTCGAACAGATCCGGCTCGACCTGAAGGATTTTTCCTTCCTCTACGAGCAGGACGACGCGCTGGTGTTCATGGACACCCAGAGCTACGAACAGCTCGAACTGAACAAGGATTTCGTCGGCGACCGCGCCGCCTTCCTGCAGGACGGCATGATGGTGACGGTCCAGCTTTATGAGGAAAGGCCGATCGGCATCTCGCTGCCCGACTATGTGACCCTGACCATCACCGAGGCTGATCCGGTGGTGAAGGGCCAGACGGCGGCATCCTCGTACAAGCCAGCGGTCCTGGAGAACGGCATTCGCGTGTTGGTGCCGCCCTTCATCGGTGCCGGCGAACGCATCATCGTCGATACCAACGAAATCACTTACGTGCGCCGCGCCGACTAGAGCATGGTCCCGAAAAGTTGCAGACTTTTCGGACAAGATCATGCGCACAAAGACAAGCAGATGAAGCAGGGCCGCGATCCAATTTGAGTGATCCGCCCGGGCTTTTGGAGTTTCAACGATATGGCACGCTCAGCCCTTCTCAACGTCATGGTCCAGGCCGCAATGAAGGCCGGCCGCTCGCTGTCGCGCGACTTCGGCGAGGTCCAGAACCTGCAGGTCTCGCTGAAGGGTCCGGGCGACTATGTCAGCCAGGCCGACCGCAAGGCCGAGGACATCGTCTTCGCCGAATTGTCGAAGGCGCGCCCGGGCTACGGCTTCCTGATGGAAGAGCGCGGCGTGGTGGAAGGCGACGACAGCCAGCACCGCTGGATCGTCGATCCGCTCGACGGCACCACCAATTTCCTGCACGGCATCCCGCTTTTCGCCGTCTCGATCGCGCTGGAGCGCCAGGGCCAGATCGTCGCCGGCGTGATCTACAATCCGGCCATGGACGAGCTCTATACGACCGAGCGCGGCGGCGGCGCCTTCCTGAATGACCGCCGCCTGCGCGTCGCCGGCCGCACCAAGCTCGTCGACGCCGTCATCGGTTGCGGCGTGCCGCATCTGGGACGCGGCCAGCACGGTAATTTCCTGATCGAGTTGCGCCACGTCATGGCCGAGGTTTCCGGCATCAGGCGCCTTGGCTCGGCCTCGCTCGATCTTGCCTATGTGGCCGCCGGCCGCATGGACGGTTTCTGGGAAATCGGCCTGTCGGCCTGGGACATCGCCGCCGGGCTGCTGCTGATCCGGGAAGCCGGCGGTTTCGTCTCGGACATGGATGGCGGGCAGGACATGCTGGACAACGGCTCCGTCGTCGCCGGCAACGAGGTCATCCAGCGTGCGCTGCTGAAGACGGTGAAGAAGCCCCTCGCACCTCGCTGAAGCCTTCCGCAGCGCTGAACGGCCGCAGTCGCAAAACCGCCACCAAAGCTTGAAATACTGTCCGGTGGTTGCCCAGATATGGGGTGACGCAGGACGATCGATGGCAGACACACCGCCGCAACTCGAAATCCCCTTTGTCGGGCGCTGGCACTACTCCCGCGCGGAGATGATCGCCGACGGCATTGTCCATGCTGTCGGCATCGTGCTGGCGATCGCGGCCGGCTCGGCGCTGCTGGCGCTGGCGGCGTTTCGGGTCGGACCCGGCGAATACGTCGCCGCCGCCTTCTATGTCGTTTCGCTGCTCACCGTGCTCTCGGTGTCGCTGGCCTACAATCTGTGGCCGGTATCGTCACCGGCCAAATGGGTTCTGCGGCGCTTCGATCACGCCGCGATCTATCTTCTCATCGCCGCCACCTACACGCCTTTTCTGGCCCAGCTCGACGGCTCGCCGCTGGCCCGCTGGATGATCGCGCTGGTCTGGATCGCGGCGGCGACAGGCATCGTCATCAAGGTGTTCTTTCCCGGCCGTTTCGACCGGCTGGCGATCGTCTTCTATCTAGCCATCGGCTGGAGCGGCATTGTCCTGGTCAAGCCGCTCGTCGCGACACTGCCGACGACCTCGATCGTGCTCATCGTCGCCGGTGGCGTCGTCTATTCCAGCGGTGTCATTTTCTTCGCCTGGAAGGGGCTGCGTTTCCACAACGCGCTGTGGCACGGCTTCGTCGTCACTGGCGCTGGCCTGCATCTGGCGGCCATGGTCGACTGCCTGGTGATAAACCGCTTCTGATCCGCTCGCGGCATTATTGCCAAGCGCCATTCAATTTGGTCACAATTCCGTTTAGAGTCGCCAACTACGTGATCGGCGGCGCTGGAGCAATTCCAGGGAAAGTGTGAGCGGTTTCCCGTTCGGAATTGCGTAAAGGCAAATAGAGCATCGGAAACGGGGCACGGATGGCTTTTCTCAGATCCTTCGGCATGGGCAGGCGCTCCGACGTACTGATCTACGATCCGCATAAACTATCGAGTCCGCAGGTGTTCCTGCTGACCATGGTCATCTTCCTGGCCATCGTCGCCTTCATTGCCGCCATCCTGACCCGCCAGATCTCGACGGCTTTCGTCACCAATCCCGGCCTCAACGGCCTGATCATCGGCGTGCTGGTGGTCGGCATCCTGCTCGCTTTCGTCCAGGTCGGGCGGCTGTTTCGCGAGGTGCGCTGGGTCAACTCCTTCCGCGCCGGCTCGGAAACCACCGAACCGGTGCTGCTGGCCCCGATGAAAGCCATGATCGGCCGTTCCTCGACCATGGCCTTCTCGACCTCTTCCATGCGCACAATGCTGGATTCCATCGCCACGCGCCTCGACGAAAGCCGCGACACCTCGCGCTACCTGGTCGGCCTCCTGGTGTTCCTCGGCCTGCTCGGCACCTTCTGGGGCTTGTTGAACACGATCGGCTCGATTCGCGAGACCATCGAATCGCTCGATCCCGGCACGGGTGATGCAGCCGCGGTGCTCGATTCCCTGAAGCAGGGCCTGTCGGCGCCGTTGGCCGGCATGGGCACGGCCTTCTCATCCTCGCTGTTCGGCCTGTCCGGTTCGCTGGTGCTTGGCTTCCTCGATTTGCAGGCGGGCCGCGCCCAGACACGCTTCTACACCGAGCTTGAGAACTGGCTGTCCTCGGTCACGGATCTCTCTTCCGACATCGTCGTCTCCGATCCGGCCAAGTCCGAACCGTCGGACGAAATCCGCCTGTTGTCGGAGCGGCTACGCAGCATGCAGGAGAATGGCGGCGGCTCCAATCCTCGTGTCGCCACCGCCATGGCCAATCTCGCCGACGGCATTTCCGGCCTGGTCAAGAACATGCGCTCCGAGCAGCAGATCATGCGCGACTGGGTCGAGGCCCAGTCCGATGAACAGAAGGCGATGCGCAACACGCTGGAAAAGATCGCCGACGCCCTGAAGAAGCCCGGGGTGCACTGACATGGCGCTTGCCAGGGGCCGGCGTACCGATCGCCGCATCGACTACTGGCCGGGCTTTGTCGACGCTTTGTCGACGCTGCTGCTCGCCATCATGTTCCTGCTCACCGTTTTCGTGTTGGCGCAGTTCCTGCTCGGCCGCGAAATCTCCGGCAAGGACACGGTGCTCAATCGTCTCAACTCGCAGATCAACGAACTGACCCAGCTTCTGGCGCTGGAGCGCTCGACGGCACAGGACAAGGAGGATTCGCTCGCCAACCTGCAGGCGTCGCTGTCGGCGGCGGAGGCGGAAAAGAGCCGCCTCGAGCAATTGCTGGCGCAAGGTGCCGGTGCCGGCGACGCGGCCAACCAGCGTGCCGCGGAACTGGGCGGCGAACTCGACAACCAGCGCCAGATCAGCCAGCAGGCACTGAGCCAGGTCGAGATACTCAACCAGCAGATCGCCGCGCTTCGCAAGCAGATCGGAGCACTCGAGGACGCGCTCAACGTTTCGGAGGCCCGCGACCGCGATTCCAATACCAAGATCGCCGATCTCGGCCGCCGCCTCAACGTCGCCCTGGCGCAGCGCGTGCAGGAATTGAACCGCTACCGCTCCGACTTCTTCGGACGTCTGCGCGAGATCCTCGCCGACCGCGAGAACATCCGCATTGTCGGCGACCGTTTTGTCTTCCAGTCGGAAGTGCTGTTCCCGACCGGCTCCGAGGTCATCAACGATGCGGGCAAGGTCGAGATGAAAAAGCTCGCCGACGCCATCATCGAGTTGCAGAAGGAGATTCCGCCGGAGATCAACTGGGTGCTGCGTGTCGATGGCCACACCGACAACAAGCCGCTCTCGGGCACCGGCCGCTACCGCGACAATTGGGAGCTGTCGACGGCGCGTTCGACTTCGGTGGTCAAGTTCCTGATCGAGAACGGCGTGCCGGCCAACCGGCTGGTCGCCGCCGGCTTTGGCGAGTTCCAGCCGCTCGACCCTGCCGATACCGACGAGGCGCGCAACAAGAACCGCCGCATTGAACTGAAGCTCACCGAACGTTGAACCATCATCACGCGATGTCACGCGAATTTGTTCGACGGCTCAACTTTAGGGCGCAGACCGGTGTCGGCAAGGCCTGAAAAGATTATCTTTTTTTAATTCCACTTCGCGCCGGAGCGCTCCTAGCCTGCCGCCCAGGGCCGAGAACCGCCGGCGATGCCTCCCATCGCGACGCGACGGAACCCGACGGCCCGTGGCTGGAAGGCAGACGAAGGAACCGCTGCCTTTCCTCTTCTGGAGGAGACGCGACGATGCGCTCTTTTAACCCCACGCTCAGAACTGCGGCACTGACCGCATTCTTTATCGCCATTCCGCTCGCCGGCGCCTACGCCGCGGGCCATCACAAGGGCACTCTCGACGCGACGGATCCGACAGACATGACCGGCCCGCGTGTCGAGGCTCTCATGCAACAGGTTCAGGGTGTCCGCCAGGGCATTGTCGACGCCAGGCAGGCCAACAACATCACCCCGGCCGTGGCGGAGCGCCTGGAAATGCGTACCGTCCGCATCAACCAGGCAGCCGAGAAGATAGCCGCGTCGGATCACGGCAGGATACCGGCCGCGCAATATCATGAGCTGCTGCGCCGGCTCGACAATGTCGACCAGCGGCTCAGGGTCGACACCGGCAGCGGCTTCCTCATGGGCGATGGTTCCGACGGCGGAACCTATCCGAACGGCTGAGGCCTCTGGAACGGTCCACGAGGAAGCGACCTCCTGGCGCCTTCGGGACCCCGATCCCGCGGGCGTCCTTTTTCCTCACCGGCCCAGCCCGCCTACCAACCAAGCCAGAGCGCGACCAGGGCGACCACCGCCGGCACGGTCTGGATGAACAGGATCTTGCGGCCGACCGTCGCCGCGCCATAGAGGCCGGCAATGGCCACGCACAACAGGAAGAAGACCTTGACCTGAAAACCGGCAGCGCCGAGGTAAAGCCCCCAGATCAGGCCGGCGGCAAGAAATCCGTTGTAGAGGCCCTGATTGGCGGCGAGCACCTTCGAGGCCTGCGCGAATTCGGGCGTCAGGCGGAATGTCTTGTGCCCACGCGGCGTGTCCCAAAGCACCATCTCGAGATAGACGATGTAAACATGGATCAAGGCCACCAGCCCGACCAGGATGTCGCCGATCATTTTGCTCCCCCTGCACGCGTTGCCGCAGCATTTCATGTGTGGCATCGCCTGCGCAAGGTGCCATCCGCCGGACGGTATCCAGAGCAATTCCAGCAAAGGCGCGCAGCGCTTTCCCCGGGGAATTGCATCAAAGCAATGAGTCGGTGCAGGGTGCCGTTTCCGTGAAACGCTGAACCGCTCCGAGGGTTGCCAACGCTTTTGCGTTGGTGTCTTTTCGCGCCGTCCTCAATCACGGAATCCGCCATGTCCTTTCAGAAACTCGACGACCTCGGCCACAAGCTCGAAGCGCTTGAGCATGCGCTGGCCATCCTCGGCGCCGACGAAGCGACACATATGGCCGTCGGCGGCGGTGAGAAGCGTGCGGAGGCAATGGCGGCGCTGGCCGGCATGTACCACACCAGGGCGACCGCACCGGAGATATCGGACTGGATCGCCGCCGCGGAAGGCGAGGCGCTCGACGACGAGCAGCGCGCGGCGCTCGGCGAACTGCGGCGGCAGTATACCAACCTGACCTGCCTGCCTGTCGAATTCGTCGAACGCCAGACGACGGCGCGCATGCGTTGCGAGCAGCTATGGCGCGACCTGCGCGCCAAGAACGATTGGGCGGGCTTCCAGCCTGCGCTCGAGGGTGTCGTGGCGCTGGTGCGCGAAGAGGCGGCTCTGCGCTCCGACGTGCTCGGCCTCGCCCCCTACGATGCGCTGATGGAGCAATTCGACCCCGGCAACCGCACCGCGGACATCACCCCTGTCTTCGCCGACCTGAAAGCCTTCCTCAAGGGATTCGTACCGGAGGCACTGGCAATCCAGGAGGCGCGGCTGCGCAAGCATCCGCTGAAGCCGCTTTCGGGTACCTATGCGATCGACAAGCAGCGCGAACTCGGCCTTGCCATGATGGCTGCGGTCGGTTTCGACCTGACGCACGGCTCGCTGTCGGTGTCGCACCATCCCTTCTGCGGCGGCGTGCCCAGCGACGTGCGCATCACCACCCGCTACAAGACGTCCGATTTCCTGTCGGCGCTGATGGGTGTGCTGCACGAGACCGGCCATGCGCTCTATGAACAGAACCTGCCGAAAGCATGGTCGCATTGGCCGCTGGGCAAGGCGCGCGGCATGGCCGTGCACGAAAGCCAGAGCCTCTTCGTCGAAAAGCAGATCGGCCGCAATCCCGCCTTCTGGCGCTGGGCGCTGCCGGTGGTGGAGAAGCATCTCGGCGAGGCCTGGTCGCTCGACGACCTTCTACCGCATGTGCATCGCGTCGAGCGCGGCCTGATCCGCGTCGACGCCGACGAGGTGACCTATCCCCTGCATGTCATCCTGCGCTACGAACTGGAGCAGGAGCTGGTCTCGGGCAGGCTGGAGGTGGCTGATCTTCCCGAAGCGTGGGACGCCAAGATGCGCGACTATCTCGGCCTTTCCACCATCGACAATCCGGCCGACGGGCCGATGCAGGACGTGCATTGGCCGGGCGCGGCCTTCGGCTACTTCCCGTCCTACACGCTGGGCGCGATGATGGCGGCGCAGCAATGGGCCGCGCTGACCAGGGAACACCCCTCCGCCGATGACGACCTGGCGAAAGGGAATTTCGCCGCCATCAACGACTGGCGCCGCGATAAGATATGGTCACAGGGGTCGCGCTGGTCGACACCGGACCTGCTCGAGCGCGCTACCGGCGAAAGGCTCAACGCCGTGTATTTCGTCAATCACTTGAAGCAGCGCTACGGCGGATGAAATCCGCCACCGCCATCCGGTTTCGGTGATTGGCGACAAGCGCCGGCGAACAGCAAGGCGACGAGGTATTCGCCGTCCGGCCACCGGGCTTCCACGTCTTGCGGGATCGCCTCGCTTTTCCATCACTGGTGGTATCCGGCGGTTGCTGCAAGACGCTCCGATCATGCGGGCGAACTGACCGCCATGCCGGAAATGCCTACTCCGCCGCACCCCTGAAGGCGCTGGCGCCGGTCTCGAACTGCAGCTTGGCCAGCCTGGCATAGATGCCGCCCTTGGCGACAAGGCTCTGATGCGTGCCTTCCTCGACGATTCGGCCGCCATCCATGACGAGGATCCTGTCGGCCTTCAGCACCGTTGCCAGCCGGTGGGCGATGACGATTGTGGTGCGGCCCTGCATCAGCCGCTCCAGCGCCGTCTGCACCAGCGTCTCGCTTTCGGCGTCGAGCGCCGAGGTCGCTTCGTCGAGCAGCAGGATCGGCGCGTCGCGCAGGATGGCGCGGGCGATCGCCACGCGCTGGCGCTGGCCGCCGGACAGCGTCACGCCGCGCTCGCCGACCTGGCTGTCATAGCCATTTTCGAGCTTGAGGATGAATTCGTCGGCCAGCGCGTCCTTCGCGGCCGCCTCGATCTCGGCATTGCCGGCGCCCGGCCGGCCGAAGCCGATATTGTCGCGCGCGCTCGCCGCGAAAATGGTGACGTCCTGCGGCACGATGGCGATGCGCTCGCGCACCGAAACCGGATCGGCTTCGCGCACGTCGACGCCATCGATCAGGATCTTGCCGGTCTCTGGATCGTAGAAACGCAGGATCAGCGAAAACACCGTGCTCTTGCCGGCCCCGGAGGGACCGACGATGGCCACCGTCTCGCCGGGCATGACCTGAAAACTCAAGCCATGGACGGCGGCGCGGTCTGGCCTTGCCGGATAGGAGAAGGAGACGTCGTCGAAGACGATCGCGCCCTTGGCGATCGACGGCAGCGGCTTTGGATCGGCCGGCGCCTGGATCGCCGGCTTCTCGGCGAGGATTTCGGTCAGCCGTTCGGCGGCGCCAGCAGCCTGAGCCAGTTCGCCCCAGACCTCCGACAGCGCGCCGAGCGCACCGGCGGCGAACACCGAATAGAGCAGGAACTGGCCGAGCGTGCCTGGCGACAGATTGCCGTCGAGCACATCGCGCGAGCCGAACCACAGCACTGCCACGACAGACGAGAAGATGGTGAAAATGGCAAAGAAGGTGAGGAAGGAGCGTGCGAAGATCGAGGCGCGTGCAGCCTCGAAAGCAGCCTCCACCGCGCCCGAAAACCGCCCGGTGACCAGTTTCTCATTGGTGAAGGCCTGCAGCGTGCGCACCGCGCCGATCTGCTCGCTGGCGTAGGCTGTCGCCTCGGCAAGCGTATCCTGCGCCTGCCTTGACTTGCGCCGCACCGAGCGGCCGAAGGCGACCAGGGGCAGCACGATGATGGGAATGGCTGCGATGACCAGGCCGGACAGTTTTGGGCTGGTGATGACCATCATTCCCACCGCGCCGAGGCCGAGGATGACGTTGCGCAGCGCGACCGAGGCGGTCGCGCCGACCGCCGATTTGACCTGCGTGGTATCGGCGGCGAGCCGCGACACGATCTCGCCCGACTGCGCGGTGTCGAAAAAGGCAGGCGACAGCGTCGTCACATGGGCAAAGACATCGCGCCTGATATCGGCGACGACGCGTTCCCCCAGCGTGATGACGAAATAATAACGGCAGGCCGATGCCGCCGCCAGCATGGCGGCCATCGCCACCAGCGCGGCAAAGTATTCAGCAATGAAGGTGGTGCTGGAGGACGAGAAGCCGTGGTCGATCATGCGCCGTACGGCCAGCGGCAGCGCCAATGTCGTTGCCGCGGCGATGGCCAGCGAGATGAGGGCGCCGACGACCAGCGTGCGATATTGCGTGATATAGGGGAACAGGCGTCGGAGCGGCTTGAGCGAGCGTCGGCGCTCGTCTGCGCTGCTTGATTGCGCCATCTCGGTGTTTCCTCTAGCCGCTTCAGCTCTAGGCGTCGCAATATGCGCTTGCCGCGGCCTTGTGATTCAATTCCGCCTGATGTATAGGCTCGCCGACCGTTTTAGAAGCCGTGGCTCCTCAATAGCTGCGGCTTCGAGTTTTAAAAAGAGGCGCATCGACGCAGGCTTATGCCCGTCAGCCGCGCCGGCAAGCCAGGAACCGAGCCATGAAGAGCGCTATCCATCCCGACTACCACACCATCAAGGTCGTCATGACCGACGGCACCGAATACACGACCCGTTCGACCTGGGGCAAGGAAGGCGATACGATGAACCTCGATATCGACCCGACCACCCACCCGGCCTGGACCGGCGGCCAGCAGACCCTGCTCGACCGCGGCGGCCGCTTGTCGAAGTTCAAGAAGCGCTTCGAAGGTTTCGGCCTCTAAGCCGGACAAGCCCTTGCAGATCAAAGACCCGCCTTCGTGGCGGGTTTTTTGTTGACCAGTGCTCTCTTCTCCCCGTCACTATGCGGGGAGAAGGACGCAGTCGCAGGCGGTTTCGCTACCGATGCGGCAGAAACGCCAAAGTCGTCTCTACTCAGCCAGCAATTCCCGCAGCGCCATGCGCTTGTAGGCTGTGACCAGCCTGTCGCCCTCCTGTCGGTCGACGGAGATGGCCAGCCGTACCGCGGCCTCGCCCATTTGCCAAACCAGAAACGCCGTGGTTTCCAGGGCGACAGGGTCGGCGCCGGGACGTAGCCGTTTCAACACCGCGACAAGGAACTCCGCATTGGCCCGGCTGTCGGCGAGTTCGAGCTGGCGCAGCGCCTTGTCGGCTTGCGTGCCCGACCAGATGTCGCGCATCACCGGCTCGGCCAGGAACAGCCCGTAATAGATATCGACCAGCTCGGAGAAAGCCCGTCGCAGGCCTTCGGCATCGTCTACATTGGCGAGTGCCGCTGAAATGCAGGCCTGGCTCTCGGCCGTGTAGCGCTCGGCCAGCGCCCAGATGATCGCCCGCTTGTCGGGAAAGAACTGGTAGAGCGAGCCGATCGACACCCCTGCCCGCTCCGCCACCTCGCCCATGCGCATGGCATCGCTGCCTTGCTCCGTGATCAGCGCCGAGGCTGCGGCCAGCATGCGTTCCACCCGCTCGCGGCTGCGCTGCTGGCTTGGCGCCCGCCGTGGCGAAGCGATCTGCTCGTTGGCCGGCGTGCCTTCCATGGACTGTCTCCAATAACGCATTCGGCACAATCGCCGGAGAATGGCTTGACTCGCAAAATACGAGGGTTTATCACGTTTTGCAAATATGAGGATTACTCATGTTTTGAAACGGAGGAAAACCACCATGACCGACACCAAACCAATCCTGATCCTCGGCGGCACCGGCAAGACCGGCCGCCGTCTTGCCGAGCGGCTGAAGGCGCGGGGCATTCCGGTACGGATCGGCTCCCGTTCCGGCACGCCGCGCTTCGATTGGGAAGCTCCGGCAAGCTGGGCTCCTGCACTCGAGGACGTCAGCGCGGTCTACATCAGCTACTATCCCGACATTGCCGTGCCGGGTGCTGCCGAAGTGATCGGTGCCTTCACCCGCCTTGCCGTGGGGCATGGCGTCCGCCGGCTGGTGCTGTTGTCGGGCCGCGGCGAAACGGAAGCCCAGCGCGCCGAAGAGATGCTGAAGGCTTCCGGGGCCGACTGGACGATCCTGCGCTGCGCCTGGTTCTCGCAGAATTTCAGCGAGGGCTTTCTTGTCGAGCCGCTGCTGGCGGGCGAGGTGGCACTGCCGGTCGGACCTGTCGGCGAACCCTTTGTAGACGTCGACGACATCGCCGACGCCGCCGAAGTGGTGCTGACCCAGCCCGGTCATATCGGCCAGCTCTATGAGCTCACGGGGCCGCGGCTTTTGAGCTTCGCCGACGCGGTCGCCGAAATTGCCAAGGCGGCGGGACGCGAGATCCGCTTTGTCAGGATTTCGCATGACGAGTTCACGAACGCCGTCGCCTCGCATGGACTGCCACCCGAATTCGTCTGGCTGCTCGATGAACTGTTCACCCAGGTGCTCGACGGCCGCAACGAGTCGCTCACCGACGGTGTCCAGCGCGTGCTTGGCCGTGCGCCGAAAGACTTTTCCGCCTACGCAAGCGAAACCGCCGCCAGCCAAATCTGGAGCAACTGAGATGATCAAGCTTCTGCCCGCTCTCACCATCATTGCCGCGATGAGCTCGGGCCTCGTCGCCGGCGTATTCTTCGCCTTCTCCAATTTCGTCATGGCGGCGCTTGCCCGGCTGCCCGTCCCACAAGGCATCGCGGCGATGAACTCGATCAACGTCACGGTGATCACGCCGACTTTCATGACGGCGCTTTTCGGTACCGGCCTGCTCTGTCTGGTGCTTATCGCCGCCGCCATCATGGGCTGGAGCCAGTCCGGCTCGTACTGGCTGCTTGCCGGCGCGGTGATCTACCTGATCGGCAACCCGATCGTGACCATGGTCTTCAACGTGCCGCTCAACGACGCGCTTGCCACCGTCGACGCGGCCACCAGCAACGGCGCCGCCGTGTGGGCGAACCATCTGAGCCAATGGGTGATGTGGAACCACGTCCGCACCATCACCGCCATCGTGGCGATGGCCTGCTTTATCTTCGCGTTGCTCTAGAAAGCAATTCCAGGAAAAGTGTAGGCGGTTTTCCCGGGAGAGCGCGCGGCGCTTTCCCTTGGGAATTGCGTCAAACAAGGCAGTCGATGAAACGAAAAGACTTCAGGCGGGGTCTTTTTGCGCGTGCCCTTTTGACGTGTGGCCCTTGCGATCGGAATGACCGAGATCGCGATCCGGGTCGATCACGTCGCGCACCAGCTGCTTGAGCTTTGCCGCATCGGGAAAGCCGCCGTCGCGCTTGCGGTCCCAGACCAGCACGTCGTTGCAGGAGACGGTGAAGATCCCGCCGGTGCCGGGCACCAGCGTCACCTCGCCGAGGTCGGTGCCGAAGGTGGAGAGCAGCTCCTGTGCCATCCAGCCAGCGCGCAGCAGCCACTGGCACTGCGTGCAATAGGTGATGCGGATGGCGGGCAACGGCTTCTCGTTCATATCGGATTGAGCTCTGCTCATATCGGATTGAGCTCTGCTCATATCCCGCCGATCACGCCGCGCTGAGCTTGGCCAAGGTCTCGTCGTCGACCTCGAAATTGGCGTAGACGCTTTGCACGTCGTCGTCGTCCTCGAGCGTGGCGACCAGCTTCATCAGCGACTGTGCCCGTTCCTCATCGACCGGGACATTGGTCTGAGGCTGCCAGATCAGCTTCACCGATTCAGCCTCGCCGAGCGCGGTTTCCAGCGCCTTCGACACCTCGCCGAGATTCTCGAAGGCGCAATAGATCGTGTGGCCTTCCTCGTCCGACTCGACATCGTCGGCGCCGGCTTCGATCGCCGCTTCCATGACCTTGTCGGCGCTGCCGGCCGATGCCGGATAGTAGATCTCGCCGACACGGTCCCACATGAAGGATACCGAGCCGGTTTCACCCATCGCGCCGCCGGCCTTGGTGAAGGCGGCCCGCACATTCGACGCCGAGCGGTTGCGGTTGTCGGTCAAGGCCTCGACGATGACGGCGACGCCACCTGGGCCATAGCCTTCATAGCGCACAGCCTCGTAGTTCTCGGCATCGCCCATCGAGGCCTTGTTGATGGCGCGCTGGATATTGTCCTTCGGCATCGACACGGCCTTGGCGTTCTGGATCGCCAGCCGCAGGCGTGGATTCATCGATGGATCGGGCGTGCCGCTCTTGGCAGCAACGGTTATTTCGCGCGCCAGCTTGGAAAACATTTTCGACCGCACCGCGTCCTGACGGCCCTTGCGGTGCATGATGTTCTTGAACTGCGAATGGCCAGCCATGGCACCCCTGTCGTCTTCTCGGCTAGAGCATCCTGCAGCCAGGTGGATCACCTTGCCCTTCGCAAAAATGCTCGAATTCAAAATTTCAGAGCGTCCCAGGTGCAACCCACGGAAGCACGGCGTTCTCTGTCGGAATGGCCGGCTTATAGATAAATCGGCTCAATTCGTCCAGCGCGCCGTGTTGCGGCGATCTCTTGCAACGCGTTATGCCTCCAGATCGGACTTCAGCCGGTCGATGATACTGAGCGCATGGCCGGCATACTGACTGATCCAGCGGTCATGGATCTGCTTGATGGGCAGGGAATTGAGGTGGTTCCAGCGTTCGCGACCGTCGCGGCGCGCCACGATCAGCTCCGCCTCCTCCAGCACCTTGAGATGCAGCATGACGGTGCAGCGGTCGATGTCGGGAAAAGCATCGCACAGCATGCCGGTGGTCTTCGGCTCGTCCTTCAGCTGATCCAGCATTTCGCGCCGGCGCGGATGCGCCAGCGCCTTGAAAACATTGTCGTCTTGCGATCGGCTTGACATGTTATATTTCTATAACATATCCTCGAACCTATCAAGCAAGGAGCTGTGGATATGTCCCTTGGATTTCGGGTTTCAGGACGCATTGGCAGGCCGGTCGCCGAAGTCTTCGACGCGGTCGTCAATCCGAAGAAGCTGAGCGGCTATTTCACCACCATCGGCGGCGCCAGCGCGCCGCTGGAAACCGGTATTGGCGTCGTCTGGTGGGGCAAGGTGCCGGTCGAGGTCGACGAGGTGGTCAAGGACAGCCGCATCGTGCTGCGCTGGGACGCCACCGATGCCGACGGCAAGCCGGCCTACAAGACCCGCATCGAGATGAATTTCGAACCGCTGGATGATGGCGGCACCTTCGTCACCATTGCCGAGAGCGGCTGGCGGGAAGGCGCGGTCGGCCTGAAGAAATCCTACCTCAACTGCGAGGGCTGGTCGCAGATGCTGGCCTGCATGAAGGCCTATGTCGAATACGGCATCAATCTGCGCGACGGCTATTACCGCAGCGAGATGAAGGGCGAACCCGCCAACGAGACCAATGTTTGAGCAGGCAAAGAAGGAGGCCCGTGGTGATCAGAGTAACACCGTTCCTGATGTTCGAGGGCAAGGCCGAAGAGGCAATGACCCTCTATTGCGAGACCATTCCCGGCAGCAGCGTCGTTGACGTCACGCGCTATGGAGCCGGCGAGGACGGCCCGCAAGGAATGCTCAAACTGGCGCGCGTCTCCATCGCCGGCCTGGAGGTCACGGTCTACAACAGCCCCGTGCATCACGCCTTCACGTTCACGCCTTCGGTTTCGCTGTATGTGGATTGTTCCTCGGAGCAGGAATTGAACGCCATTGTCGAGGTCCTGGCAAAGGATGGCGGATTCCTTATGCCGCCGGACAATTACGGATTCAGCCGCCGGTTCGCCTGGCTGAACGACCGGTTCGGCGTCTCCTGGCAGATCAATCTGCCATAACCGCCTTAGGGCCGAGGGGACCGGCAGCACCTGAACACACGGAGCCAGCAATGACCCCAGGGATAACCGGCGGCATCAACATCGCCATGAAAGTGCCGCCTCATCAGTTCGAGGCAACGGTCGCCTTTTACCGCGACGTCATCGGCCTGAAGCCGTTCACCGCCAAGGCACCCGCCATCGGCTTCGAGCTCGGCCCCATCAGGCTGTGGATCGACGAGGCGCCGATGCTGAGCCAGGCCGAGGTGTGGCTGGAACTTTTCACCGACGATTTTGCCGCCGCCGCCGCGCACCTCGCCGGAGCCGGCGTCGTGCGTTGCGATGCCATCGAACCGTTGGGGGAGGCTTTCCGTGGTGGCTGGATCACCAATCCCGCCAACATTATTCACATGGTGCGTGAACCCGATGCCTGGTGAGCACCGAGCTTGAAAGGAAATCACCATGGACATTCATGACACGCCAACGGCCGAAGCAGGCATGCTGATCCGGCGACCGGTCGCCGAAGTCTTCGAGGCTATCGTCGATCCGGCCATCACCACCAAATTCTGGTTCACCCACGGCAGCGGCCGGCTGGACAGCAGCAAGGAGGTTCGCTGGGAATGGCGCATGTATGGCGTCTCGACGACAGTCCATGTCAGCGAGATCGTCCGGGACGAGAAAATCGTCATGACATGGAGCGACCCGCCGACCACGGTGGTCTGGACGTTCACCGCGATGCCTGACGAGGCGACCTTTCTGGAGGTCCATAACTTCGGTTTTGCCGGCACGGGCGACGAACAGGTGAAAGAAGCGATCGGCTCGACCGGCGGCTTCACACTGGTGCTGGCTGGCGCCAAGGCCTGGCTGGAGCAGGGCCTGACGCTGGGCCTGATCGGCGACCGTCATCCGAAGGGTGCGCCGGGACATTAGCCCGTCCCGGCGCGCCGGCCTCAATGCCCGTCGCCGGATTTCGCTTTCTTGCGCCGCCGTGCCAGCATGTTGAGCCCCTCGACCAGCGCCGAGAAACCCATCGCCGCGTAGATGTAGCCCTTCGGCACATGGTAGCCCATGCCATCGGCGATCAGCGTCATGCCGATCATCAACAGGAAGCCCAGCGCCAGCATGACGATGCTGGGGTTGCGGGCGATGAAATTGGCCAGCGGCCCCGCCGCCAGCATCATCACGGTGACGGCCACGATCACCGCGATGTACATGATGGCGATCTCGTCGGTCATGCCGACGGCGGTGATGATGGAATCGATCGAGAAGACCAGATCGAGCAGCAGGATCTGGAAGATGGCGCCGGCCAGCGAGATCTTGAGCGTCTCGCCCAGCATCGTGTCCTGATGGTCGTCCGGGTCGACGGTATGATGGATTTCCTTTGTCGCCTTCCACACCAGGAAAAGGCCGCCGGCGATCAGGATAAGGTCGCGCCAGGAGAAGCCATGGTCGAATGCGGTGAACACCGGCGTCGTCAGCTGGACGATGACCGAAATGGTGGCCAGCAGCACCAACCGCATGACCAGTGCCGCCGATATGCCGAGCCGGCGGGCGCGGGCCCGTTGCGCTTCCGGCAGCTTGTTGGTGAGGATCGAGATGAAGATCAGATTGTCGATGCCGAGCACGATCTCGAGCACCACCAAGGTCAGCAACGCGACCCAGGCCGTTGGATCGGATACAAAGTGAAAATGCGGCGCCAGGAACTCAATGAGCTGCATGGAGGTCGTCCCCTCTACGATCTAGAGCAGTGTCGCCGGCAGTTAGGTACTACAAACCTCTATATCAATGTCACGACCAGAAAGACGGAGCCGTTTCTTCAAGTCTTGGCCCGCGACGAAACGGCGCGATCTTTTCTGTCAGGCCCGTGCGGTCGGAAATAGTCACGCCGACACCGCACAATGTTGCAGGTCCAGTCGCAGCCTCGAAGCGGCCTTTCGGCACTTTCGACAGGAACCGGTTGAGCGGCTCCTCCTTGTCCATGCCGAGCGAGGAATCATAATCGCCGCACATGCCGGCGTCGGAAATGTAACCCGTGCCGCCGTTGAGGATCTGATGGTCGCCGGTCGGCTGGTGGGTATGGGTGCCGACGACGAGGCTGGCGCGGCCGTCGACGAAATGCGCGAAGCACATCTTCTCCGAGGTCGCTTCGGCGTGGAAGTCGATGACCACCGCATCGGCCTGCTCGCCGAGCGGACAGGCGGCAAGCTCGCGCTCGCCAGCCTGGAACGGATCGTCGAGCTCCGGATGCATGAACACCCGGCCCATGATGTTGGCGACCAAGACCCTGGCCCCGCTCCTGGCGATATAGACGCCGGATCCGCGCCCCGGCGTGCCCCTGGGAAAATTGGAGGGGCGCAGGAAGCGCTCTTCGCGCGGCGCGAAGGCGAGCGCGTCGCGCTGGTCCCAGACATGGTTGCCCGTGGTCACGACATCGGCGCCGGCCGCGATCGTCTCGCGAAAGATCTCCTCGGTGATGCCGAAACCGCCGGCGGCGTTCTCACCATTGACGATGACGAAGTCGAGTTTGAAATCCGAGATCAGGCCAGGCAGTTGTTCCCACACCGCCGTTCGTCCCGTTTTTCCAACCATGTCTCCGAGGAAGAGAAGTCTCATATGATCCCGCACCGAAAGTCAGCGAAGCAAAAGCTGCATGACGTCCGCGAAAAGATCATGCCTCCATTATCTACAATTTCGACGCGAAGCGGCGCAACCCGTTCTCTGTGAGTATTTCCGGGATGACGACGTCGTGAGGCTCATCCGGAACCTGCGGAACTTCCTGGCAGTCGAAGGCGATGCCGATCAGACGGGGCGTGTGCCCCTTGTCGACGAGCTTCGCGATGGCGCGGTCGTAGTAGCCGGCGCCATAGCCGATGCGGTGGCCGCGCGCATCGAACGCGGCGAGTGGCACAAGCATCACTTCGGGATCAAGCACCTCGGCCTCTTCATGGGGCCCAACCGTGCCGAAGCCCATGTCCACCATCGGCGCGCCGCGAACCAGCTCGCGAAAGACGATCGTGGTCTTGTCGAGAATGGCCGGCAGGCAAAGTCTCGCGCCCTTTTCGCGCAAGGCGAACATCAACGGCCTGACGTCGACTTCCGAACGCATCGGCCAGAAGCCGGATACGATCTGGCCGGGCTCGATAGCGAGATGATCGCGCGCCGTCTCGGCCATTTCGAGCGCTGCCTCGACCCGCCAGAATTCATCGAGCGCGTCGCGGCGTCCAAGCGCTTCGCGCCGCAGCTGTTTTTTCAGGTCTTTGAGAGATGTCATGCGCGGACGATAGAAAAGGCCGGATAGGGATGGCGTTTTAGGAGCGACGTTTTCTACCGCACCATCCACCGGAACGCATGGGCGCATGCGGGAAGTGACGATCCACGCAACCGGTGGAGAGAGCGATCCCGGGAACCTACAAAGTAGGTGGGCGCCGTGTGAGAAAACCCACGGGTCTTCCCAGGGACAGCTCCCTAAGGATCGTTAAGGCCCCGGGGAAAATGTTCTCCTGCCGGGAAGCGCAGACCGTCACACCCAATATAGGCCGATGGTCCCCTAAGCGCCAGAGAGCTGCCACTCTTTCCGTGCCGGGCTCGCGACGTCGCATCGCCGCCCCACTCTTGCGCAGGCCGAGCCGCCTCCTTACGGTCGCCCGGAATGAACGAAGGAGCAAAAATGCGTTTCGAAGGCACGGCGGCCTATGTCGCCGACAAGGACCTGATGGTGGCCGTCAACGCGGCGATCGCGCTGGAACGGCCCCTGCTGGTCAAGGGCGAGCCCGGCACCGGCAAGACCGAGCTTGCCCGCCAGGTGGCATCAGCCCTCGGCCTCGACCTCATCGAATGGCACGTCAAATCGACGACGCGGGCGCAGCAGGGTCTTTACGAGTACGACGCCGTGTCGCGGCTGCGCGACAGCCAGCTCGGCGATGCCAGGTTCAACGACATCAAGAACTACATCAAGCGCGGCAAGCTGTGGGAAGCGTTCGCGGCCGGCAAGAAGGTCGTGCTTTTGATCGACGAGATCGACAAGGCCGACATCGAATTCCCCAACGACCTTCTGCAGGAACTCGATCGCATGGAGTTCTTCGTCTACGAGACCGGCGAGACCATACGCGCCGCCGTCCGCCCCATCGTCATCATCACCTCCAACAACGAGAAGGAGCTGCCAGACGCCTTCCTGCGCCGCTGCTTCTTCCATTACATCCGCTTTCCCGACGTCGACACGCTGCACAGGATTGTCGACGTCCACTATCCGGGCATCAAGCAGAACCTGGTGCGGGCGGCCCTCACCCAGTTCTACGAGATCCGCGAGGTACCGGGGCTGAAGAAGAAGCCTTCGACCTCCGAGGCGCTCGACTGGATCCGCCTGCTGGTCGCCGACGACATCGCGCCCGAGGACTTGCGCGCCGACCCCAAGAACGCGCTGCCCAAACTGCATGGCGCGCTGCTGAAGAACGAACAGGACGTCCATCTGTTCGAGCGGCTGGCCTTCATGGCCAGAAGGCAGCAATAGGCAGGCCGCGACAGCGCTTTTCCCTGCTGTGGACCGTTGCTGCCGGCAGGACAGGAAGGCAGCTTCGGCCAGAACCCTTCGGAGGAATGAAATGTCTGAGATTATCGTCCGCCCGCTCGCGCAGTCCGACCACGCCGACTGGAAGCGCCTGTGGACCGACTACCTCACCTTCTACGAAACCAAGCTGCCGGAAGAGTTCTACGCCGTCACCTGGAAGCGGCTGTTCACGGCAGGCGAATTCGAGCCGAAGGGTTTTATCGCCACGCTCGACGGCAAGGCGGTCGGCCTCACCCACTATCTCTACCACCGCTCAGGCTGGTCGGAGAAAAACAACTGCTATCTGCAGGACCTGTTCGCCGACCCGGACGTGCGCGGCAAGGGCATCGGTGCGGCGCTTATCAAGGCGGTGAAGGACGCGGCGGAAAAAATCGGCGTCAAGAATGTCTACTGGATGACGCACGAAACCAACACCACCGCGCGCAAGCTCTATGACCATGTCGCGCGTCGCACCGGCTTCATCGAGTATGATCTGCTATAGATAGAAGATGTTCATCCCCTTCTTCCTCGAACTGAAGGCAGCGCGTGTTCCCGTCTCGCTGCGGGAATATCTGTCGCTGCTGGAAGGATTGGAAGCCGGGCTGGTCGACTATGACGTCGAGGGTTTTTATTACCTTGCCCGCGCCGCCCTGGTGAAGGACGAGCGCCATATCGACCGCTTCGACCAGGTGTTCGCGCATGTCTTCAAGGGCATCGAGGCGCTGGGCGGTCCGGATGCGGTCGACGTCGCCAATATTCCCGAGGAATGGCTGCGCCGACTCGCCGAAAAACACCTGACCGAAGAAGAGAAAAAGCTGGTCGAGGCGCTCGGCGGCTTCGAAAAGTTGATGGAGACCTTGAAGCAAAGGCTCGAGGAGCAGAAGGGCCGCCACCAGGGCGGCTCGAAATGGATCGGCACCGGCGGCACCTCACCTTTCGGCGCCTACGGCTATAATCCCGAAGGCGTGCGCATCGGCCAGCACGAAAGCCGCAACCGCCGTGCCGTGAAGGTGTGGGACAAGCGCGAGTTCCGGAATTTCGACGATGCCGTGGAACTCGGCACCCGCAACATCAAGATCGCGCTGAAGCGGCTGCGCCGCTGGGTGCGCGAGGGCGCCGAGGAGGAATTCGACCTGCCCGGCACCATCCACGCCACCGCCGAGCACGGCTATCTCGACGTGCAGACGCGGCCCGAGCGGCGCAATGCCGTGAAACTGCTGATGTTCTTCGATGTCGGCGGCTCGATGGACGACCATATCAAGAGCGTGGAGGAGCTGTTTTCGGCGGCACGAGCCGAATTCCGCCAGCTCGAATATTTCTATTTCCACAACTGCCTCTACGAAGGCGTGTGGAAGGACAACCGGCGCCGCCATGCCGAGGTGATTTCGACCTTGGACCTGCTCCACAAATACGGTCCGGACTACAAGGTGATCGTCGTCGGCGACGCCTCGATGAGCCCCTATGAAATCGCCCACCCGGGCGGTTCGGTCGAGCACTGGAACCCGGAGGCCGGAGCCGTCTGGCTCGGCCGCCTGCTGCAGCAATGGCCGAACGCGGTATGGCTCAATCCGGAGAACCAGAAGAACTGGGGCTACACCCATTCGATCGCGATGATCCGCGACATCTTCGGCGGCCGCATGTTCCCGCTGACGCTGGCCGGGCTTGAAGCCGCGACGAAGCAGCTTTCTCGGAAACATTGATCTTGTCGAAAGTCCGCCGCTGGGCGAACCTGTAACAAATGCCTATGTTGATGCGGATATGAGCTGCAACCAATAACGAGCCGCCAAGGCTGAGGAGATCAAATGGACACCCACACCTACCCTGTCACCCGCACCGATGCCGAATGGCGCGCCCGGTTGACGCCGGAGCAGTATGCGGTCATGCGCAACCACGGCACCGAGCGTCCCGGAAGCTGTGCCCTTCTCCACGAGAAGCGCGCCGGCACCTTCTTCTGCGTCGGATGCGACCAGCCGCTGTTCGAATCCAAGCTGAAGTTCGAAAGCGGCACCGGCTGGCCGAGTTTCAACGACCCGGTACCGGGTTCGATCGAGACCACGGTCGACCGCAGCTACGGCATGGTCCGCACCGAATGCCACTGTGCTCGCTGCGGCAGCCATCTCGGCCATGTCTTCGAGGACGGCCCGCCGCCGACCGGCCTGCGCTACTGCATCAACGGCGTGGCGCTGACCTTCGAGCCCGCGGCCTGAACGATATCCTGCAGCTTTCGGCAAGGGCGGCTTCGGCCGCCCTTTTCGTACGCGCTCAACTGACTATCGCCTCAGACGACAACCGTCGCGATCAGCCAGAGCGCCGAGCCCAGCATCATCAACAATGCCTTGGCGCCTGATGTCTCGGCCGTCCGCCAGACCGCGATGGTGAGAAAGATGTTGTAGGGCACCGGTGCGAAATGCACCGCCAGCACGAGGCCGAGCGGCATCTTCAGCCCCAGCAGGATCAGCGCTGCCGCGGACGATGAAATGCTGATCCCCGTCCCGACCATCAGCATGTCGCGCCAGAACAGCCGGTCGATCGGCACCTGGCCAAGCCAACGCGAGCGGAAGAAGGACCTGACGCCGTCCTGGGACACCGGCGCCCTACCCCTGCCCGAGCACTTCGGCGACGGCGCGCTCGACACGCGAGCATTCGGTCACCAGCCAGTCGGTCATCGCCGGCCAGTTATCCTCGGCAAAGCAATTGACCCGCCACATCGAATTGATGCCGAGGCCCTCGCAGCTTTGTTCCGGCCGGAGCTTCAGCCTGGCTTCGATCGCCGGTTGGAACGGCTTCAGCCGTGACCAGCTGTGCGTCGCGCCGAACTTCTCGTTGCGGCCGAAGAAGACGCCGACATGGTTCTGCGCCGGCGACATACATGGAAATGACCAGGGCGAAGTCGGGCAACCCGCGCTGCCAGAACCAGGGCCCGCGCCGTGCCAGCCGGGCTCTTTCTTCCGGATGCCGCTCAGCGAACAGCGTCCAGAAGCCGCGATGGCGGAATTCCGAGGCGCGGCGGCCGCCGAAGTCGAATTCGCTCATGGTTCAAACCAGATCTCCTGCAGGCGCATCGGGCTCCGGGCGGCCAAAGCAATTCCAGGAAACGTGTGAAACGGTTTCCCCTGGGAATTGCGTCGACAAAGAGATAGGCAGTTCGCCGTTTGCGTGAAACGGAGAACGCTCTGGTCCTACTCCATGCCGAGCGCGGCCATGTACAGATCGAGGATGGCGTCCTCTTCCTGGCGTTCGGCCTGGTCCTTCTTGCGCAGACGGATGATGGTGCGTATCGCCTTGGTGTCGAAGCCGGTGCCCTTGGCCTCGGCGAACACCTCTTTGATGTCGTCGGCGATCGTCTTCTTTTCTTCCTCGAGCCGCTCGATGCGCTCGATGAGGGCACGCAGCTGGCCGGCGGCAACAGTCTGGCTGGTCTCGGTGATATCGTCGGCCATGTTCTTCTCCAAGGATTGTTTCTGCGCCGCGACTCGCAAAGTTGCCGGCAGCGAATTTCAGCGGTTCGATGCCCGACCGGGGGCGGCGGGTCAAGCCGTTATCGAACAGCTCGCCAGGGCTGCCGACAGAAGCCGACAGCCTGCCCGCGCTTTCGCGAGCCTTCAGTTGAAGACGATCAGCAGATCCTTGGCATCGATCTGGTCGCCGGCCTTGACCAGCACCTCGGCGATGGTACCGTCGCGCTCGGCGTGCAGAGCCGTCTCCATCTTCATGGCTTCGATGGAGAGCAGCACGTCACCCGCCTTCACCGCCTGGCCGGTCGTGACGGAAAGGGCGGAGACCACGCCCGGCATCGGTGCGCCGACATGCGCCTCGTTGCCCGGCTCGGCCTTGCGGCGGGCCTTGGCGGCGGAAGCGCCATGCGCCCGGTCAGGCACCTTCACGCGACGCGGCTGGCCGTTGAGTTCGAAGAACACGGTGACCATGCCCTTCTCGTCGACATCGCCGATGGCGAGGCAACGCACGACCAGCGTCTTGCCTTTCTCGATGTCGATGAAGATCTCGTCTTCGGATTTCATGCCGTAGAAATAGGTCGGCGTCGGCAGGACGCTGACCGGGCCGTAGGTCTCTTGCGCGCCGGCAAAGTCGGTAAAGACCTTCGGATACATGAGCCACGAGGCGAACTCGTATTCCGACAGCTTGCGCTCCAGCTTCTCCTCGATTTCCTTGCGGCTGGCCTTGAGGTCGGCCGGCTTGAGCAGCGATCCGGGCCGCGCCGTGATCGGCTTGTCGCCCTTCAGCGCCTTCTTCTGCAGCGCCGCCGGCCAGCCCCCCGGCGACTGGCCGAGATCGCCGCGCAGCATCGAGACGACCGAGTCCGGGAAGGCGATATCCCTGGCCGGATTCTCGACATCGGCGACAGTCAGGTCCTGGCTCACCATCATCAGCGCCATGTCGCCGACGACCTTGGACGACGGCGTCACCTTGACGATGTCGCCGAACATCAGGTTGACGTCATGATAGGTCTGCGCCACCTCGTGCCAGCGTGTCTCCAGTCCGAGCGAACGCGCCTGTTCCTTGAGGTTGGTGAACTGTCCGCCCGGCATTTCGTGCAGGTAGACTTCCGAAGCCGGCCCTTTCAGGTCGCTTTCGAAGGCGGCATACTGGTTGCGCACCGCTTCCCAGTAGAACGAGATCTTGCGGATCCATTGCGGATCGAGGCCCGGGTCACGCTCGGTGCCCTTCAGCGCCTCGACGATCGACCCCAGGCAAGGCTGCGATGTGTTGCCGGAGAAGGCATCCATCGCCGCGTCGATGGCGTCGACGCCGCTCTCCACCGCCGCCAGCACGGTCGCCGCCGACAGGCCCGACGTGTCATGGGTATGGAAATGGATCGGCAGGTCGGTGGCCTCGCGCAGCGCCTTGAACAGCACGCGCGCCGCCGCCGGCTTCAGCAGTCCGGCCATGTCCTTGACAGCGATGATGTGGGCGCCGGCGGCCTGCAGTTCGCTCGCCAGCCCGACATAATATTTCAGGTCGTACTTGGCCCGCGCCGGGTCGAGAATGTCGCCGGTGTAGCACATCGCCGCTTCGATCAGCTTGCCCTCGGCGCCGACGGCGTCCATGGCGACGCGCATATTCTCGACCCAGTTCAGGCAATCGAAGACGCGGAACAGGTCGATACCGCCGCTCGCCGCCTGCTTGACGAAATGCTGCACGACATTGTCGGGATAGTTGGTGTAGCCGACACCGTTGGCGCCGCGCAGCAGCATCTGCAGCAAAAGGTTGGGGGCCGCCTCGCGCACCAGCGAGAGCCGCTCCCACGGATCCTCGGTGAGGAAGCGCATGGCGACGTCGAAGGTCGCACCGCCCCAGCATTCGAGCGACAGAAGCTGCGGCAGGGCGCGCGCATAGGTGCCGGCGATGCCGGCGATGTCGTGTGTGCGCACGCGCGTGGCCAGCAGCGACTGGTGGCCGTCACGCATCGTCGTGTCGGTGACCAGCACCTCTTTCTGTTCGCGCATCCAGGCGGCGAATTTCTCCGGCCCGAGCACGTCGAGCTTCTGCTTGCTACCAGCGGGCACATTGCCGTTGAGGTAAGGTACGACCGGTGCGGCCGCATCGGCCTTCGGCATCGGCCGGCCCCGCGTCTCGGGATGGCCATTGACGCTGACATCGGCCAGGTAGTTGAGCAGCTTGGTCGCGCGGTCCTGGCGCTTGACCTGCTGGAAAAGCTCCGGTGTCGTGTCGATGAACTTGGTCGTATAGGAATTGTCCGCGAAGCTCGGGTGGTTGATGATCGCTTCGAGGAAGGTGAGGTTGGTGGCGACGCCGCGGATGCGGAATTCGCGCAGCGCGCGGTTCATGCGGGCAATCGTCTCGGCCGGTGTTGGCGCCCACGCCGTCACCTTCTCCAGCAGCGGATCGTAGAAGCGGGTGATGACCGCGCCTGAATAGGCGGTGCCGCCATCGAGGCGGATGCCGAAGCCGGTGGCACCGCGATAGGCGGTGATGCGGCCATAGTCCGGAATGAAATTGTGCTCGGGATCCTCGGTGGTGATGCGGCACTGCAGGGCATGGCCATTCAGCCTGATGTCCCTCTGCGCCGGCACGCCCGATTGCGGTGTGCCGATGGCGAAGCCGTCGAGGATGTGTATCTGCGCCTTGACGATGTCGATGCCGGTCACCTGCTCGGTGACGGTATGCTCGACCTGGATGCGCGGATTGACCTCGATGAAATAGAATTTTCCGGTATCGGCATCCTGCAGGAACTCGACCGTGCCGGCACCGATATAGCTGGTTTCGCGCGCGATCTTCAGCGCATGGCCGCAAAGCTCCTCGCGCTGCAACATTTCGAGATAGGGAGCGGGCGCCCGTTCGACGACCTTCTGGTTGCGGCGCTGGATCGAGCAGTCGCGCTCGAACAGGTGCACGACATTGCCGTGCGTGTCGCCAAGCACCTGCACCTCGACATGGCGGGCGCGTTCGATCAGCTTTTCGAGATAGACCTCGTCCTTGCCGAAGGCGGCCTTGGCCTCGCGCTTGCCTTCCGTGACTTCGCGGGCGAGATCGGCCTCGGACCGGATGGCGCGCATGCCGCGTCCACCGCCGCCCCACGAGGCCTTCAGCATCACCGGATAGCCGATCTCCTTGGCCAGTTTCTTGACCGCCTCCATATCGTCCGGCAACGGATCCGTGGCTGGGATCACCGGCACGCCGACCTCGATGGCGAGGTTGCGCGCCGCGACCTTGTTGCCAAGGCGGCGCATCGTGTCCGGCTTCGGGCCGATGAAGGTGATGCCGGCTTGCGCGCAGGCTTCGGCGAATTCGGGGCTTTCGGACAGCAGCCCGTAGCCCGGGTGAATGGCATCGGCGCCTGAAAGCCTGGCGACGCGGATCACTTCCTCGATCGACAGATAACTCTCGATCGGCCCCATGTCCTTGTTGAGATGCGGGCCGCGCCCGACCTGGTAGCTTTCGTCGGCCTTGAAGCGGTGCAGCGAATATTTGTCTTCCTCGGCCCAGATCGCCACGGTTTTGAGGCCCAGTTCGTTGGCCGCGCGAAAGACGCGGATGGCGATTTCTGACCGGTTGGCGACGAGGATCTTCGTGATTGCCAAGGACTGGGCTCCAGTAGCGGAAGGGACGGGAAATCGGTGCAATGATTAGCGTGAAAATGCTGCAGTGCAAACAAAATCAATGCTGATTTAAACCGATTTAAATCAATTATCCGGCCAACACTCGCACGCCTTGGCCCGAACCGGCGGAACAAGGGCGACAATTCCAATCCTGGATGCGCTCTGGCCCGGCCAAGAAGAAGGTCATCGGCCGCTGCGGAGCGCCAAAGAAAATGCCCGGCGCAACGCGCCGGGCATCATGGATATCAGACTGCTGGAGCAGCTTATTTCGGGAACCAGGAATACTTTCCGTCGTCCTTCTTCTTCCACTCGTACATGATGTAGCCCGGCAGCTTCGGGTCGCCCTTGGCGTCATAGGCAAGATCGCCCAGAACGGTCGGGTACGGTCCGTTTTCATGCAGTGCCTTGGCAACAGCCTGCGGGTCGTTCGACTTGGCGTTGGTGGCAGCCTCGGCGATCGCCTGCACGGCGGCATAGGCGTAGAGCGTGTAGGCTTCAGGCTCGAAGCCCTGCGCACGGAACTTCTCGACGAGTTCCTTGTTGGCCGGGATCAGGCGCGGGTCGGGGCCGAACGTGTTGAGCGTGCCGGCGACGGCGTCGCCCGCGATCGCGGCAAGTTCGTCGGTGACGATGCCGTCACCCGACATCAGCGTGGCCTTGAGGCCCTGGTCCGCGGACTGGCGGATGATCAGGCCGGCTTCGGTGTGCAGGCCACCCCAGTAGATCAGGGTAACGCCGGCTTCCTTCATCTTGGCGATGAGCGCCGAGAAGTCCTTGTCGCCGACATTGACGCCTTCATACATCACTTCCTTGACGCCGGCGGCATTCATCGCCTTCTTGGTTTCGTCGGCGAGGCCCTGGCCGTAAGGCGTCTTGTCGTGCACGACGGCGACCTTGGCATCCTTGAAATTCGCGGCGATATAGGCGCCGGCGATGCCGCCCTGCTGGTCGTCGCGTCCGCAGGTACGGAACACGTTCCACAGGCCACGCTCGGTGAACTTCGGATTGGTCGCGGCCGGCGTGACTTCGACGATGTTGTTTTCAGCGTAGACTTCCGAGGCCGGGATCGAGACGCCCGAGTTGAAGTGGCCGACCACGAACTTGACGCCGTCGCCGACGAACTTGTTGGCGACCGAGATACCCTGCTTCGGATCGGAGACGTCGTCGCCGACTTCGAGCTTGATCTGCTCGCCATTGATGCCGCCCTTGGCATTGATTGCGGCGACGGCCGCTTCGGCGCCCTTCTGCAGCTGTGCGCCGAAGGCCGCGTTCGGACCGGTGATCGGACCGGCGACGCCGAACAGGACATCAGCCCACGCATTGCCGCTGAACGCGACCAGCGCGGTCAGGGCAACGGCGGACAAAAGTGACTTTTTCATTTAAACGCTCCCATTAACGGAGTGGGCGTGGATGAAGCTTTCATGCGATGCCCACCCTTATCGCAGAAAGCATAGTTTGCCGATTTTCAGGCACTTGTCACGCCGATTCATCCCTGACGCGGCGTTATTGATGAGCCTCAACCTTTCGGTTTCCAGCTCAAGATTGAGGCTCTTTCGTAGAGCCAATTATACTGTGTGACCATCTGGTTGGTTCGTGTGTATTGATAGCCGACGAAGCCCAGTATCATCAGTACGATGGTGTCGACGATATAGTAATGCAGCGAGAACATCGTGCCGTTGAACAGCGCATGGTGGATGAAGCGGATGCCGATGCCGAGCCCGAGCACATAAGCGAACAGCTGGATGAAGCTGCGCCATGTCTGGGCGCTGGCCTTGCCGGTCATCCAGGCTGCCCAGCCGCCGAGCAGGCAGGTGACGAAGAAGAACTGCCAGATCGACGGTTCCTCATAGAGAATGCCTTGCATGGTGAGGACTCCTGAAACTCAGTGATGTCCGCCTTCGAGATAGGCGGCGCGCACTTCCGGATTGGCGAGCAGTTCCTTGCCTGTGCCGCTCATCGTCACATTGCCGTTGACCATGACATAGCCGCGCGTGGCGAGCTTCAGCGCGCCGAAGGCGTTCTGCTCGACGAGGAACACGGTCAGCCCTTGGGTGCGGTTCAATTCGCGGATGGCATCGAATATCTGCTTGACGATCAGCGGCGCCAGCCCCAGCGACGGCTCGTCGAGCAGAAGCAGTTTCGGCCGCGCCATCAGCGCGCGTCCGATCGACAGCATTTGCTGCTCGCCGCCCGACAGCGTGCCGCCGCGCTGGGCGATGCGCTCCTTCAGCCGCGGGAACAACGTGAACACCTTCTCGACGTCCTCGTCATAGTGCTTGAGGTTGTCGAGGCTGGCGCCCATTTGCAGGTTTTCCATCACCGTCATGCGCGGGAAGATGCGCCGGCCTTCGGGTGATTGCGCGATGCGCATGCGCGCGATTTCGTGCGTCGGCATCTGGGTGATGTCCGTGCCGGCGAAGGTGATGGTGCCCGTGCGGGCGCGCGGAGCCCCAAAGATGGTCATCATCAGCGTCGACTTGCCGGCGCCGTTGGCGCCGATCAGCGCCACGATCTCGCCCTCATTGACGGAGACATCGACGCCGTTCAGCGCCCGGATGTTGCCGTAGTAGGTCTCAACGCCCTTGATATCGAGCAGCCTTGTCCCGGCCATTATTTGCCCCCTCCACGCTTGCTCGACACAGGTTTGGCCGCCGCCTTCCCCGAAGCCGCATTTGCGGTCTTCGAAGCCGCACTGGCACTCTTTGCCGAAGCATGGCTGGTCGCCACCTTGCCCGCGTCGACACGGCGCGAGAATTCCGTATCCTTGCCCTGACCGAGCAGCTTGGCCTGCTTGACCCACTCCTCGCGCGCTATGCGCCCGTCGAAGGCGAGATAGGCTTCGGCCGCCTCGACATCGGCCTTCTTCCAGGCGCCGATCTGGTCGAAGTGGAAGATGCCGTGTTCGTTGAGCTTCTTCTCGTTGACCGTGCCGATGCCCTTGATGCGGGTCAGATTGTCCGCCTTGCCGCCGCGAGGGGCGGCAAGGCGGTTCGAAATGCCTTCAGCCTTTGCCGCGGGCGCCTTGGCGGCGGTTTTCTTCGGTGCGGCCTTCGTCGCTCCGGCCTTCGCGGCCGGCCTTGATGGTGTCCCGACCGGTTTGCTCGCCACGGTGGCCGCGCGGGCATCGACCTGCGCCGCCTTCGAGGCGCCCTTCGACACAGTGACGCGCTCGCCGTCGCTGTGTCCGACGGTGTCGGTCACCGGTCCTGCCAGGTAGGACGACGATGTCCCCGGGCCATGCGCGGCATCCGGTCCAATGTCGAGCTGCTCGATGACGTCCTCGTCGCCGACCTCGGTCAGCACGGTCTCGACCTCCTCGTCGTCAACGCCGAGATAGGCGGCGATGACGCGCGGGTCGGTGCGCACCGACTGCGGATTGCCGTCGGAGATCTTGCGGCCGTATTCAAGCACCACGACGTGGTCGGAAATCTGCATGACCACCGACATGTCGTGCTCGATCAGGAGGATCGAGGTGCCGGTCGTATGCTTGATGTCCATCAGGAGTTCATTGAGTGCAGCCGATTCCTTCGGATTGAGGCCGGCCGCCGGCTCGTCGAGGCACAGAAGCTCGGGCCCGGTGCACATGGCACGCGCGATTTCGAGACGCCGCTGCGCGCCATATGGCAGGTCGCCGGCCGGATCGTCGGCCCGGTCGACGAGATCGGCCTTCTCGAGCCAGTGCCTGGCCAGGTCCACCGATTCGGCCGAGGCCTTGCGGTAGCCGCTGAAGCCGAACAGGCCCAGAATGGTATAGCCCGATGCCTTCATCAGCTTGTTGTGCTGGGCGACCAGAAGGTTCTCCAGCAGCGTCATGCCCGAGAACAGGCGGATGTTCTGGAAGGTACGCGCCACCTTGGCGCGCGCCGGGATCTCATGGTTGGGCAAACGTTCGAGCAAATAGCTCGAACCGTCGGCACGGTTGAGCGTGATCATGCCTTCCGACGGCTTGTAGAAGCCGGTGATGCAGTTGAACACGGTGGTCTTGCCGGCGCCGTTGGGGCCGATCAGCGCCGTGATCTCGCCGCGCCTGGCGGTGAAGGACAGGTCGCCGATGGCGACCAGGCCGCCGAACTTCATCGACAGATGATCGACCTGCAGGATGGCTTCTTTCATTTGCGTGGTCGCATTCATCAGCCGTGGCCCTCCTTGGTGAAGGAGCTTGAGACAGCTCTTCGTTCCTTGAGGAAGGCGGTTGGTTCACGACTGCCGACGAAGCCGCGCGGCTTCCACAGCATGACGATGACCATGGCCATGCCGAACAGAAGCATGCGGTAGAGTTCCGGGGTGAAATCAGGCCCGAAGACCTGCTTGAGGAAGTCGAGTTCGCGCAGCGCCTCGGTGCCGCCGATCATCACCATCGCGGCGACCGCGATGCCGACCAGCGACCCCATGCCGCCGAGCACGACGATGGCCAGGATGATTGCCGATTCCAGGAAGACGAAGGATTCGGGGCTGACGAAACCTTGCCGCGCGGCGAAGAACGAGCCGGCGAACCCGCCGAACATGGCGCCGGTGGCAAACGCCGTCAGCTTGGTCGTCGTCGTGTTGATGCCGAGCGAGCGGCAGGCGATCTCGTCCTCGCGCAGCGCTTCCCAGGCACGGCCGACAGGCATGCGCCGCAGCCGGATCGTGACGAAGGCGGTGAGCAGCGCCAGCGCCAGGATGAGGTAGTAGAGAAAAATCTTGTAGTAGGCGCTCGAGGTCGCGAGGTGCAGAACCTTGGCGATGTAGTTGGGGTCCGAAACGTTGAAGGTCATCAGGCCGAAGAAGGTGACTTTCGGAATGCCGGAGATGCCGGCCGAGCCGTTGGTGACGTCGCGCCAGTTGATCAGCACCAGGCGGATGATCTCACCGAAGGCCAGCGTCACGATCGCCAGGTAGTCGCCGCGCAGGCGCAGCACCGGGAACCCGAGCAATACCCCCCACAGCGCCGCCATGGCGCCCGCGGCCGGCAGCAGAATCCAGAACGACAGGCCGAAATGCGTGGCGAGCAGCGCATAGGCATAGGCGCCGACCGCGTAGAAGGCGACGTAGCCGAGGTCGAGCAGGCCGGCGAGGCCGACGACGATGTTCAGTCCCCAGGCCAGCATCACATAGATCAGGATCTGGATGCCGAAATTGTCGACCCATTTCAGTGAGCCCTGCAGCCCGGTGGCGACAGACCACGACATAAGCGACAGCACGGCGACGACAAGAATCGGATAGAGCACCAGCGCGGCAATGCCGAGCTTGGTGAAGTTGGCATGGATGAAGCCACGGAAGTAGTAGATCACGCAGGCCAGCGCATAGATGACCGCCAGGGCGCGCAGGAATTGCAGGTAGCCCGCTGGTTCCGCTCCCACCCATCCGGCGAGCGAGCTGTTGAACACGAACAACAGCACCGCCGCGACGATGGCCCCGATGAAGGCCGGCAGCGTGAAGAAACGCGACGCCACGCTGGCCGGCAACAGGCCGGTGGCTACGTTGGCGATCTTCTGGTTGGCCATGAAGGGTTGGCCATAGGCGACATATAGGAAGCGTCCGACCGCGGTCGCGATGACCACGGCGGCGAGCAGGCCCCAGCGCTGCACTACGACCAGTTCGTTGGACATGTTCTGGTCGGTTCTGAGTCCGATGAACAGCACGAACAGGCCAAGCGCGATGGCGCCGGCATAGAAGGCCTCGCGCAATGCGCGCGGCACGGGGTTGGCGACGGTGTCGCGGTCGGGAGAAACGGTCACGGCCATGGTCTCAGACCTTTTCGACTTCTGGCCGGCCCAATATGCCGGAAGGCAGGAAGATCAGCACGATGGCCAGGATCGAGAACGCCGCCACGTCCTTGTAGTCGATCGAGAAATAGGCCGACCACATGCTCTCGATGAAGCCGATCAGCAACCCGCCGAGCACGGCACCGGGAAGCGAGCCGATGCCGCCAAGCACCGCCGCGGTGAATGCCTTCACCCCCGGGACGAAGCCGTCGGAGAAGGCGATGACGCCGTAATACATCAGGAACAGCGTGCCGGCGACGGCGGCAAGGGCCGCGCCCATGATGAAGGTGATCGAGATCGTGCGGTCGACGTCGATGCCGAGCAGCGCGGCCATCTTGCGGTCCTGCTCGCAGGCGCGCTGGGCGCGCCCGAGCGAGGTCCTGTTGACCAGGTACCAGAACAGCACCAGAAGCAGCGCCGTGACGACGACGATGATGATCTGCTTGAGCGACACGCTGACGCCGTTGATGTTGTAGACCTGGCTGACCATCGGCGGGATCGGCTTGTTGCGCGGGCCTTGCGTGACCTGGACGAAGTTTGACAGGGCGATCGACATGCCGATGGCGGTGATCAGCGGCGCCAGCCGGAACGAACCGCGCAGCGGCCGGTAGGCCACCTTCTCGATCGTCCAGTTATAGAGGCTGGTGAGCAGCATCGCCACGATCATCATGACCAGCAGCGCGACGACCACGGGCACTGAATAAAACAGCGCGCCGAGGATGAGGAAGACGATCAGCGCCGTGAAGGCGCCCACCATGAAAATGTCGCCATGGGCGAAATTGATCATGCCGATGATGCCGTAGACCATCGTGTAGCCGATCGCGATCAGCCCATAGATCGATCCCAGCGTCAGCCCGTTGATAAGCTGCTGGACAAAGTACTGCATGTGTACATGGCTCCCCTGGAATGTCGCCCATGCAGACGCATTCCTTTTGGTATTTCCCCTAGTCGTAAAGTTTCGAGCCCGGATTGCAACGTGATTTTTTTGATCGCCCCGCGTGTTTCCGATTCACGTCGTTCCGACCGCCCATTCTTTGCACCCGACCCTGGACTATCGCGGACCCTATCATTGGCATAACGCAATGTCCTTGATGATTCAGACGTATAATGCGCTCCGTTTCGAAGAAACCGCCGTCAAAATTAGGTGATGGGACGAATCGTTGCGTTTCTGACAGCGTTCGTTCTTTTGCCACACACCTTTCCGCAAGGGCAGGATTCCTCCTACTTGACAACAAAACCATGCGCGAACGGATCGCGGTCGTCGATGAAGATCGTGTTCAGTCCAGTCATCCGTGCCCAGCCTCCGATCGAGGGAATGATTGCCGGCTTGCCGGCCACTGTGACCTCCTTTTCGACCTTGCCCTTGAACAGCGAACCGATGATCGATTCATGCACGAAGGCATCGCCGGCCTTCAGCTTGCCCTTGGCATGAAGTTGCGCCATGCGCGCCGAGGTGCCGGTGCCGCACGGTGAGCGGTCGATCGCCTTGTCGCCGTAGAAGACGGCATTGCGGGCATCGGCCCCTTCCACCGTCGGCTCGCCCGTCCACAGCATATGCGAGAGCCGGTTGATGCCGGGGTTTTCCGGATGCACGAAGGTGTATTTCTCGTTGAGCCGTTGCCGCACCACCGGGCTCCAGGCGATAAGGTCGCCGGCCGAATAGTCCGCCATGTCGCGAAAGTTCTTCTGCGGCTCCACGATGGCGTAGAAATTGCCGCCATAGGCGACATCGACGGTGATCTCGCCGAGCCCGGGACATTCGACCGTCAGGCCTTCGGCATGGAGGAACGACGGTACGTTGGTGATGCGCACCTCTTCGACATATTCGCCGACCTGTTTGTATTCGGCGATGACCAGGCCGGCAGGCGTGTCGAGCCTCAGCACACCTGGCGTCTTCGGCTTGATCAGCCCGTGTTCGATCGCCATCGTCACCGTGCCTATGGTGCCGTGGCCGCACATCGGCAGGCAGCCGGAGGTTTCGATGAACAGGATCGCGATGTCGCAATCCTCGCGCGTCGGCGGATAGAGGATCGAACCCGACATCACGTCATGGCCGCGCGGCTCGAACATCAGGCCGGTGCGGATCCAGTCATATTCGGCGAGGAAGTGCGCGCGCCTTTCCATCATGGTCGAGCCGGCGAGCAGCGGGCCGCCGCCCGCGACCAGCCGCACCGGATTGCCGCAAGTGTGGCCGTCGATGCAGAAGAAGGATTTCTTGGCCATGTCGCTCCTCGAAAATCAAAACCGTTGTGGGCTGAAAGGGGCCAGATCAACCGGCGGAGTCTGCCCCAGGACGAGCTCCCGGATCAACCGCCCGGTCGCCGCCGCCTGGGTCAGGCCGAGATGGCCGTGGCCGAAGGCATAGACAACCGACCGGCCTCCCGCCGCCTTGCCGATGACAGGCACCGAATCCGGCAGTGAGGGCCGGAACCCCATCCATTCGCGGCCGCCGGACGGGTTGAGCCCCGGCAGGAATTGCTGCGCCTTCCGCAACAGCGCTTTCGACCGGTTGAAATTGGGCGGCCGCTCGATACCGCCGAGTTCGACCGCGCCGCCGACGCGCAGGCCCGTTTCGAGCGGCGTGATGACGAAGCCATGGCCCGAGAAGATCAGTTGCCGCCTCACGTCGAAGGCGTTCCGCGGCAAGGTCGTGTTGTAGCCGCGCTCGGTCTCCAGCGGGATGCGGTCGCCGAGCTGCCGTGCCAAGAGATGCGACCAGGCGCCGGCGGCGACGACGAGCTGCCTGGCTTGCCGGCTCGTGCCGTCGGCCAGTGTCAGTGTCGCGCCATCCTGGTCCGTCGCCACGCGGTCGATGCGCGCCATTTCAAAACGGGCACCCCTGGCCTCGGCGTAGGCCCATATCGCCTTGCCGAGCAACTTTGGATCGGCGACCGTCTTCCAGCCCGGCACGAAGGTGCCCTTGATGAAGCGCGGTGAAAGGCCCGGCTGCAGATCCGCCAGACTTTCGCCCTCGACATGGCGGAAGCCGATGCCGAAACGTTCGCGCGCCGCCCAGCCCGGCAGCGAGGCGCGGAACTCGGCCTCGCTTTCATAGAATTCGAGCGAACCATCCTCGCGCAGCATGCGCCTTGTACCGGAACGGTCGAGCAGGCCCATCCATTCCGCTTCGGCGAGCTTCATCATGCCGGCCTGGGCGGCGAGGCTGGCCTCGTATTTCGCCGGTGCGCCGGCGCGCCAGAAGCGGATCAGCCAAGGCAGCAGCTTCGGCAGGTAGGCGGGTGGAATGCTGAGCGGGCCGAGCGGATCGGCCAGCCATTTCGGCAGATTCTTGATCATGCCCTTGTGCGCCAGCGGCAGCACGTCGGAGAAGGCAAAGGCGGCGGCATTGCCGGAACTCGTTTCCTCGCAGATCCCGGTGCGGTCGAAGACCGTTACGTTTCGCCCTGCCTCGGCAAGGAAGGCCGCCGCGCAGATGCCGATGATGCCGCCGCCAATGATGGCGATGTCTTCCGCTTCCCCCCGCTCACGGGGAGAAGGCGCCCGAAGGGGCGATGAGGGGCGGGGCGCCTCGTCTGAAGATTTGGAATTTCCCTGCACGTCGATGCTGCCTCTCCCCTGACCGCGACCATCTTCCCCCGGTGAACAGGAGAAGAAAGCCCTCAGAACCGCGGCAGCTTCGGACGAACCGCCAGAGCGTCCTTGATGATCTTCTCGACCGCCTTGCGGCGCTCGCCCGACAGGGGCTGGCGCGGCATGCGCACACGGTCATTGGTGTGGATGGCGAAGACTTCCGCGAGCTTGATGTTCTGCACCAGATAGGTCGAGACGTCGAGGTCGAGCAGCGGCCGGAACCAGCGGTAGATGGCGAGTGCCTCCTCGCGGCGGCCCTGCTTCATGAGCTGATAGATGGCGACGGTCTCGCGCGGGAACGCGGTGACCAGGCCGGCCACCCAGCCGATGGCGCCGACCGACAGTGCCTCGAAAGCCAGATTGTCGACACCGGTGAACAGGTCGTAACGGCTGCCCAGGCGGTTGATGATCTCGGTCGAGCGGCGGATGTCGTCGGAGGATTCCTTGATGGCGACGAAGCGCTTGTCGGATGCCAGCTCCTCCATCTGATCGACGGTAACGTCGACACGGTAGGCAAGGCGATTGGAATAGATCATGACCGGCAGGTCGCCAGCTTCGGCGACGGCGCGCAGCGCCGCGACCGTCTCTTCCGCATTGGTATGGTAGATCGGGCTCGGCACCACCATCAGGCCGTTTGCGCCTTCCTTGGCGGCGCGCTTGGCGATGCTGGCCGCCTCGCGTGTACCCGCCTCGTTGACCGTCAGCAGCACCGGCTTCTTGCCGGCGACTTTCTGCGCGGTCTTCAGCACCTCGATCTTCTCGTCATGCGACAGCATCGGCCCTTCGCCGAGCGAGCCGCAGACGATGATGCCATCGCAGCCGGCCTCCATCTGCAGGTTGAAGCAGCGCTCCATCTCGGCGTGATCGAGCCGATCGTCGGCGGTGAACTTGGTCGTGACTGCGGGGAAAACTCCGGTCCACATAGCTATCTCTCCATCTGATATATCAGTCGTATATCTATTAAGAAAGCCGCTGTCAATGCGGAATCCATTATGATATATTCTAGATATATCAGGAGACCGCCTTTGATATCCATCGAACCAGGATCAACATCCGAGCCGGCCGCGACAAAGGCCTACCGCGTGCTCGAGCATATGATCGTCACGCTCGAGCTGGCGCCTGCCAGCTTCGTCACCGAGGGCGCGCTCATCGAAAGGCTGGCGCTCGGCCGCACGCCGGTGCGCGAAGCGATCCAGCGGCTGGCCTGGGAAGGGCTGCTCGACGTCAGGCCACGCGCCGGCATCGCGATCGCACCGCTGCATCCCGGCGACTGGTTACGCGTTCTCGACGCCCGGCGCGGCGTCGAGGTGGTGCTTGCCCGCTCGGCCGCACGCTTCGTCACCCGCGAGGCCGCCGACCTGTTTCACGAGGCGGCGCTGGCCATGCAGAAGGCGGTCATATCAGGCAATGTGCTTGCCTTCGTCCAGGCCGACAAGGCGCTCGACGAAGCCCTGGCGCTGGCCGCCGACAATCCGTTCGCCGCCCGCCTGGCCGCGCCCCTGCAGACCCACAGCCGCCGCTTCTGGTTCCGCTACAAGGCGGATACGGGCCTGGCCGAGTCAGCCGAGCATCACGTCGCGCTGATCCGCTCGATCCTGGACGGCGACGAGGAGGCCGCGGCCAAGGATGCCAAGCGGCTCATGGCTCTGCTGCGCGGCCATGCCGAGACGGCGGCGACGCGCTGAACGGCGATCAGATCCCTTGCGCGGCGGCCATGGCGGTATTCTCCCATCCATCACCGGTCGCGAAGATACAGCTTCGGCCGTTCACATCGGTCACCAGCATGGACCAGGTCCCGCTCGCCGAAACATAGATCTCGACAATGGCGGCCTGGCCGACAACACCGTAGCCGATCTGCTTCTGTTGAAAGGCCCGCGCCAGTCCCGCGACGAGGTCGCTGTGGCCGCCGCAGATAAACTGCGCCTGCGCCGACAGCGTCGACAGCGCCAGCGCGGCGCCGATCACGGCTATCCTGATCCATCGAAATGAAAATTCGTGTGCCATTTGGCACCTCCTTCGCCTTGGCGTTCCGGCAAAGGGAGGCACATGGGGCAGCCTCAATTCACCGGAACGCTCCAGGCCGGATTCGACGTCTTCATCACGTCACTCCTTCTGGTTTCCGGTCTGTCGTCAGGGACCTTTATCATTCCCTGGAATCGATATGGTGAGGTCCCGATCCGAAAACAAGCGTCATTTCGGAGCTCGCGGCGCATTGCAGGCCGGCGACCTGCGTCAAGCTTCCGCAGGGTCGCGGAGTGCCGCCCATTTCAACAAGGCGTCGAGGGCCGGGCACAGGGCCTGGCCCCAATCGGTCAGGCAGTACTCGACCTTTGGCGGCACCTGGTGGTGCACGATACGGCGCACGATGCCGTCGCTCTCCATCTGTCGCAACTGCTGGATCAGCATTTTCTGCGAGATCGCCGGGATAGCCCGTTCGAGGTCGGAAAAGCGCAGCACCTTGCCGCCGAACAGGTGAAACAGGATCACCAGCTTCCAGCGGCCCTCGAGGATACGCAGCACATTCTCGACGCCGCTCGCCGCCGACAACGGCGTCAGCGTCTCGGACTTGCTTTCGGTCACAACCTTGCTTTCGGGCCCAACCTTACTTTCGGGTAAGTACCTTACTTTTTCGTCGGTTCTTGTCATTTCACCAGCATATCTCATTTTAGAAGCCGGACAAGCGCCGCCAGCCTCCGCCAGCGGCGGCAACCCGCACCGGAGACGACACCATGACCGCAAACCTTCCGCAGCCGCTGGCCAACTATTTCGCCGCCAAGAACAGGCATGACATCGATGCCATGCTGGCGCCCTTCGCGTCCGACGCCACGGTCAAGGACGAAGGCGAAACCCATCGGGGTCCGGCCGCCATCCGCGGCTGGATGGAGGAGACGACACGCAAATACCGGGTGACCGTCGAGGTCGCCGACGCGACGGTCCGTGGCGATGCATGGCGGATCGCCGGCATCGTCTCAGGCAATTTCCCAGGCAGCCCTGCGACGCTCCACTATGTCTTCACGCTGGCCGGCGACCGGATCGCGCGGCTGGAGATCGGCGCATGACCATCGTCCAGAAATTTGCGTTCGACGACCGGGAATTTGCCGGGAAGCGCGTTCTGGTCACCGGCGGCACCAAGGGCGCCGGCGAAGCCATCGTGCGCAGGCTTTCGGCGGCAGGCGCGATCGTTCTTACCACTGCCCGCTCAGCGACCGAAGCATCATCGCAGAAGCTGTTCGTGCAGGCCGATGTGAGTACCTTGGCGGGTACCGAGACAGTGGCCGCGGCTATAATGAAGCAGCTTGGTGGCATCGACATCATCGTGCACAGCGTCGGCGGTTCGAAGAGCCCCGGCGGCGGATTTGCCGGATTGACCGATCAGCTCTGGCAGGACGAGCTCAGCCTCAATCTGCTCGCGGCGGTGCGGCTCGATCGCTTGCTGATTCCCGGCATGATCGAGCAAGGCGCGGGCGTGATCATTCACATATCGTCGATCCAGCGCCGCCTGCCGCTGCACGAATCCACCATCGCCTATGCGGCGGCCAAGGCAGCCCTTTCAACCTACAGCAAGGCGTTGTCCAAGGAACTTGGCCCGAAAGGCATCCGGGTCAACAGCGTGGCCCCGGGCTGGATCCACACCAGCGCATCGGAAGCCATGGTGAAGCGGCTGGCATCCCACTCGGGTTCGGATGAGGCAACCGCCCGCCAGGGCATCATGGATGCGCTGGGCGGCATCCCGATCGGCCGGCCGGCATGGCCGCAAGAGGTCGCCGAACTGGTGGCTTTCCTCGTCTCCGACCGCGGCTCGGCGATCCACGGCACCGAATACGTCATCGATGGCGGCACGATTCCAACGGTGTGATGTCATGCAAAAAGGGCGCGACAAAAGCCGCGCCCTGATCGTGAAACAGACATCAGACCTTAGTTCATCGTCGGGATGACGAATTCCGCGCCGTCCTTGATACCGGACGGCCAGCGCGAGGTCACCGTCTTGGTCTTGGTGTAGAAGCGGAAGGCGTCCGAGCCATGCTGGTTGAGGTCGCCGAAGGACGACGCCTTCCAGCCGCCGAACGTGTAATAGGCGATCGGCACCGGGATCGGCACGTTGACGCCGACCATGCCGACCTGGACACGGCTTGCGAAGTCACGCGCGGCGTCGCCGTCGCGGGTGAAGATGGCGACGCCATTGCCCATTTCGTGGTCGTTGGCGAGCTTGATCGCGCTCTCATAGGTCGGGGCGCGCACCACCGAGAGCACCGGCCCGAAGATCTCTTCCTTGTAGATGCGCATGTCTGCCGTGACGTTGTCGAAGAGGCAGCCGCCCATGTAGTAGCCGTTCTCGTAGCCCTGCATCTTGAAGCCGCGGCCGTCGACGACCAGCTTGGCGCCTTCCTTGACGCCGGTGTCGACATAACCCTTCACGCGCTCCAGCGCCTGCGCCGTCACCAGCGGGCCGAAATCGGCGGCCGAATCCGTCGACGGGCCGACCTTCAGGCTTTCGACACGTGGAACCAGCTTCTCCATCAGCCTGTTGGCGGTATCGTTGCCGACCGGAACCGCCACCGAGATCGCCATGCAGCGTTCGCCGGCCGAGCCGTAGCCGGCGCCGATCAGCGCGTCGACGGTCTGGTCCATGTCGGCGTCGGGCATGATGATCATGTGGTTCTTGGCGCCTCCGAAGCACTGCACGCGCTTGCCGGCGGCCGTGCCGCGCGAATAGATGTAATGCGCGATCGGCGTCGAGCCGACGAAGCCGACGGCCTTGATGTCGGGGTCGTCGAGGATGGCGTCGACGACTTCCTTGTCGCCGTTGACGACGTTGAGGATGCCTGCCGGCAGCCCAGCCTCGAGGAACAATTCGGCGATGCGGATCGGCACGCCCGGATCACGCTCGGACGGCTTCAGGATGAAGGCGTTGCCGCATGCAATCGCAGGCGCGATCTTCCACAGCGGGATCATCGCCGGGAAGTTGAACGGCGTGATGCCGGCGACGACGCCGAGCGGCTGGCGCATCGAATAGACATCGATGCCGGGGCCGGCGCCATCGGTGAACTCGCCCTTCATCATATGCGGCGCGCCGATGCAGACCTCCACCACTTCAAGGCCGCGCTGGATGTCACCCTTGGCGTCGGCGATCGTCTTGCCGTGCTCGCGCGCCAGTATGTCGGCCAGTTCGTCATAGTCGCGGGCGACCAGTTCGAGGAATTTCATCAGCACGCGCACGCGACGCTGCGGGTTGGTGGCGGCCCATTTCGGCTGCGCCGCCTTGGCATTCTCGACCGCCGCGCGCAGTTCCGCCTGCGAGGCCAGCGCCACCGTGCCGCGCACGGAGCCGTCCATCGGCTGCATGACATCCTGCTTGCGGCCGCTGGTGCCGGCGACACGCTTGCCGCCGATGAAATGACCGTATTCGATCATGATTTCTCTCCCTGGGTTTGTGATGCCGCATTGTCCGCCTTTGCGGGGGCGAAGGCAACGCGAGGGAGAACGCAACCGTTGTGCGAAAATTAGATATCGATTGACGACCGCGCATCAATTCTCGCAAATAGCGGCCGCAAGACATCTCCTGAGGGCTTCCCATGAACTGGGATGACGTCCGCATCTTCCTCGCCGTCGCCCGCGCCGGCCAGATCCTTGGCGCCGCCAGGCGGCTGGAGCTCAACCACGCCACCGTCTCGCGGCGCATCGCCGCCCTCGAAGACGCGCTACGCACAAAGCTGTTTCGCCGCCTGACCACCGGCAGCGAACTGACGCCCGCCGGCGAGCGCTTCCTCGATATTGCCGAGCGCATGGAGGGCGACATGATCGCCGCGCGCTCGACCATTGCCGGCGAGGACGACGTATCGGGCACGGTGCGCATCGGAGCACCGGACGGCTTCGGCGTCGCCTTCCTGGCCAGGCGCCTCGGCGAACTGACCGCACTGCATCGCGAACTGACGATCCAACTCGTGCCGGTGCCGCGTTCCTTCTCCCTGTCCCGGCGCGAGGCCGACATCGCCATCACCGTCGAGCGGCCGACGGAGGGCCGGCTGGTGGCCGGAAAGCTGGTTGACTATTCGCTCGGCCTGTTTGCGTCGCGGGCCTATGCCGATTCCAATGGTCTGCCCAGGACCGCGGCCGAACTCGGCCAGCACACGCTCATCGGCTATGTTCCGGATCTTATCGTCAGCCCATCGCTCGACTACGCGGCCGAGTTCAGCGCCGACTGGCGCACCAGCTTCGCCATTTCCTCCGCCCTCGGCCAGGCCGAAGCGGTGCGCTCGGGCGCCGGGATCGGCATCCTGCACACCTTCGTCGCGCGTTCGATGCCGGAACTGGTGGCGGTCGATGTGGTGGCGCCCATCCGCCGCGCCTATTGGCTGGTCTATCACGAATCGGTCAGGCCGCTGCGTCGCATCCAGATCGTCGCCAGCTTCATCACCAAGGCGGTTGAGCGAGAAAGAAGCCTCTTCCAGTGAAACAATTCCAGGAAAGCGGCTTTCCCTGGCAAAAGCGCGTAGCGCTTTCCCCAGGGAATTGCGTCAAAGCAGAAATCTGCAGCGGCTCGGCGCTTCCCTGAAACGATAGACCGCCGCAGAATCGCCGTCAGGGGCCATCGAGAATGAACGAGCCCGCCACCCGTTCGGCCTCATCGGCCAGCGGTGCCCATTTCTGCTTGGTTTGCTCGACAGTGTCGCCCGTGAGCCCACACGTCACGAGGCCGAAGTGCATGCCGCGGATCGAAAGCACGACCTTGGCGTGGCCAGGGAAACCGGCGTTGCCGTCGTCGATCCGGAAATCCATGTCGGCCATGCGTGCCGGATAGCCATCCGGGAACCGTATCAACTTGTCGCTGCTGAAAACGGCCGAGTCGAAGGCGGCTCCGACCATCTCCTGCCAGGCTTCCCCTGACCATTCCGTTTCCATGAATGCCTTGGGATCGGCCGGCGAGCCGGACGCCTGCGGGTCGTAGCGGCCGACCGATACCCGGCAGGTAAGGCCCTGGTCGCCGGACTTTACCTTCAGCCGCATCGTCTCGCCGGAAGGCGGCTCGTTGGTCCATTCCTCCGGAAAAGTCAGCGAGAATCCGTTGTCGTGGTCATGGACGGTCTTGTCGGCGGCATTGGCCGCCGACACAAAGAACAGCAACGCGACAGCCATGGCCGGAAAGCCGATACGCATCACTGGTGCTCGCAAGATACCACGACGTGATTTGCGCCTTGACTAAGGCAGGTATGCGGCCGCGACAATAACACGGCAAGGTGAAACACGCCGCCTTTTCCTTGCCATAAAACCGACCAGTGTGGCATCAGGCATGCGGTCGTCGGCCACGAGGCAGGGCCACCGGGTGGGGAACATCGTTCAGAAAGCTGGCGCGGATAAAAATGCGAGCCGTTCTTGCCATCCTGCCGCTGGTTTTCGTCTCGGCCTGCGCCAATCCATGGACGAAGGTGCCGGAAGCCCAATTGCCCAAACCGATCCGCTACGTCATGGCCCGGCCCTCGCCTTTCGTTATCGGCAATTACTGCGGCCCCGGTACCCGCACCGGCGATCTGTCGGCCCGGCCGGTCAACCGCCTCGATGCGGTGTGCCGGACCCATGACGCCTGCTACATCGCCCGTCACAATCACTGCGACTGCGACGGCGCTCTCGTCGCCTCGGCCAGGACGATCCGCGACGACAAGACGGCGCCCCGCAAGATGCGCGATGAGGCGGAATTGCTGATCGCGACTTTCGCCATCCCCATCTGCAAGGTTTTTCCGCAGGGCTTCATGCCGCCGCGCGACCCGGCGCAGTTGAACGGCATGAAGACCGGAGCCGCCGGTTGAATCGCCGCATACCCATCATCCTTGCCCTGTTCGGATTGGCGGCTCTTGCCGGCTGTGCCGAGGCAGGCCGCGATGCCTGCGACCTCCTGCCTGGGCAGGAAACCTGCACACCGCCCTCGCCGTCGGCCAGCACGCCCGGGCCACAGGTGGCAGCGTCGCGGTTTTTCGGCGATGCAGGCACCAACGACTATGAAAGACGGTTCCTGGCACTGCTCGCCCACAACCAGCTTGGCGCCATGGATCGCGCCAACGGCACCGGCCCTTTCGGGCGCAACCGCCGCGATGTCCAAAATCGCGATTTCCAGGCGACCTATTCGACGCTGCAGCAACTGGCCGAACCGGTCGCCAAGGCGCATCTGCTGCCAGCCGGCGGCGGCAGCGGCGAAGGCCATTTCGCCGGACGCTGGCGGATGTCCCGGCAGACGCTCTACATCGATCCGTCCGCGCGCGCCTCGGCACCCAGGACTTTCGATTTCTCCGGCCTGCAGGCACGCAGCACCGAAATCATTGTGCGCCAGGCCGGCAAGCAGCCTGCCGACATCGAGAGCACCTGCGACGGCGCATTGGCGATCCGGACCGCTGGAGCCTCCCGCACCATCACCGCCGGCGCGGCATTCCGCTTTCGCCTGTCGGGCGAGGACGATGCGGTCAGCCTGTTTCCTGGCGACAGCCTGAGCCGCTGCACGGCGAGGATCCGCTCCAGCCTTGACCCGGCGGGCGCTCCGCTTACCATCCGGCGCGAAGAGACCGCCGATCCAGCACTCGCCAGCTTCGACAGCCGCTACCAGCGTTGCCCGGTTCCCGACAGCGCCGGCCTCGACGCGCTTGAGCGCGCCTTCTATGCCAGCCGCTGGCTGTCGCAGACCTGCGCCATGCCGATCGGCGCACCCAGGCTGCTGCGCAAGTCGCGCGAGGGCTTCAACGCCAAGGTCGAGGCGCTGATGGGCGCGCCGCTGTCCGATGCGGCGATAGACAAGGGCGACCCGGAACTGCCGCTCGATTTCTCCAGGGCGCCAAGGCTGAAGCTGATCTATCTGTCCTCGCTTGAATTCAAGGCGGACTTTTCCGGCCGCATCATCGAACGGTTGATCCGCCATCATGCGGCCCTTGGCACCAAGGTGCGCATCATGGTCACCGATGTGCTGGAACGCGACAAGGACGATGCCATGCTGCACCGGCTGGCGGCTGAGTTCCCCAACGTCCAGCTACAGGAATACCGCTGGCGCGCCGATCATGGCGCCCCGATCGACGAGCAGATATCGCAACTGCACAAGACCCATCACATCAAGATGCTGGCGACGCTGGCGCAGGACCCCGCGCGCTCGCGCGTCATCATAGGCGGCCGCAACATCCATGACGGCTTCCTGTTCCACCAGCCGATCGATCTGTCGCGCTATCCGGACCTGCAGCAATACGGCAAGACCGACGGCTTTTCGCTGAACTACTATTCGAACTGGAGCGACTTCGACATCGAGTTCGCGGACAGGCCGACGGTCGAGACACTCGCCGCGCATCTGTCGACGATATGGCTGCGCGATGCCGACACCAATCTGGCCCGCCCCTTCTCCGTCCCGGTTCGCGCCGATGGCCGCCCCCGGGGCAACGCCCGGCATTTCATTTCCGTGCCCTATGAGGACGACCATGCGCTGGAGGATTATTTCGTCGAGCTGGTCGACGCCGCCCAGCACCATATCCAGATCGTCAACCCCTACCTCAATCTGACGCCGAGCCTCGCCCGCGCCTTTGACCGGGCACTCGCCCGCGGCGTCAAGATCGACATTGTCGGCCGCATCGATCTCAAGGGCGATATCGGCGGCAAGTTCCTCACCGCGCTCAACAAGCTGTTTGTCGAGAAATATGGCGACCGCATCGACATACGCGAGTTCAAGGCGCCGGACGTGGTGCTGCATTCCAAGATCATGATGATCGACGAAAGGCTGGTCGCCATCTCCTCGGTCAACCTCAACAACCGCAGTTTCTTCCACGATTCAGAGAACGGCGTGATGGTGCTCGATCCCGCCTTCTATGTCAGGATGAAGCCGATCTATGACGACTATCTCGCCCACTCGAACCCGGTTTCCACCGAGGTGACGATCCCTTGGGCCTACCGGCTGCTGTTCGACGAGGCCTGGGTCAGGCAGGCGTTCTGATCCAATTCCAGGAAAAGTGTGAAGCGGTTTTCCGTCCGGAATTGCATCCACCCAACATGCCGAAGGAAGCCCGCTCCTATTTCAGGTAGCGTTCCTGGGCCAGCGCACGGGCATCGATCTCGGGAACCCGGTTCGACATGATGTCGGCCAGCACCTTGGCCGAGCCGCAGGCCATGGTCCAGCCGAGCGTGCCATGGCCGGTGTTGAGATAGAGATTGGAAAGCTCGGTGCGGCCGATCAGCGGTGGCCCATCCGGTGTCATCGGCCGCAGACCGCACCAGAAGGTCGCCTCGCGCATGGCGCCGGCGCCTGGAAAGAGATCGCCGACCGAATGTTCGAGCGTGCGGCGCCGCGATTCATGCAGCCTGAGGTCGAAGCCGGAGATCTCGGCCGTGCCGCCGACGCGGATGCGGTCGCCCAGCCGGGTGATCGCCACCTTGTAGGTTTCGTCCATCACCGTCGACACAGGCGCCAAGTCGGCATCCTTGATCGGCACGGTGATCGAGTAGCCCTTGACCGGATAGACCGGGATCGACCGCTTCATGCGACGCATGAAGCCCGCCGAGTAGCTGCCCAGCGCCATCACATAGGCGTCGGAGGCCTTGAAACCCTTGCTGGTGCTGAGGTTGGCGATGCGGTTACGGCTGCGGATGACGCGGTATATCGTCGTGTCGTACTCGAACTTCACGCCCCGCGCCACGCATAGTTCCGTCAATTTGTCGGTGAACATCTTGCAGTCGCCGGTCTCGTCATGCGGCAGCCGCAGCCCTCCGACGAATTTCTCACGCACGCCGGCCAGCGCCGGTTCCGCCGCGATGCAGCCCTCCGGGTCGAGGATTTCGTAAGGCACGCCATATTTCTTCAGCACATCGACGTCGCCCGCCGTGCCATCAAGCTGCTTTTGCGTGCGGAACAGCTGCAGCGTGCCCTGGGCCCGCTCGTCGTAGGTGATGCCGGTCGCCTCGCGCAGCGCCTTCAGCGTGTCGCGGCTGTATTCGGCCAGCGGCACCATGCGCGACTTGTTGACCGCATAGCGCTCGGCCGTGCAGTTGCGCAGCATCTTGACCAGCCAGGTCCACATATGCGGATCGAAAGCCGGCCGCACCACCAGCGGACCATGCTTCATCAACAGCCATTTGATCGCCTTGAGCGGAATGCCGGGGCCGGCCCAGGGCGAGGCATAACCGGGCGAAATCTCACCGGCATTGGCAAAGCTGGTCTCCAGTGCCGGGCCTTTCTGGCGATCGATCACCGTCACCTCATGGCCAGCCTCGGCGAGATAGTAGGCCGTGGTCACCCCGATGACGCCACTGCCCAGCACCATGATCTTCATCGTTCACTCCTTGCGCGCCGCGCGTCCCCAAGACGCCCGTGGTCGCGACCGCATTTCTCGATTTGCGCATGATCCCAGGTGAAAATCGATGCCGATTTTCGAGAACCATGCGCTGTGGCCTATTCACGCCGCCGAGGGACCGGGGTCGTCGTCTTCTGTCTGCCGCATTCCGGCCGTCTCGCCAAGAGGCCGCCAATCGGCTGCGGCGCTATAGACGAGAGTGAGCCCATGCGGTCGCTGCCCGTCTGCCCGGTCTTTCTGCCTGACCGCGCGCCGGGCAGCCTCCGGCTGGTAAAGCACGGCCTTGATGAGGATCGACTCCCGCCGGCCATCGGCGTGCTCGATCGAAGCCGTTTGGCCTTGCGCCATGCCAAGCATGCAGAGCCCTCGCCTGGTTGCCACCGACAGGCTCGAGCCGACCGGTCCGCGCACCTCGTTCTGCACCAGGGTGCGCGTCTCGGCGTGACCGGCGTCGACGCTGAACACCACCCTGCTGTTCAGCGTGACGATATCGGGGCCGACCGAATCGATCGGGACGACGTCGGCGCTTGAAAGCTTGTATTCGAGCATGTGCACGACCGGATCCGCGAATGCCCGCCGGCGCTCCAGCATGACTTCGAGGACAGCGAAGTCTTTCGTCGTCAGGCAGCAATTCGTGCTCGTCATCACCGCCTCCACGATCAGCGCCGCTGCTGGCCGGAGGCCGGCGAGTCGACGGCTTCGATCGTCACCGACAGTTCACGGCCGTCACGACTGCTCCAGCACACCGTCTGCCCGATCGCCGCTCCGATGAGCGCCGTTCCCATCGGCGTCAGCACCGAAATCCTGTTTTCGGCAATGTCGGCTTCGCCGGGATAGACCAGCGTGATGCGCTGGGTATCGCCGCCCTCGGTGCGGACCGTCACGATCGAACCCATGCGCACCACCCCGGCCGGCATCGTCGCCGCGTCCGTGATGATGGCCCGGTCCATTTCCGAAAGCAGTTCCTCGGCCGTCTCGGGGGCACGGTCGAGCAAGGCCCTCGCCAGGCCTGTCAACCTGTCATGGTCGGTGTTGCTGATCAGTATCTGGCTGCTTGGGCGCAGTCCTGTTGCATGTTGCATGGCAAACCTCATGGATCGGCGCGTCGAATGAATGCGCGCCTGCCGCCACGCTGGCGGCGCTACGAAAAGCCGCCAGCGGCAAAAGGCTGGACGGCTTGATGGCGATTTTGGATGTATGGATGCCCCGGTACGGACGGACGCCAAAAGGCGGCCGCGCCGGGGCTACGATCCCGCGATCGGGCAGACCCTGAACAAGGTTCTGATGTAAGCGAGGTTGCTCATGCCCCGAACCTTGCCGACAGGCGCCCGCTTGTCAAGCGTGGCCAAACCGCTCAACCGCCGACATAGCGCCGGTGAAAGCGGGGACCAAGACTGGCCAGGATTTCATAGCCGATGGTGCCGGCATGGCCGGCGGCATCGTCGACGCTCTGCGAAGGACCCAGCAGCTCGACAAGATCACCCTCGCGCAGCCTGCCGGGCGGCACTGCGGAAATATCGAGAATGATCGAATCCATAGACACGCGCCCGAGGAAAGGCAGGCGTATGCCTTCGAACCAGGCTGCCGAGGCGGAACGCCGCAGCCAGCCATCCGCATAGCCGAACGAAATCGTCGCCAGGCTCAACGGGCCGTCCGCGTAGTAAGTGTGTCCGTAGCCGATACCGGTGCCTTTTTCGACCCGGCGCGTCTGCGCCACCTTGGCTTGCAGCCGGACCACGGGCAGCATTGGATTGGGTGCGCCTGGCGTCGGATTGATGCCGTAGAGCGCCGCCCCCGGCCGGGCGAGATCATAGTGATAGGGCGGACCAAGAAAGATGCCGGAGGAGTTGGCAAGCGAAGCAGGCACCTCGGGCAGCATGGCGCGCAGCCGCTCGAAAGCCAGCCGCTGTTCTTCGTTGGCCGGATGGCGCGGTTCGTCCGCGCAAGCCAGATGGCTCATCACATATCTGACATCGATTCCATCGAGCGCGCCGGTATCCTTGGCCACGGCCTCGACCTCGGCTGGCGCCATGCCAAGCCGCGACATGCCGCTGTCGACCTGGATGGCGGCCGGAAGCCGGCGCCTGGCGTCACGCGCGGCCGCGCTCCAGGCCTTCAACTGCGCACCGCTGTTGATCACCGCGCACAGGCCGGCCGCCACGGCTTCCGGCTCGGAACCCGGCGGCAGTCCATTCAGCACGTAGATTTCCGGTTCGCTCCCAACCACCTCGCGCAGCGCGATGCCTTCGGCCAGCAGCGCGACGAAGAAGACGTCGCAGCCTTCTTTCATCAAGGCCGATGCCACCTGCGCGGCACCGAGACCATAGGCGTCGGCCTTGGCCACGCCGGCGCAGCGCACGCTGCCCAGCCTTGTCTTCAGTCGCCGGTAGTTTTCGCGGATCGCATCGAGATCGATGGTCAGGATTGCTCCGGCCGCCGCTTCACTTATGGCAACAACGTCCTCGGGCAGCAATTTTGTAGGGGCGTCGTTCATGGCGACCCTCCTTGTGGCGGATAAGCATCAATAGGACCGCTGGGCCGGCGCGGCAACTGCGGCCCTTCGAACCATGGCCGCCGGTCGTCCAGCTACGGCACGAGGTGCCGGAACGCCGCCACCACGTCTTCATAGACCTTGCGCTTGAACGGCACGATCAGGTCGGGCAGGTCCCGCATCGGCCGCCACGACCATTTGTCGAATTCGGCGGTGTGGCCACCAGGCGGCGGATTGATCTGGATTTCGTCGCTATCGCCATGAAAGCGGAAGGCGAACCATTTCTGCGTCTGGCCGCGATACCGCCCTTTCAGGGCAATGCCGACCAGATGGTCCGGCAGATCGTAGTTGATCCAGTCCGGAGCCTCGGCGAGCAGCGAGACGCCGCGCATGCCGGTTTCCTCATAGAGCTCCCGCTCCGCGGCCTGCAGCGGCTCCTCGCCCTTGTCGATGCCGCCTTGCGGCATCTGCCAGAGCTGCGTCGCGCCTGCGAATTCGCTGTCGGGTTCGACAATACGATGCCCGACCCAGACCAGGCCTTCGCCATTGAGGATCATCAGCCCGACACAGGGACGATAAGGCAGCGCTTCGCGGTCGACCTTTTTCGTCTTTGCCATTATCTGTCCTCCGAGCGGTTCGCGGCCAGGCGTGGCTAGCCTTTTTGCGGGTCTATGGCCACCGCCGAAATCGGCACGATCTCGATGCCGCGCTTCCTGGCCTCGGCAATCCAGGACGCAACGGTGTCGACGGTCAGGTCGAAGGCCGAGCCGATGCCGACGGCGGTGCCCTTGGCCCGCGCGGTGGCTTCGAGACTGTCCAGTTTCTTCAGGATGGCGCCGCGATCCTGCACCGCATCGATCGCCGTGTCGCCAGCGACGAAGGGCACGCCATCCTTCAGCGCCAGGTCGGGCGCCAGGCTGCGCGCCGACGAGCCATCGTCGACATAGGCAAGCCCCCGTTTGCCGAGTTCGGCCATGAACGGCTCCATCGCCGCCGGATCGGCGGAGAAACGGGCGCCCATATAGTTCATGACGCCGGTATAGTTCGTCGTTCGCGACAGCGCCCAGTGCAGGTTCTTGAGATTGTCTTCGGCACTCGCCGCCACCGTCAGCGTGTTGCGGCCGGGGTTGACGTTGGGATAGTCGAACGGTTCGAGCGGCACCTGCATGACGATCTCGTGGCCGCCCTGTCGGGCGGCCTGCATCCAGCGGCCAATGCTGTTGCCCTGCGGCGCGAAGGCCAGCGTCACTTCAGGGGGCAGCTTGGCGATCGCCGCCTGGGTGCCGGTCTGGGAGACGGCAAGCCCGCCAATGACGATCGCCACCCGCGCACCGCGCGCACCGGACCATGGCCGCGCATAGACATCGAACGGCCGCCTTCCGTCTGCGGAGCGTATCGGCAAGGGTCCGCTATCGCTGGCTTCGATCAGCGCCTTGTCGGGAAGATGCGCGATCTTCAGGTTCTGCCCGATACTCGACGGGTCGCGAATGACGATGGCCGCCTGCGGAGGACCATCGCCCTCCTGCTTCTGCACATGGATGATCTGCGGACCACCGGTCTTGGCTGGCGTTTCGACCTTTGGCGCCGCGACCGGGGCCAAAGCGGATGGCGCGGCGGCAGGCTCGGGCGCCGTCACTTTCGGCGTCGAAACGGCGACCTCTTGCGGCTTGCGAAACGGCTTTTCCCGGAGCGCGATCGCGGCTGAAACGCCGACCACCGCCAATACGACAACGCTCGCAGCGACAATGCCCGGGCTGACCTTGCCGGCGGCGCGCGGCACCCGGACGGTCTGTCCAAGCGGGCGTTCGATGTCCTTGCCGATATCAGCCAAGCCTTGTCCCCGGAGCGCACGGTTCCGAAGGCGACCCTTCGGCAGGACATGCGCAAATTCATCAACCCCGGCGCACCCCTGGCGCCATATCTGGAGGCCTTGCCTTGCCCCCGAATCAAACTGCCGGAACCTTTCGGCCCCGGCAGCATCGCATTGCTTCGTTCAGGCGGCCAGACTGTTGCTGGCCGTGAATTTTACTGGTTGAGCACGGCCTTTTCCGGATTGGGCGGGAAGGCCGGATCGGTCTTCTCGCCGCGCAGCAGCTGCTCGGCGAAGATCAGCTGCAGATCGTCCTTCGGATCCGGCGGCACATAGGCTGCCGAGCCCGATCCCGTCGAGCTCTCGTCGGCGCCCTTGATATGGCCCTTGAGATCGGACTCGCCGCGCGTCAGGTCCCTGCCCTGCAGTTCCGGCGGCAGAGGCTGGTCGACCTTGATGTCGGGCGTGATGCCCTTGCCCTGGATCGACTTGCCCGACGGCGTGTAATAGAGCGCCGTCGTCAGCCGGAGCGCGCCATTCTCGCCGAGCGGAATGATGGTCTGCACCGAACCCTTGCCGAAGGACTGCGTGCCGACCACGGTGACGCGGCGCAGATCCTGCAGCGCGCCGGCAACGATTTCGGAAGCGCTGGCCGAGCCGCCATTGACGAGCACGATCATCGGCTTGCCGTTGATGTCGTCGGTCTGCTTCGGCTTGGCGTCGAAGCGGGTGACGTCCTTGGGATCGCGCCCGCGCGTCGAGACGATCTCGCCGCGCTTCAGGAAGGCGTCGGACACGCTCACCGCCTGGTCGAGCAGACCACCCGGATTGAGGCGCAAGTCGAGCACATAGCCCTTCAGCTTGTCGTCCGGCACCTGCTTCTTGATGGTCTCGATGGCGTTCTCGAGGTCGTCATAGGTCTTTTCGGTGAAGGAGGTGATCTTCATGTAGCCGATGTCGTTCTCGACACGGAACTTGACCGCCTTGACCTTGATGATGTCGCGCACCACCGTCAACTCGATCGGCTTGTCGGCGCCCTGGCGCAGGATGGTGAGCTTGATCGGCGTGTTGACCAGGCCGCGCATCTTGTCGACCGCGTCGTTGAGCGTCAGGCCGCGGACCTCTTCGCCGTCGATCTTGGCGATGTAGTCACCTGCCAGCACGCCGGCCTTGGCGGCAGGTGTGTCGTCGATCGGCGTGATCACCTTGACCAGGTCGTTCTCCATGGTGACCTCGATGCCGAGGCCGCCGAACTCGCCCTTGGTCTGCACGCGCATATCCTGCGCCTGTTCAGCGTTCATGTACGAAGAGTGCGGATCGAGCGAGGAAAGCATGCCGTTGATGGCGTTCTCGACCAGCGACTTGTCGTCGGGCGGCGTGACATATTGCGCCCGGACCCGCTCGAAGATGTCGCCGAAGATCGCCAGCTGCTTGTAGGTCTCCGATCCCGCAGCGTTCGCCGACGAGCCAGGAGCACCATAGACAAGGCTCATGGCGGACGCGCCCATCAGCGCACCGGCAAACAGAAGCGACAGTTTCCGCATCATTTCACGTCCTTCCAGAAAAACGGTCCGCCCACCATGGGGCCGGATCGACGGGTTTTCCATCCTTGCGGAACTCGACATAGAGTTCCGGCGTGGCATTTACATTCTTCGAAACCGAGGTGCTTGCCACCCGGGCCTCTCCCATCGCGCCGACCGGCTCTCCTGCGAGCACCGACTGGCCAGTCACGACGCTGATTCTGCTCATCCCCGCCAGAACGACATGATAACCGTCGCCGGCATTGAGGATCAAGAGTTGACCATAGGAGCGAAACGGCCCCGCATAAAGCACATTCCCATCCGCCGGCGCGGTAACGATGGCTCCCGATTGTGTCGCAAGCATGTCGCCAAGCATCACTGCGCCGTTACCGTCATCGGCGCCGAAACGGCGCTTGATGCGGCCGGTGACCGGCAGCGCGATTTGCCCCTGCAGCGCCGAGAACGGAGCCGTCGCGGTGAGCCGGTTGCCTTCGGGGACAGGGATTGCCGCCAGCGATGCCGTTGTGTCGCCGCCAGTCTGATCGTCACCCGCCTGGCCCGCGGCGGCAGCCTTGGCGGCATCAGCGGCCTTGCGGGTCTTGTCGGCCTGCGCTTCGAGCGAGGCGATCAGGTCCTTCAGGCTGGAGGCCTTGGCCGCCAGTTGCTCTGAACGCTGCCGTTCGGCCGCCATTTGCGCCTGCGTATCGGCCTCGAGCTTCTGCTTGGCTTCGAGCAGCATGCCGAGCCGCTTCTTTTCCGCCACCTGCTCGCCGACCGCTTCCGTCAGCCGCGCCCGTTCGGCCTCAATCGAGGCCGTCACCCGGGTCTGCTCCTTGAGGTCGGCCAGCAGGCTGTCGGTCTGCTGGCGCAATTCCGGCACCACGGCGCCGAGCAGGATGGCGCTGCGCACCGACGACAGCGCGTCCTCCGGCTTGACCAGGATCGCCGGCGGCGGGTTGAGGCCCATGCGCTGCAACGCGCCCAGCACTTCGGCCAGCACGTCGCGCCGCGCCACAAGCGAGGCACGGATCTTCTGTTGCTGGCCCTTCAGCCCCTCCAGCTTGGCGCCGATATCCTCGATGTCCTGGCCAAGCTTCTGCTCGGTCATCGCCGACTGGATCAGCGCGGCGGTGATCGACGCATGGTCCTTCTTGACCGCGGCGATATCGGCGGCGAGCTTGGCCAGCCGTTCCGACGACAGCGTTATTTCCTTGGAGACCTGTTCGTACTCGGCGCGGCTCTGGTCCGGATCGGGCGCCATGTCGAGCGTGTTCTCGGCCCGTGCCGCGTGGAACGACAAAAGGATCGCAGCCGCCGCGACGCCGCAACGCGCGCGCCAGAAGCGCCCGGTTGATGAGCCCCTTGTTGAGCCCGGTGTCGATTTCCAGCCTTCAGACATTCCCGGTCGATTCTATCCGCGGCTTCGTTAACGAACCATCAACCATGTTGACGCCTGTCGCCCAGAACCGCGCGGTTGTCCTGGGATAACGGCATGCACATGGAAAAATAGTCCCAGCCCGGTCTCGCGCGGCATTGGGGCGGAATTCGGTGCGATCCGGGAGCTTTCAGGATCTGTGATAGGGGTGGCCTGACAGGATCGTCGCCACCCTGTAGAGCTGCTCCCCCACCATCACGCGCACCAGCTGATGCGGCCAGGTCAGCGCACCGAACGACAGCACCAGATCGGCTTGGCCGCGCAGCGATGGGTCGTGACCATCGGCGCCGCCTATGGCGAGCACCAGCGCCTTGCGCCCGCCATCGCGCAACTGTCCGATACGATCGGCGAAATCCTGCGAGGAAAGGCTCTTGCCGCGCTCATCGAGCAGGATAAGGGCCGTGCCCTGCTGCAACTGCGCCTGCAGCCTCGAGCTCTCGTCACGCTGGCGTTCGCTGGCGCTTTGCGCGCGGCCCTCGGCAATCTCGGTGACCCCGGAGAATTCGAGCCCGACCGCCGGCCCGCTCTTGGCGAAGCGCTCGAAATAGCGGTCGGCCAATTCCCTCTCGGGGCCGGCTTTCATTCGGCCCACGGCATGAACTGAAATCTTCATCCCGCCTCTATAAGCCGTTAATGCATGTCACCCAAAGGCGAAATCCGACTTCCGGGCAACGGCACAAGCAGCCTAGTGAAGGGTCTCTTCCTCGAGATCCGGCGCCTGCCACATCTTTTCGAGATTGTAGAATTCGCGGACTTCGGGGCGGAAGACGTGGACGATGATATCGCCCGAATCGATCAGGACCCAGTCGGCGCCGGAGAGCCCCTCGACGCGCGCCGTGCCGAGGCCGGCATCCTTGAGCGCCTTGAGGAGATGGTCGGCGACAGCCGAGACATGACGGTGCGATCGGCCCGACGCGACAACCATATAGTCGCCGAGGCTCGATTTCCCCTGAATGTCGATTGAGACAATATTTTCGGCCTTGGAGTCTTCCAGACTGGCAAGGACTGTCTTGATGGCACGGGACACGGCGTCGTCTACGCTGATCCCGGCCGGCGAAGGCATGATATCGGCCTTCTTCCGCAGTGCTGTTCTCAGTGTATTTCCTTTCGCAGCAAGAACAACCAAATCACCCCCAAAAGCAGGTGACACCACTTAGATAGGCAGAGTTCCGTTGCAGTTTCAAGACGCTGCCCGACTCATGCGAACTCGCCGATTGCCCTGTTGTTCCATGCGGCAGGCAAAAAGATCGGAACCCAGGCGCCGCGCGGCGGTTATCGGCTGACCGACCAGAAGCAATTCCAGGAAAAGTGTGAAGCGGTTTTCCGTTTGGAATTGCGTCAAAACAAAGTGGAATCCCGCCATGCCGATCGACCCGCAAGACACCATCCTCACCGTTCAGGCCGGCCTCGCACAGCTCAGCACGCTGATCGTCTCCTATTCCTTCTCCGCCATCGGCGCCGTCATCCTGCTGGTGGTCGGCTACATCGTCGCCGGCCTCGCCGAGCGTTCGATCTTTGCCGGCCTGGGTCACATCCACGGTTTCGATGCGACGTTGCGGCATTTCTTTTCCAAGATCGTCCGCTACGCCATCCTGATCCTCGTCGTCATCATGGTGCTCGGCCAGTTCGGCGTGCAGACCGCCTCGATCATCGCCGCCATCGGCGCCATCGGCCTCGCCATCGGGCTGGCGCTGCAAGGTACGCTGCAGAACATCGCCGCCGGCATCATGCTCCTGGCGCTGCGGCCGTTCCGCATCGGCGAATCCGTCGAGGTCGGTTCCATCGCCGGTTCGGTCGAGGAAATCGGCCTGTTCGCCACCAGGCTCAGGACCGCCGACGGCCTCTACATCCTGGCGCCCAATTCGACGCTGTGGAATCAGCCGGTGCGCAATTTCTCGCGCAATGGCGTGCGCCGCGCCGACATCAGCCTGAGCATCGGCTCGTGGAACGATATCGACGGCGCCCAGAAGACATTGCTCGCCCTTGCCGGCGCCGAGAAGCGCATCCGTCGCGAACCGGCGCCGATCGCCTTCGTGGCCGGCCTTGGCGATACGACCGTTTCGCTTACCTTGCGCTACTGGACCTCGGCGGTCGACTATTTCTCCACGAACATCGACATGACGAAACGCGCCAAACAGGCTTTCGACAGCGAGGGCATCTCCATTCCGCTGCCGCCACCGGAAGCGCCGGCGCCCGAAGCTCGCAAGCAGTAAGCAATTGCGGCGGGACAAACAGCCTTCAGTCCTTGGCCCGGCCTGCGGGCTCGTCCGGCGCATAGGCGAGTTCGACCGGAAGCGGGGCCTGCGCCGTCATCGGTGCGAAGCTGCCGGTCTCAGTGGCAGGCACGGCCTGTGTGGTGAACACACGCAACAGCACGAAAAGGCAGAAAGCACAGGCAGTGACGATTGCCACATAGATGAAGGCTTGCGTGCCGAAGACCGCCGACAGCGCCGTCACGATGCCCGGAACCACAAAACCGGCCAGCGACCAGGCGAACAAGAGCGAGCTGGACAGCGCCACCATGTCGTCCTTGCCGGCACGGTCGGCGGCATGCGCGCTGGACAGCGAATAGATCGATTCCGAGGCGCCGTCCCACAAGACGTAGATCACCAGCAGCGCCGGCAGCGCGCCGCCGTCGAAACCGAGCGCGAACATACCCGCCGCCGCAGCTAGCGCGGACGCTCCGATCAGCACGTAACGGCGGTCGGTGCGGTCGGAAATCCAGCCGAAGGGAAGCTGCAGGATCAGCGTGCCGAGCGGCATCACCGAAAGCAGCAGCGCCACATCGGCCTGGCTGTAACCCTTGGCCGTCGCATGGATCGGCGCGAAACCCGCGATCGACATGGACAGCCCGCCGACCGCCAGCATGCCGGCAACACCGACCGGCGAAATCCGCCAGGCGCGGCGCAGCGCCACCGAGGCCGCCTGAGGAGCGGGTGGCTGCGCCAGCCGCGTCATGCCGACGGGCAGGATCGACAGAGCGGTAAAGGCGATGCCGATCAGCGGCGCGTCCGCCGTTTTGATATCGACCAGCGCCAGCGTCGCATAGCCGACACCCAGCCCGGCGACGTAGGCGACGTAGAAAAAAGCCATCACCCTGCCGCGTATGGCATTGGCGACCGCATCGTTCAGCCAGCTCTGCGCGACGATGAACAGGCCGCATATGGCAAAGCCGTAAAGCGCACGGGCGGCGATCCACAAAACCGGATACGGCCCTGCGCCGACGGCGGCATTGGCGAGCGCGATCAGCGCCGACAACACCATGAAGGCCCGGGCATGGCCTACCCTGCGCACCAGTGGTCCGGTGAGGATGCAGCCGGCGAGGCCGCCGGCCGACAGGCCGGTTATGATCAGCCCGGCCCAGGTCGGATCGAAACCCTCGACGCCGAGCCGGACCGGGATGTAGGCGAACATCAGCCCGTTGCCGATGGCGATCAGCGCCATCGACACGATGACGCTGGCAATCGCGATCAGCGGCGTGGGCGCGCTGCCATGCTCCGGATCGACTGCGGGTTGGGTCTTGGTTTGAACTGCCATGTCAGGCCAGCATCGCTGATCGGCTGGACAAACGCCGCCGCAAAAGCGACATGGCCGGGCGGCCGAAACGCTGGCTCTTCTCTATCCCTTTGCCATCTTCCGGATCGCGCTCGACGACAGCGACGAGCGCGGGCCGTGGATGAAGGTCCAGGCCGGCGCCTTCATGCGGGCAAGCCGCGGCGCGTCGCCTTCATCGATGCGGGCATAGTCGAAGGTCTTGGGAACGACCGACGACAGGAACGACAGCGTCGCGCCCGTACACCGTTGAGCACGATCATGATCGATGGGCTTCAGACAATCCATCGGATGGGTCGCATCATAGATTGGTCCCAGATCATCAGAATCGCCAGGTCACCCCCAGCACCGGCCCAGACAATCGAGTATCGAAGACGTGACCGCCGGACTCGTAGTCGACACTGAGTACCTTGTAGCCGCCCGAGACGGAAAGATGGTCGTTTATGATGTAGTTGGCGGTTGCCAGCACCTGCCAGGTGGTTTTGGACCCGACGTTGAAGCCGCCGACATCCGCCTGAACCTGCGCCGAGAGTTTGTCCGTCATCCTGAGAAAGGCGCGCGCGCCAACGACCGGGTCAGCCCATCCAAAACTTTCCTTGTAGCTGCCCGACAACCCTGCCGCCTGCACGGTCACCCGGTTGGAGATATGCCAGAAGCGAACACCGCCCAGCGCATCCAGGGTGAAAGCTGGACTGTCATAGACACGATAGCCGGCCTGCAGTGTCGATGTGAATTCCTTGGTATCCACGCTGCCGCTGATGCTGGGGACTTGCGGCAATGGCGGGGGCAGGGGCGGAAGCGGGCCGGTTGCTTTCTCGTCTGCCGTGTCGACATACATGGCGTCGGCGGAGAAGACGAAGCGGTCGTAGCGCCCCCATACATTGATGAAGCCGCCAATGTTCAAATCATTCATGACATCCGAGAATGATTTGTCGACACCAATGGTCGGGGCCCTGCGGAAAGGCGATATGTCGCCGTTGATGCCCGCCGCCCAGAGATAGGGCGTGACCTGCAGGGCCCAGTTCTTTTCGCCATCCGCGGTCGTGTCGGCGCTTCCCGCAAGCACGTCAGCCGCCCTTGCTTCCATGGAAACGAAGGCGAAGGCGGCAAGCATGCCTATCCCAAGGATTGCTCGCAAGGTCATCCCCCCAGCGTGTTCTTGTGGATGCGCCCATCCTTCATGATGAGCTTCAACGTTCGTTCCGGATTTGCGATGAGGGAAATGTCCTCGAGCGGATTGCCATCGACGATGAGCATGTCGGCATAGGCGCCGGGTTCGATGCGTCCGAGTTTTCCCGGGTAAGGATTGCGCGGGCCGGAAAGGCCGGCAAGCTCGGCATTGCCGCTGGTCAGCAACCGCAACACATCCACATTTTCATACCACCGGCTGAACTTGGCGAGTTGCTTTCCCTGTGTCGAGGTGCCTTTCGGGTTGAACAGGATATCAGTGCCCAGGGCCATGTTGATTTTGTATTTACGTCCAAGCTCGACGGCCCGCGCCGTACCTTCGGCGATTGTCTGCTGCTGCGCGCGCTGTTCCGGCAAGGCGTAGGTGTTGGCATCCTCGTCGGCAAGGAAGGGCTGGATGCTCCACCATGCATCTGCATCGGCTATGCGTTTGGCGGTCTCCTCGTCGGCGAGTTGGCCATGCTCGATCGACTTCACACCGCTGGCGACCGCACGCTGCACGGCGGCGGGCGTATAGGCATGGATGCACACATAGGTGCCCCAGTCAGCCGCAGCGGATACCGCAGCCTTCATCTCGGCCTCAGTGTATTGCACAGCATCGATCGGGTCGTAGGGCGAGGCGACGCCTCCCCCGCCCATGATCTTGATCTGGCTCGCCCCCAGCATGAGCTGCTCGCGTACACGGCGCAGGACTTCCGCCTCGCCATCAGCGATCTCGGCGATGCCAGCCTGTTCCGCCAGGCTTGCGTTGCTTTGCGGAGTGCGCGGCAAATCCGTGCGCATGCGGAAGTCGCCATGCCCCGAAGTTTGCGAGATCATGGCGCCGGAAGGATAGATGCGGGGACCCACCAATCGCCCTTCATCGATGGCGCGCTTCAAAGCGAATGACGGGCCACCGACATCACGAACCGTCGTGAACCCGCGCAACACTGTCCGCTCGGCCTCCTGTGCGGCGACGAGATGAACATAAGGGACGTCGGCCGTCATGGCCGCGACCTGCGAGATACCGGCAAGCAAGGCATGCCAGTGGGCATCTATCATGCCCGGCATCAGCGTGCCGCCTGCGCAGTCGATAACCTCGGCATGGGCAACCGTTTCGCTGGCGCCAGGCAGAGCCTTGATCGTTTTCCCGTCGATAAGGACAGACTTGCCTTCGATGAGCTTGCTTGCCTGGCCGTCGAAGATCCTGGCATTGCTGAGCAGGATCGGCTTACCCGCTGCCTGCGCGAAGGATGGGGATGCAAGGCCAAGCGCCGAAACACCGAACATCCCGGCGATACCGGCAAGAACAGAGCGGCGTGAAATGTCTCTGTTCAATCGATCGAAGAGGTTGAGTGCAAGCGGACTATGACAAGGGCAGTCCAACCCGTGCGCCAAGCCCCCATACCTGTTGCCGAAACTAATTCTCACAACAACCCCCCGCCGAAAAGAGGTAAAAATTGATGTAGGCAGCGCTCGCACGCAATCAACTGTATCGCCGAAGAACTCGTCTTTGATGACAGAGGCACCGTTGCCCGTCAATATCAGGTTGGGATAGCAGTGAACGCTGCCGGACCGTTCACTTACTGTTGAGCGCTGCCGGTGATGCTGGGCCGATCACCCCTTTGCCATCTTCCGGATCGCGCTCGACGACAGCGACGAGCGCGGGCCGTGGATGAAGGTCCAGGCCGGCGCCTTCATGCGGGCGAGCCGCGGCGCGTCGCCTTCATCGATGCGGGCATAGTCGAAGGTCTTGGCGACGACCGACGACAGGAACGACAGCGTCGCGCCCGGGCGGTCGATGACCGCGATCGGGAAGGTGAGCACGATTTCGCGCCAGCGCTGCCAGCGGTGGAAGTCGCGCAAACTGTCCGCGCCCATGATCCAGACGAAATCGACGCCGGGATTGCGCGCCTTGACCAGGGCCAGCGTGTCGGCGGTATAGCGCACATGATGCGCCGCCTCGAAGGCGGTGACCTTGATTTTCGGGTTCTTGGCGATCCGCTCCGACAGGTGTAGCCGTTCGGTCAGCGGCGCCAGCTCGCGCGTGCTCTTCAACGGATTGCCTGGCGTGACCATCCACCATAACTGGTCGAGCGCCAGGCGCCTGAGCGCAATTTCGGCGACCAGTGCATGGCCCGCATGCGGCGGGTTGAACGAGCCGCCGAACAGGCCGACGGCCAGCCCTTTTTCGGCGTGCGGCATTTTCAAGTAGCGGGAAGGGACGGCGTTCTCACCCTCCCCCTTGTGGGGGTCCACAAGACGGGCAGGACCCGTGGCTTGCCCAGGTCGGTCGATCCGCGAAGCGGAGCGGGGTGGGGGTATCGTGGAATTCAGCGTCGTCCCCCCAGCCGGCTCGCCACCCCCTCCACAAGGGGGAGGGTAAGACCAGCGCTCAAGGCCTCACCTGTCCCGACCCGCGCACGCGGTATTTGAACGAGGTCAGCTGCTCGACGCCGACCGGCCCGCGCGCATGCATCTTTCCGGTGGCGATGCCGATCTCGGCGCCCATGCCGAACTCGCCGCCATCGGCGAATTGCGTCGAGGCATTGTGCAGCAGGATGGCCGAATCGATCTCTTTGAAGAACCGCTCCACCGCCTTCGCATCCTCGGCGATGATCGCCTCGGTGTGATGCGAGGAGAAGGTCTCGATGTGCTCGATGGCACCACCGATACCATCGACCAGCTTCACCGCGATGATGGCGTCGAGATATTCCGTCACCCAATCGGCATCGGTCGCCGGCTTGGCGTCGAAAAACACTTTCAGCACCTCCGCATCGGCGTGGATCTCGCAGCCGGCGGCGCGGAGCGCGTCGAGGATCGGCACCAGATGGGTTGATACCACCGCGCGGTCGACCAGCAGCGTCTCGGCCGCGCCACAGACTCCGGTGCGCCGCATCTTGGCGTTGACGGCGATCTTCAGCGCCATGTCGAGATCGGCCGAGCGGTCGATGTAGAGGTGGCAGATGCCTTCGAGATGGGCAAAGACCGGCACGCGCGCCTCGTTCTGCACCCGCCCGACAAGGCTTTTGCCGCCGCGCGGGATGATGACGTCGAGCGTACCGCCAAGCCCCTTGAGCATCTCCCCGACAGCGGCGCGATCGGTAGTCGGCACCAGCTGGATGGCATCTTCAGGCAGGCCGGCGGCCTTCAGGCCGTCGACCAGGCGGGCATGGATGGCGGCGGACGAATTGAGCGAATCCGAGCCGCCGCGCAGGATTACCGGATTGCCGGCCTTGAGACAGAGCGCACCGGCATCGGCCGTGACGTTGGGCCGACTCTCATAGATGACGCCGACGACACCCAGCGGCGTGCGCACGCGCTCGATATGAAGGCCGTTCGGTCGGTCCCACTCGGCGATGACGTCTCCGACGGGATCGCGCAGCGCGGCGATCTCGCGGATGCCATCCGCCATGGCGCGGATGCGCGCCGGATTGAGCTTCAGCCGATCCATGAAGGATGCCGACAGCCCCGATTCCTCGCCATTCGACACATCGATGGCGTTGGCGTCGAGAATGTCCTGTTCCCGGGCAAGGAGCGCGTCCGCCATGGCAAGGAGCGCGGCATTCTTGGCGGCGGTGGTCGCTATGGCCAGCGGTCGGGCGGCGGCGCGGGCGCGGCGGCCGATATCGGCCATCAGCGCCACGGTATCGTCCCCGGATTTTTCATGCAGCTTCAGCATGGCTCATCCTCCGCTTATATCGCCCCCGGCGTGACTCACCACGAGGTCGTCGCGGTGGATCATCGCCGAACGCGCTTCGTAACCGAGCACGGTTTCGATCTCGGCCGTCTTCAGGCCAGCGATCCTTACGGCATCGGCGGCATCGTAGGCAACCAGGCCGCGCGCGATCTCGCGGCCCTCGGGCGACAGGATCGCCACCGTGTCGCCGCGCGAAAAATTGCCGCTGACCAGCTTGACGCCGGCAGGCAGCAGCGATTTGCCCGATGTGAGCGCGCCAACGGCGCCGGCATCGACCGTCAGCCGGCCGGCCGGTTCGAGCTGGCCGGCGATCCAGGTCTTGTAGCCCTTGACCGGATTGGCGCTGGGCCGGAAGAAGGTCGCGCGCTCGCCGCGCTCGATCGCCATCAGCGGCGACAGCCGCGTGCCCGAAGTGATGATCATGGCGGTGCCGGCGGCGGTGGCGATCTTGCCGGCGTCGAGCTTGGTGCGCATGCCGCCGCGCGACAGCTCGGACGCGGCCGCTCCCGCCATCGCCTCGATATCTGGCGTGATGCGGTCGACCACCGGAATGAATTTGGCCTGGGGATCGCGCGCCGGCGGTGCGGTGTAGAGGCCGTCAATGTCGGAGAGCAGCACCAAAAGATCGGCGCCCATCATCGTCGCGACACGCGCGGCCAGCCGGTCATTGTCGCCATAGCGGATTTCGGAGGTGGCGACCGTGTCGTTCTCGTTGATGACCGGCACCGCCTTCATCTTGAGCAGCGTCGAGATCGTCGCCCGCGCGTTGAGATAGCGCCGGCGTTCCTCGGTGTCGCCAAGGGTCAAGAGAATCTGGCCCGATCTCAGGGCGCCCTTGCCGAGCGCATCCGACCAGGCGCCGGCGAGCGCGATCTGGCCGACGGCGGCAGCCGCCTGGCTCTCTTCGAGCTTCAGCGCGCGCTTGCCAAGGCCAAGGATGGTGCGGCCAAGCGCGATGGCACCGGACGACACGACGAGGATTTCGGCGCCGCCCTCGGCGAGCACGGCGATGTCGTCGGCGAGCGAAGCCAGCCAGTCGCGCTTCAGGCCGCTCGCGCGGTCGACCAGCAACGCCGAGCCGATCTTGACGGTGATGCGCCGGTATTTTTTCAGCGACTGCATGGCACTACTTTTCCCAGCGCGTCTCGACCACGGGCGCGGCCTCCGCGCGCGCCTCGGCAATCACGGTCATCAGCGCCCGCAGCACAGCCTCGACACCTTCGCCGGTGACGGCGGACAGAAGCATCGGCGCGCGGCCGGCGGCGCGCTTCAGCGAGGCGATCTTCTTCTTGCGCCCATCCGCATCGAGCGTGTCGACCTGGCTGAGCGCCAGGATCTCGACCTTGTCGGTCAGCCCCTGGCCATAGGCCTCCAATTCGGCGCGCACGGTCTTGTAGGCCTTGCCCGGATTTTCCTCCTGCGCCGAGACCAGATGCAGCAGCACGCGCGTGCGCTCGACATGGCCGAGGAAACGGTCGCCGATGCCGACGCCCTCATGCGCGCCTTCGATAAGGCCCGGAATGTCGGCGATGACGAATTCGCGCGCGTCGATGCGCGCGACCCCGAGGCCGGGATGCAGCGTCGTGAAGGGATAATCGGCGATCTTCGGCTTGGCCGCGGTGACGGCCGCGAGAAATGTCGACTTGCCGGCATTGGGCAGCCCGACCAGCCCGGCATCGGCGATCAGCTTCAGCCGCAGCCAGATGTTGAGTTCCTCACCCGGCAGGCCGGGATTGGCGCGGCGCGGCGCCTGGTTGGTCGAGGTCTTGAAATGCTGGTTGCCGAAGCCGCCATTGCCGCCCTTGGCAAGCAGGAAGCGCTGGCCGACCACGGTCAGGTCGCAGATCAGCGTCTCATTGTCTTCCTCGAAAACCTGGGTTCCGGCCGGCACTTTCAGCGTGACGTCGGCGCCCTTGGCGCCGGTCATGTTGCGGCCCATGCCGTGGACGCCGGTCTTGGCCTTGAAATGCTGCTGGTAGCGGTAGTCGATCAGCGTGTTCAGCCCGTCGACCGCTTCGAGCCAGACATCGCCGCCACGGCCGCCGTCGCCGCCGTCCGGCCCGCCGAACTCGATGAACTTCTCGCGCCGGAACGACACCGAGCCGGCGCCCCCGTCACCGGAGCGGACATAGACCTTGGCTTGATCGAGAAATTTCATGGGATCGCAGTTTCTTTTATTGGCCTTGCGGCATTGCTCTAAACCTTGGGCCTTGCTCTAAACCAAGGCGCGGCGAAGGGCGAGACCGTTTTGTGACGATGGCCGTGTGGGGTCGGTCGGAGAGATGTCGGTATGAAGCTTGTAACCTACAACATCCAGTACGGCATCGGTCTTGATGGGCACTACGATGTCGCGCGTATTGCCGACGCGGTGCGCGGCGCCGACGTGATCGCGCTGCAGGAGGTCACCCGCAACAACCCCAGGAACGGCAGCCGCGACATGGTCACCGAGATCGGCGAGGCGCTGCCCGACTATTTCGCCGTCTATGGCAGCAATTTCGAGGCCAATATCGGTTCGCGCGTCGAAAACGGCCGCGCCATCACCACGACCTTCCAGCTCGGCAACATGGTGCTGTCCAAGACGCCCATTCATCTGTCGCGCAACCTGCTTTTGCCGCGCAGCCGCAGCTTCGAGATGATGAACTTCCAGCGCGGCGCGCTGGAGGCACTGATCGAGACGTCGCTTGGTTTCATCCGTTTCTATTCCATCCATCTCGATCATCGCAGCCCTGTGGAGCGCGCCAGCCAGATCCAGTTCCTGCGCCGGCGCCTGTTGAACTACGCGCTCGAAGGCGGCGCGCTGTCCGGCGTCGCCGAGATCGGCCTGCCGGAACTGCCGCATCCGGAGGCCTTTGTGGCCATGGGCGATTTCAACATGCTGGCCGCCTCGCCCGAATATGTCGAACTCGCCGGCCGGCCGGACCATGAATTCGGCATGCCGCTGACCGCCGACTTCGCGGTCGACGCCGCCGTGCGCCTTGATGTCGCCGGCGCCGATCTCGTCAGCTGGGTCGACCCCAAGGACCCTGCCAATGCCAGCCGTCACAAGCGCATCGACTATGTCTTCACCAGCGCCTCGCTTGCCCGTTCGCTGCAGCGCCTGTGGGTCGACCGGAAAGCAGCGGGTTCGGACCACCTGCCCGTATGGGTCGAACTGGGCTGACGACTCTTCATCCGGCTGCGTTTTCGCGTTCGACGATCGCCATCATGATCGTATCGCCGTATTGCCCGTCGATACAGATAGCGTCGCGCTGCACACCTTCCCTGACAAACCCGACCTTGTCGTAAAGAGCGATGGCGCGGGCATTGTCGGCGTGTACGGACAGCTCGACGCGGACAAAGCCGGTCTTGCGTGCCTGCGCCAAGGCGGCATGGATAAGCCGCGATCCGAGCCCGCGCCCGCGATGGGAGGCAACAATTCCCATTCCGAGACTGCCGCGATGGGCATGGATGAGCCGGTCATGGCGGGTGATGTCGCACCAACCGACGACCTCGCCACGAATGACGGCCACGAACCCCGGATCGCCTTTCGCGATGCGGTCCAACGCAAATCGCCGGGTTTGATCCAGCGGTGGCGCCTCGAGGAAGGACAGGTACTTCCGCTCACGCGCAACGAGATCAAGCGCACGATGAAAGCTTTCGATGTCACCGGGCGTTATCGGCGCGATCGTTTCGATACCGTTGCTGTCGTAGACCATTGGCTTGACGGCGCCATCGCTCAAAAGTGTACCCAGTTGCGCAGGCTCGTCCATGTCTTGCGGTCCAGCCTGTAGCGCTCGACCGGCACCTGGCCGGCGACGATCGAGTTCAGCATGCCCTGGCCGGCATACTGGAAACCGCACTTGTGGATCACCCGACGCGAGGCCGGATTGATGACCCGCGTCGAGGCATGCAGCACCTGGATCGAGGTCTTCTGGAAGGCGAGGTCGACCAGCGCGTGGGCGGCCTCGGTGGCATAGCCCCGCTTCCAGTAGGGTTCGCCGATCCAGTAGCCGAGTTCCAGCCCGCGATCGGTGGTGTTCAAGCCCGCGCAGCCGACGAAAGTGTCGGTGCCGGCCAGCGTCAGGGCATAGGCAATGCCGGCCCGGCGCGACCTGGTCATGGCGAGGAAGGCGCGCGCCTCGTCCTCGCCATAGGGGTGCGGCATGCGCGCCAGCATTTCGGCGACATGACGGTTGTCGGCAAGCTCGACCAGTTGCGCGATGTCCTCTTCGCGCGGCGCCCGCATCACCAGCCGCTCGGTGACCAGCACCGGGCAGTCTATCGCGTAACTTTCGTCTTCACTGTCTTCCGCTTCGGCAACCATTTGAAAATCCTCCAGGCACAAGAAAAAGGGGAGATGGAAACCCATCTCCCCTGATCCTTTTCCTGGTTTTGCCAGACACCGGTTCCCGAGATGGGCGCCGGTGTTCTAGTGCGGAACCGGCTACTCCGCGGCTTTGGTAATCGGGTTGACCGATACGTAGGTTCGGCCGTTGGCTTTTTTGTTGAACGTCACGGCGCCGGATTCGAGCGCAAAAAGGGTATGGTCCGTGCCCATGCCGACATTGACGCCGGGATGCCAGGTGGTGCCGCGTTGACGAATGATGATGTTGCCCGGGATGACGGCTTCGCCGCCGAACTTCTTCACGCCCAGACGCTTGGAATGCGAGTCGCGACCGTTGCGCGACGAGCCGCCAGCTTTCTTGTGTGCCATCTAACTAACTCCGTTGCGCCGCAAGGCGCCTAAAAGGCCTTATGAACGCGTTCGCGTTCCGTTTCAAGTCCGATCCGGCTGATGTTTCGCCGGAAAAATTACTTCTTGGCCAGTTCCTTGGCCTGTTCGCGCCAGTCCTTGATCTGGTCGGCGCTGAACGGCATGTGCTCGTCGATCTTGGCGACGTCCTTGTCGGTCAGCTTGGCCAGTTGCGCGAAGGTGATAATGCCCTGCTCGGCGAGATCCTTGGCGGCGACCGGGCCGATGCCCTTGATCACGGTCAGGTCGTCCGGCTCGCCTTTCGGCGCCTTGAACAGCGGCGCGGCGGCCGTCTCGGCCTTCGCCTCGTCCTTCGGTGCAGCTTCCGCCTTGGCTTCCTTCTTGGCCTTGGCTTCCTTCGGCGCGGCCTCGGCGGCGACTTCGGCCTTGGCTTCCGCCTTCACGGCCGCCTTCTTGGTCGGCTTGGCGCCACCCAGCAGGATCTCGGAGATCCGCACGGTGGTCAAAAGCTGGCGATGGCCGATCTTGCGGCGCGAATTCTGGCGGCGGCGCTTCTTGAAAGCGATGACCGTGCGGTTCTTGCCCTGCTCGACGACTTCGGCGGTAACCAGGGCGCCATCGACGAACGGCGCGCCGAACGTGACATTCTCGCCCTCGCCATGCGCGAGCACGTGGCCGATCTCGACGATATCGCCGACATTGGCTTCGACTTTTTCGATCTTCAGGAGATCGTTGGCGGCGACGCGATACTGCTTGCCGCCCGTTTTAATGACTGCGAACATTTTTTGCCTTTCGCTGTTCGGTCGGCCTTGATGAACCGCGTCTGGCGGTTCGGCCGTCTTTTTGTCAGTCTGCGGGTTCAAAAAACAAGCGGCGCGGAAGAACCCTCCACGCCGATTGCGCGCTGTCCCTAACCGAAGGTTGAGCGGGAGTCAAGGCAACACCCGTTGCCGGGACTGCTTTGGCCGGCCGGCCGGCGATCTTTTGCGGCAAGGCCTGCGGCACGCTGGAGAAATCGGCGACGACCGTCAAGACCGCCATGCCCTGCCGGGCCAATGCCGCCCGTGAATCCCGTGCTTGTCGGGCAAGCCAAATATCGGTGGATTTGGCCTTGTAACCTGCCCGTTCAGCCGTTATCTAGTGCGCCGCGCCGGCAACGGCCGACCATGACCGCGGAGAGGTGGCAGAGTGGTCGAATGCACCGCACTCGAAATGCGGCATGGGTGCAAGCCCATCGGGGGTTCGAATCCCTCCCTCTCCGCCATACGCCGCCGATTATACGCCATAGTGCTTATCGCCGCCGATCACCGCATCGCCACCAACTGACATAGCGAACCGCCGATCCTACGCTACAGGCCGATATCTCGAGAGCGGCGACAGCGGCTTACGCCCCCATTTCTGACGTTGGTCGCCTAAAAGCGAATGCGTGAAACCCGCGTTCGCGATACATGCAGACCCCGACGAACCCCGACAAGCGCTCCAACACAAGAACGAGCTTCATGGTCCAGCACGGCTGCCTGGCTCGTCTTCGGCACCCAACCCCCTGAAGATGAGCGCTATTATCCTCGCTGCCTGTGCATCCCTCCCGCGATGGGATGGGATTTGCCAAAGGACTCCGAGAAGCATCAAAACATCGTCGGCATTTGCATCGCGATCAATCGCGCCGGCGGTCTCGCATGCGGCGATGAGTGAACGCACCGCCAACAGCATCTGCTGATAGGTTTCGCGTCCGTCATCCTCGGACGTGGCCCCTTGCAGGAGCCTTGCCACGCCGCGCTTCATGGCGCTGGAATCCGCCACCTGGGCACACCACAGACGAAACGCCTCCAGCGGCGGATGCTCCTGCACAAGCGTGGATGCGAGAGCCGCAAGGGCGTTGATCTCCTTGCGATAAATGGCAAGGGCCAGGGCTTCCCGGGTCGGGAAGTGGCGATAGAGCGTGCCTTGCCCAACTCCGGCTGCCTTGCCGATAGCGCTAAGCGGCGTTTCGGGATCGGCGGTCAGGGCCTTTCGTGCCACCTCAAGTATGCGATCTCGGTTGGCGCGGGCGTCTGCTCGCAATCCCTCCTCTTCTACAGCCATGTCGCCTCTTGACTAAACGGACAATTGTCCGTTACTTAACGCTAAGCGGACATTTGTCCGAATATAGCGGATGTGGAGACGGACATGCAATATGCCAAGCTCGGCCGGACGGGCCTCGATATTTCGCCTATCTGTATTGGCTGCATGGGGTTCGGGAATCCATCGCGAGGTTACCCCTCCTGGTCGCTCGACGAGGAAGCAAGTCGACGTCTCATTCGCCACGCACTCGAAGCGGGCATCAATTTCTTCGACACCGCCAATCTGTATTCAAACGGTTCCAGCGAGGAGATCCTCGGGCGGGCACTGAAGGACTTTGCGCACCGCGAAAACGTTGTGATCGCCACCAAACTCAGCGCACCAATGCGCGACGGACCCAATGGCATCGGGCTATCGCGCAAGGCGATCATGACCGAAGTCGATATGAGCCTGAGGCGCCTGGGCAGCGACTATATCGACCTCTACCAAATCCATCGTCGTGACAGGACCACCCCCTGGGAAGAAACGCTCGAGGCCCTGAACGATGTCGTCAAGGCCGGCAAGGTCCGCTATCTCGGCGCATCGTCCATGAAGGCCTGGGAATTCGGCAAAGCGCTACACCTGCAGAAATCCAACGGCTGGGCCCGCTTCGTGTCGATGCAGGATACCTACAATCTTCTCGACCGCGAGGAAGAGCGCGAGATGCATGCGCTTTGCATCGACGAAGGGGTGCAGACCATTGTCTACAGCCCTCTCAACCGCGGACGGCTGGCCCGGCCGTGGGGAGCGATCACCGCAAGGGCGAAAACCGAAGCCGTCTACAATCTGGGAGCAGCCACTGCCGACAGCGACAAGCTGATTGTCGATGCGGTGGGGGCGATTGCGAAAGAACGGGGCGTCGGCCGGTCAATGATTGCGCTGGCCTGGCTGCGTCGCAATCCTGTAGTGGCAGCTCCGATCGTCGGTGCGCTGAAACCAGACCATATCGACGACGCTGTGGCTTCCCTTTCGATCAGCCTCACCGACGACGAGGCAGCAAGGCTGGAGGCGCCTTATACGCCGCGGCTCGACCATCAGGGAGCGTCAGACCCGCGCATGCTCCGCCGCGCGGCTGAAGCCGCCACAGGCCACAGCATCAGCCGCCTCCCGATCCGTGAACTGAGCAAGGTGACATGAACCCTGCTCGTTCTGGCGACTGACATGTCAGGGATTAGGCGATACTGACGACAACTGTTTGACCGGATCAGAGCGACAGCCGGACCTGCAGGTCGTTAAGGAGCCACCGGCCGGCCGGGCCAGGTTCATGGTCCGCCATGCGAGCGGCGTAGATGGTCAGGGCGTTTGCCGGGTCACGGGCATCTTCGGCCAGCTCGAGCCGAACTAGAACGCTGGCTGCGAGATGATCGGCAATCAGATGCTCCGGCATCCGGCACCAGCCGAAGCCGGCCAGCAGGAAATCCAGCCTGCGGCCGAGGTCGACAAAGCGCCACCGCGTGGCGCTGGCCAGGCCGTAATTGTTCGCTTCCCGATCGACCGGGTCGGACAGGACGAGCTGGATATGGCGCTCCAGGTCGTTGCGGGTTGCCGGACGACCAAGCGCTGCCAATGGGTGATCGGCGCTGACCACAGGCGTCAGCGCCATGCGCAGCAGCGGCAATGCCACGACGTCCTCGGGCACCACCGGCAGCAGCAGGCAGAAGGCCAGTGCGACGTCGCCGCTGCGCAAACGACGCAGCGCCCCGCCCAGGCCCTCGGTCGAGAAGCTTATGGGAAGATGCGGATAGGCCTGGTGCAACGCGCGCAGGCTTTCGATAAGCGGGGCGGTGGGCACCAGCGGATCTATGGCTAGGGCAAGCTCGGGCTCGACCCCGCCTCGCGCCCCGGTCGCGACGGCCTCGAAGCGTGCCGCGCTCGAAAGCACCAGCCGGGCCTGATCGACCAGAACCCGGCCCGTTTCAGTCAGACGGGGGCGATGTGTGCTGCGGTCAAAGAGCTGGACGCCCTGCGCGGCTTCCAATGTCGCCACCGATTGGCTGATTGCCGATTGCGCGCGGCGCAATTGCCGCCCGGCCGCCGAAAAGCTGCCGGCATCAGCAATGGTCACCAGGATGCGCAACTGGTCGAGGCTGAGACTGCCGATCATGATCCATCATATTAGCCGATAGAGATGATCACTTTATTATCGCTCCTGCTGCTGGATAGAAAGCCTATATCGTCCGCATCTGTTCCGGCTGTTTAGCCCAAACCTTGAGGACGCCATGCCCAACCTTCTCGTTGTCGAAACCAGCGCGCGCGGCGAGGCTTCGATTTCCCGCCAGCTGACCAAACGCCTTGTCGCCAATTGGCTCGAGGTGCACCCGGATGGCGCGGTCGTGCGGCGCGACCTGGCCGTGGATGCGCTGCCGCACGTGACCATGCCGTGGTTGTCGGCCTATTTCACGTCACCGCATGCCCATACCTCGGACATGGCCGAGCAACTGCGTCTCTCGGACGCGCTGGTTGCCGAATTGCTGGCAGCTGACGAGCTTGTCATCGCCACGCCGGTCTACAACTACAATATCCCGGCCAGCCTCAAAGCCTGGATCGATCACATCGTGCGCAAGGGCGTAACGCTTGGCTTCGACGGCAAGGGACTGCTGATCGGCAAGAGAGCCACCGTGGTGCTGGCGTCCGGCGGCATCTATGGCGAGGCCTCGCCCATCAACCACCTCAATTTTGCCCCCCGATACCTCAAGGCCATTCTCAACGTCCTCGGCATCACCGACGTGAGGATTATCCATGGCGAAGGTGCCAAGGCCGTGGATATGGGTGAAGCAACGATGGACACGTTCATCGACGCCGTCGTTCCGAAACTCAATCGCGCTGCGGCCGCCTGATTGATCGGGAGTATGCGCCCCCGATGGAGCCCGCTTGCTTTCCACCGAGTTCAGGTGTGCCGCAAGATCGCCGCTGCCCGTCCTCACATCTTGCCTTCGGATCACTGTTCATGCCGAGAAGCAGACCGTGGTCACGCTCGTCCGATTTGGCAGTCTGCCTTGCAATAGCTAACCTCCGCTACCCACCCCAATTGTCGCCATTCGCTCAATTTTGGAGGGCTATGGAGTAGACGTAGTTCTCCGTTTCTTCGGCTTCGGCCCGCCAAGCATCGCCCGCCCATCCGGTCTGGCGGCACAGTCTGCCCAATCCCCTGTCGGTGGCGTATCTGGCAATGCGTATCCCGCCGATACGACTCGGCCGACGGCATCTCAGACACCGGCACCAAAGACAATCGCCTGCCGTCCTTCGGCGGTGCCCGCTTTCAACCGCCCCAGCGCGCTGGTCACTTCCGCGAGCGTGACGCGCTCGACCTGAGCCTCTAGCGGCTGCGCCTCGTGCAATTGCATCAGTTCACGCATCTGCGCGCGCGTGCCCACGCTGGTGCCGGTTATCCAGACACCGGTGGCGGTGAGCCATTCCTGGCTGAGGGGTACCGGTTGCGAGACCATGGCCGCGGCGATGATCCTGCCGCGCGGACGGATGGCCGCGGTCATCGCATCCCAGCTCGCCGGTGTCGGCGCAAAATTGATGCAGACATGGGCACGCAGCCGCGCCGGCCAATCACCAGCCAGACCGGGCGAGGCAAGAAGCGTGTGTTCGGCGCCAAGTGAAGCCGCGAGGCGGAGCTTGGCCTCATCCGTGTCGACGGCGATGACCACCGCGCCGAGCCGCCGGGCGATCTGGATCGCATAAAGGCCCAGGCCACCGCAGCCGAACACGGCACAGACCTCGCCGGCAACGACCTCCGCCCGCTTCAGCGCCCCGAAAGCGGTCAGGCCCGCGCACATCAAAGGCGCCAGCATGGCCGCATCGCCTTGGTCCGGCACGCGCGCAGCGAAACGCGCATCGGCCACGACATATTCGGCAAAAGTGCCCGCGACATCGAAGCCATGGGCGCGCTGGTGCTGGCAGAAGGATTCCATGTCGGCGTGGCATTCATCGCAGCAGCCGCAGGCGTCATGCAGCCAGGCGACGCCCGCCCGCTCGCCAACCCGCCAGCCCGTGACGCCGGCACCCGTCCGCACCACCCTGCCCACGCCCTCATGGCCAAGAATCGCCGCCGCTTGCCCCGAAGCCGGCCGCAGATGCCCTTGCCACACATGCACATCGGTATGGCATATGCCGCTGGCCTCCAGACGGACCAGTATTTCTCCGGGACCCGGTTCCGGCCGCGGCACGCTCATGATGTGCAACGGCTGGCCGGCGTGTTCCAGCACGGCCGCAAGCATGCTTTGCGTCATCTAAAGGCCGAGAGCGCTTTTCACGGCCGGCACGGCTGGCTGGCCGCCAAGGGTCGAGACGCCGTCCAGCCATTTGGCGAGCTTGTCCGGATTGCGCTTGATCATCTCGCGGGCGGCTTCGTCGGCGGATTTGCCCTCCCCCAGGATCATCCGCATGCCGTGGTTCTCGTAGTCGAGATCGAATACCAGATTGGCGAACAGTTTGGCCGCGTTGGGGCATTCCGCCGAGAATCCCTTGCGAGCGATGGTGCGCACCGTGGCGCCGCCGAAATTCGGTCCGAACTCGACGTCCCCGCCCGACAAATAGCTTATCTTGTAATCGAGATTCATCGGATGCGGTTCCCAGCCAAGGAAGACGACCCAGCTCTTGTCCGCCACGGAATTCGAGACCTGCGTCAGCATTGCTGCCTCGCTGGATTCGATAATCTGCCAATCGCCCATCCCGTGCCGGTTGGCGGCCACCATGTCGAGCAGCGGCTTGTTCGAGCCTGCCTCGATTCCGTAAATCTTGCGGCCGAACTTGTCGGCATGGGAAGCAAGATCGTCGAAGCTTTTGATCCCCTGGTCCGCGACATATTGCGGTACGGCCAGCGTGTACTTGGCACCCTCCAGGTTGACGCCCAGCACTTCGACCGATCCCTCGTCGAAGTAGGATTTGTATTCCTCGTCCTGGACCGGCCTCCAATTGCCCAGGAAGACATCCATGTCGTTTTCCTTCAGCGCCGAATAGGCGACCCCGAGGCCGAGCAAGGTTTGAGTGGCGTCATATCCCAAGGCATCGAGGATGACCTCGGCGGTGGTGTTGGTCAGGGCGATGTCGGTCCAGCCCAGATCCGCCATGCGGACCTTCCGACATTGCGATGCGTCGGCGGCCATGACCGGCGAGGCGACGAGCGCCGAAAGCAAGGCCAGAACGAGTCTCGTGCGCATTGTGGCTCCCCATTTTTTTCGTGAGACGAATTGCCCGCCAACGCTATGGCCTCTGCATTATATGTCAATATAGAATCTTGTATGAGCGTACAAAAATCTTATTTGCTAGAAAGAGCAATGACGACTCAGGGCAAGCGGACGAAAATCGAGGACATACGGCGCGTCGAGCTGATTGCCGCCGCCCGCCGCGTATTCCTCGAGCATGGGTTGCAAGGCATGACCTCGGCCCGCATATGCCGTGAAGCCGGCATGTCGCCCGGCATCCTTGCCTATTATTTCAAGGGTAAGGACGAGGTTCTGTTCGGCATGGTGCGCCACAACAATCGCCTGCTGATGGAAGACGTCATAGCGCGACTGGAGGCGGCGCGGACCGGTTGGGCACGGTTGGAAGCGATCGTTGAAGGAAACTTTCCCGCCTCGGCGTTCACCCGCCCCATCGCCAATGCGTGGCTGTCGGTCTGTGCCGAGGCGGGCGTAAATCCGCAATATGCCCGGCTCCAGCGGCTGTTTTACCGCCGATTGCGCTCAAACCTGGCTTCGGTGTTTGCAGGGATGTTCGATACAACACGCCTTCGCGAGGCGAGTTTTGTCATCGCTGCCCTGATCGATGGACTTTGGCTGCGCAAGGCAGTCGCCGACGATGTCGGGCGCGACGAAGCCATAACGCTGGTGTTCAGAGCGATCCGGTCCCTTCTTAGCACCGGGGAGGAACAGCAGTTGCGCCACCCGGCGGGTTGAACGGCATAGACCTCCCTCCCTCCCGCCAGTTTCATCCATCTCTTGTCACGTTGGCGGATGCCGGGGTTCCGCGCACGGTCATGCCGGGCTGGACGCTGCGGGTGACCACCGAGGCGGCGCCGACCGTTGCGCCGGCACCAATTTCCACCCCGGGCATCAATTGGACGGCGCTGCCGATACGGGCACCCTGCCGAACGACAACGGGACCGTCAGGTGTCCTCCCGTTGGGACTGAACGTGGTGGCGAGCGCGACGACGTAGGGCCCGATGGCACAGTCGCTTTCGATAATGGTCCCTGCCGGAAATCCGCAAAACCCCTGGATTCTTGTGTTTTCTCCGATGACGCACTTGCTTCCCACCGTACAGGAGAAACCGACGCTGCTCCTTTCCCCAAGACGCGCGCCTTCGCGGATCAGGGCATGGTCACCGATATAGGCGTCGGGGCCGGTCATCGCGCCGGAGCAGACGATGGCGTAGGCGCCAACGATGGTTCTCTCGCCTATGTCGGTCGGCTGCTGAACTGTTGGCTGGGCAACCGAACCGGGATTCGATTGGCTTGGTCTGCCTATTATGGCGCCATGCTCGATACGGGCTCCGCGGCCCAGTCGTGTTCCGGGATAGAGGACGACATAGGCGCCTATGGAGACGTCGTCGCCGATTTGAACATCGTCCGCGCACATAAGGTAGGGTGCGCGATCGGACTTCTTCAACTCGTTCATTCTGTCAGCCTTCGATAGTGCTTGCGTATCAGGCGCTTTATCTTCGCAATGACGACGCGACGATTGATCTGGGACATGTGGATCTTCACGCCCGGTTCATCCGTGGTGTTTTCGGACAACTTGCCCTGATCAGCCTCGAGGTCCCGGTCGACTTTCGCCGCCATCCGGCGCCGGAAGTCGTTTCGCTCCTCCCCGGTTGTCAGGATGTTGAGCTCCCTCGTCAGTTGCTCGATCGTGCGACGGTATTGTCCGTTCTCGGCGCGAAGCCGGCTGACTTCGTCTTCGGCCCTTTTGGCGCGCTCGGCCACCGGTCCAAATGCTATCCTGGCGGACAGCAACTTGGATTCCGACCTCCAGTTCGACGCCACCAATCTCGAGAGCTCAAGCTTGGGCGTGGTCCGGCTTGCCGTCGGCTTTGCCAGATCCGAACACAGATCGATCATCTGCTGGGCATGGATTCGCGCGTGGTGATGCATCATGACCAGTTTCCGATTAGCCATTCCCATGAGGGGATCATAGGCACCCAGATCGGTGACCAGTTGTGCGGGATCAAAGGGGCGCGATAGAGCGAGCCCCGCGAACGCGTCGGCCTCCATCGCCTCATAGACCTGTGGGGTTACCCAGCCGTCCGTCCCAAAGACATCGTACACATAGGCAGGCCGGCCGCAGGACATCGCATCCAGGATCGCCCGGGCCTTCCCCACAACGATATCGGCCTCCGCGATGGCTTGGACGATGTCGGCCGAATTGGTGCCGGCGGGGCTGCCGACCTGCATGAACTCGACCCCGGCGCCGCTCCACGCGTCGACCAGAAAGCGCTTTGCTTCGCCTTGCAGATAGTTCCCCAGCAGAAGCGCTTTCTTCGGCTGTTTGCGGGCTGCGCCGCGGGGCGCCAGCCTGTCCACATCGATCGGCTGGCGAAAGCGAACAATCCGGTGCTTCGTGGCCAGGGCACGAAGCCGATCTTCAAATCGCGCGCTCATGACAACAACCGCGCCGACCACACCAGGAACAGCCGGGGGCGTCTGCAATTCGAAAAGCGGACTATGGCAGATAAAAGCGTGAGGAACCTCTGGCCACCTGGCCGATATCTCATAAGCGACGACGCCGTCCTGACTGAGCACGACATCGGGCGTTGGAAGCTCGAGATCCGTTGCGATCCTGATCGCCCGCTCCCTGGCCACCTGAGCCATCTTCCCAGGTGCCTTCACATAGATCGTGATGTCGTGGCCAAGTTTCAGGAACTGTTCGGCAATCGTTATTGCATAGGTCTCGCTGCCGCCAACATCATCGAACTGATAGGTTCCTAGAACTATTCTCACAGATGGGTCCTGGCACAATTTTTCGGCGGCGGGCGAAGCCGGCCGGCACTGACGCCCGCCGGCAAACGATCTCACGACCATGGCAATTCAATCCGGTGAGGGAGGATATATCCGTGGCCGTCATATCAGCCCCCTTTCAAAGCCAGCATGACGTATTTTGGCAAAGCATGTCAAAACCGGAGTCGTCTCGGCGCCGTGAACCGTGGCCGCTATTGCCTGGTCAATGCCGGCGTAAAGAGCCGCCGTTCAAGCACCGCGCCGCGCGAGGCGGGCGCCCTCACCGTGCCGTAGCGCGGTCGATGGTCACCGTTGCGGAGGTCCCGGCAACCAGCCGTGCCTTGGTGGCCGCGTCGCTGTCGAGCACGATATGCACGGGAACGCGCTGCGCGAGCCGCACCCAGGTGAAGGTCGGATTGATGTCCGCCAGCAACGTGCCCGAGCTGCGTTCGCGGTCCGCGATCCCCGCGGCGATGCCTGCGACATGGCCGGACAGGGTGTTTGGCCATCCCATCAGCCTGATCGATGCCTTGGCGCCGATCCCTATGCGCGAAAGTTTCGTCTCCTCGAAATAGCCCTCGATGCGCATCGTATCGGTGTCGACGAGCGCCATGGTGGCCGTGCCGGGGGCGACATAGTCTCCCGGGCGAAGGCTGAGATTGGTGATGATGCCATTCACCGGCGCCCGGACTTCGGAACGGTCCAGATTGAGCTGCGCCAGGTCGCGCGATGCGCTGGCCTGCAGGCTTTCCGATTCCGCCTCGGCTACCGTCGACCGCGCTTCCTCGATCTGCTGGATGCTGACCGCCGAGGCGGTCAGGCGCTGAAGCCGGTCGAGGTTTCGCTTGGCCTGGTCGAGCGTTGCCCGCTTCCCCTCCACCACCGCCTGCGCCTGAGCGAGCGCCACCGCGAAGCGTTGGCGGTCGACCTGGAAAAGAGCATCGCCCTTCTTCACCGCCTGGTTGTCCTTGACCAGGACCTCGGCCACCAGGCCCGACACGTCAGGCGTGACGCCGACGACGTCGGCGCGGACATGCGCATCACGCGTCCATGGGGCATTCATGTTGTCGTCCCACAGCTTCCAGGCCGCGACGCAAGCGATGACAACGACGATAGCGGTGACGAGGATCCTGCCGGTAAGGCGCAGAAAGCGGTACTTCATGACAACAGCCGATTCGAAAGCGAGGACAATGCCCCGAGGATGAGGATGTAGAGCGCGAAATTGAAGAGTGCCCTGTGCCAGACGAAGGAATAGAGTCCCGTCCACGACAACACTTGCCAGACGATCCGCGCCACGACGAAGGCCGCCAGCATCAGGACGAGAAGACCCGGCAGATAGACGCCGCCTATGCTGATATCGCTTTGCATGATCGATCTACTCCGCCACCAGCAGCATGGGTTCCGACATTGTCGAATAAATCGGTGGCGCGGCGTTCCGGTACAGCGCCCGCCGCAGCCCGACCAGCGCGTCCGCCGACCGCCGGGCCGGCGTGGCCTGACGGCCCGCGACCGTGGCGAGGGCGCGATCGATACGCGCCAGCAGCCGCGGCGGCGCTGTGACGGCCGCGCCAAGGCGCAGGCGCTCCTTGAACAGCTCGGCGACGGCCGACAGGACGATGCCGACCTCGCGCCTCTCGTCGGGCGTGAGGCGGTTGCGCATCCGCTGCAGTTCCACGATGTTCAGGCCGAGCCTGATTTCCGCATAGCCATCGATTGTCGACAGCGCCTTGTTCTCCGTCCCCGCGAGCCTGGGCACGAGCTGGCCGAGACGATCGAGCATGCGGCCGGCGAGCCGGCGTTGGTCCTCGACGCGATCGCCGGCGGCGAGTTGGGCAAGGTCCGACCAGCCGGCATGCACCAGGCGCCGGGCTGCGATCTCCCCGCCGAATGGCCTCACCACCAGCGTCCACACCAGCGCGAAACCCACACCCGCCAGGGCGGCGAGGCCACCATCGGCGAACGAGACGAAATCGGCGGAAAACCGGTCGCTGAGGGCAATGAAGGATGCGGTGTTCACGGTGAGCAGCATCGCCAGCATGCTGAGCTGAGGCCTGGGAATGAGCGTGCCGAGCACGAGGAAAGGCGGCGCCAGTACGAGAACCAGCAAGGGGAAGCTTTGAACCATCGGCAGGATGGCGAACTGGTAGAGGGCGGTGACCGCCAGGCTGACCGTGCACCAGACGAACATCGACAGGAGAAGCGGCGCGGGCCGATCGGCGGCGGCGAAGAACGAACTCCCGACCGCCACCATCAGCACGAAGCCGGCGCCTTCCGCCCAGCCCGAATAAATCCACAGGGCGCTGGCCGCCAGCACGGCGAGGATCACGGAACCGGCATAGAAGAACAACATACCGTAGTCGTGATGGCGGGTGCGCGAGAAAGTGCGGCGACGGCGGAAGGCGAGCCTTTCGCCCCGCGAATCGCCTGTCGCGATCTGCTTTTTCAACACCAGGCAGTCGTGCCAGGCGTCGACGATCTCCCTCAGCCTGGCCAAGGCGCTGTCGAGGATGAGGCTGTCCCAGTCGACCGCGTGCGCGGCCGGCCGCAAATCAGCAATGCGGGAGCGGAACAGAACGGCGCGGTCAGGACCGTCCACCACTTGGAGCCAGGTTCCGACATCACCGAGAAGGGTGAAGAACTCCTCGTGGATCGCGCGGTCCTGCGACTTCAGGCCATGGATGCGGTCATCGAGCGACGACAGCAGCGGCAGCAGCAACATCAACCGCCCGCGCAACTGTCGCGCCTGTCGCGTGACGCCGCGCGTATGGGCATCGTAACCGAGCTGGCTGATGAGGATGTCGAGCCCTGAAATGTCCGATGCCAGCTTCTGCCGGGCCAGCAAGGTTACCCCAAGCCCGCCCTCGCCGCGCAGGATGTCGCTCGCCCATGCAGCGGCATCGCCAAGCCAGTTGGAAATGCGCGAGGACAAGAGCGAAGACAGCCCGATCGGGAACAGCAATTGCGCGACCACGCTGGCGCAAACGATGCCAAGGATGATCTCCTGGCTGCGGGCCGAGGCGATATCGAAGATCGTCTGGGGCGCATCGACCGCCGGCAGCGCGATCAGCGGAAGCGAATAGCCGGCCAGCATGAAGACATAGCTGCGCGGCGTCCGGTCCAGCATCGAAATATAAAGCAGCCCGCCAGTCCACAACGCCACGACCATGCTCAACAGCAGCGGCGAATTGACGAACATCGGCAAGAAAAGGACTGACGCCGACGCGCCTATCAGTGTGCCGAGCGCGCGGTAGAGCCCCTTGGAGGAGGTCGCGCCGGCAAGCGGATTGGCCACGACGTAGACAGCGGCCATGGCCCAGTAAGGGCGCGGCAGGTCGAATGACAGCGCGATATAGAGCGCCAGCATCGAGGCGATGAACGCCTTGATCGAAAACAGCCAGTCTTGCCAGGAAGGGAGCGTCATTGTGCGTCAGCTCTTTGACCCGCTCCTCCCAGGCGGGTCGGGAAAGCTCCTTGAACCTAATTGTTGATGTCGACATCCTTTGTCTCATTCCCGATCAACAAGGAGATCAGGGTGAGCACCGCCATGGCCGACAGATAAACGCCGACCCAGAAAGGTCCGCCTCCGGCGCTCCAGAGGGCTACCGCGATGAACGGCGCCACGGCCGCGCCGAGGATCGAGGATACATTGTAGGAGATGCCCGAGCCGGTGTAGCGGACATTGGCTGGAAACAGCTCGGGCAGCAGCGCCCCCATCGGGCCGAAGGTCATGCCCATCAGGCTGAAGCCGACGATGAGCCACGCCATGACGCCGACGGTGCCGGCATGAAGCATCGGCACCCACAGCAGGCCGAAGGCGGCGATCGCCAGAGTGATCCAGATCAGCGTGCGTCGGCGACCCCAGCGGTCGGCCCACGGGCCGGAGACCATGGTGAAGACGCCGAAGAAGACAACGCCGATGATCATCATCAGCACGAAGGTCGTGTAGCTGTAGCCGAGGCCCGGTACCGCCGCCGAGGGTGCCGCGCGGCCATAGCTCAACGAAAACGTCGTCATCAGGTAGAACAGCACATAGGTGGCGAGCATGTAGAAAGTGCCGAGTATGAGCTCTTTCCAATGCGTCTTGACCGCCGAAGCCAGCGGGAGCTTTCTGACCCGGCCAGTGCGCACCGTATTGTCGAACGCGGCGCTCTCGACCAGGTTGAGCCGGACCCACAGACCGATGGCCACCATGACCACCGAAAACAGGAACGGGATGCGCCATCCCCACGAAAGGAACGCCATCGACGGCCGCGAGGGGTCGTCCGAGGGCATCGCTGCGGCAATGCTCAGGAACAGGCCGTTGGCGATGATGAAGCCGATCGGCGCGCCGAGTTGGGGGAAAGTGCCGTAGACAGCGCGCTTTCCCTTCGGCGCGTTCTCCGTCGCCACCAGTGCGGCGCCGCTCCACTCTCCGCCGAGCGCAAAACCCTGAGCGAGGCGCAACACCACCAGCAGGGCCGGCGCCAGCCATCCGGCGCTCGCGTAGGTTGGGAGCAGGCCGATCAGGAATGTCGCCAGCCCCATGGTCAGCAGCGCGCCAACCAGCGTGATCTTGCGGCCGCGCCGGTCGCCCAGATGGCCGAAGAAGATCGCGCCGAGCGGGCGCGCAATCATCGCCGCGCCGAACACGGCGAAGGAAGCGAGAAGCGCCGTCGTGTCGTTGCCGGCCGGGAAGAACAGGTGAGGAAACACCAGCACGGCGGCCGTGGCGTAGACATAGAAGTCATAGAATTCGATCGTGGTGCCTATCAGGCTCGCCAGTATGACGCGCGAACGCGGATTTGCTGGAGTGGAAACTGAGGGCACTGCGCTAAAAGCGACGGACATCGGAAAACACCTAAAAGGGTCCGGCGAACGCCGATCCCTCACACTGAGAACGGACACCTGGCGGACAGATGGAACGATCGCCTTCGTCATCTCTCGCTGGTATCAATTGCATTCAAATAGATTGTATGCGAACCATTGGCAATGGAAAATGAGCGATCCAGAAGCCGCGAAACGATCGGCCAGCTGATAACCAATGTTGCGCGCCTTTGGCGTCGCACCGCCAACGAGCGATTGGATCGTTGCGGACTTTCGCATGCCGTGGCCATGCCGCTGCTGGCATTGTGGCAACTGGGCGGCGAGGCTCGCCAGGGAGCGGTCGCGGAACAGGCCGGCCTCGAAGGGCCTTCGCTGGTGCGTCTCGTCGATCTCCTGGTGGCCGAAGGCCTGATCACAAGGCGTGAGGATCCCAGCGACCGCAGGGCCAAGATATTGTCCTTGACCAAGGACGGTGAGGCGCGGATGAGTTCGATCAACACGGTGCTGGCCGAGCTTCGCCACGAGCTGGTCTCTCTCATTGGCGACGACGAGCTCGAGACCGCCTCGGCGGTGCTGCGGCAAATCCAGGCCGAACTCGCCACCAAGCTCGGGAGCTGACTTGCCGGCGTCGGCCTCGCCGGCACCTTCCGGCTGCGTGCATTCAACGCCAGGCCGATCGTCTTCCAGGTCCCGGCGAATGAAATCTGCCCTCGTAAGCTTCCGCTGGCGCGCCGCCGGAAGCCGTCAGCCGCTCACGCCCCTGACAGATGCGCCGCGATTGCGCTCAGGAATATCTCACCGAATTCCTTGAGCTTTGCCCCTCCCACACCGTTCACTTCCGCGAAAGCGTCGAGGTCGCGCGGGCAGCGCTCGGCCATGTCGATCAGCGTGCGGTCGGAAAACACCACATAGGCCGGCACCTGGCGCTCCTTGGCCAGCCGCAGCCGCAGGGATTTGAGCATGGCCAGCAGCGAAGCATCGATGCCTTCGGCATTCATGGCCGAACCGTCGGCCGCTCGCATCTTGCGCAAGGCGCGGGCGCGCACCTCGACTCGGTAGTGGAACGGGGTCTCGCCACGGCCAAGCGCGCGACCCTTCTCGGCGATGGCGAGGCCGCCATGGCCGCTCGGATCCGGCTCCAGGAAGCCGCCGGCGACGAGTTGCCGGATCAGCGACTGCCAGAAATCCTTCTTGTGCGCCGCGCCGCCGCCGAAGCTGGCCAGCCTCTCATGACCCCTGGCCAGCACCTTTTCGGTCTCATGGCCGAGCAGGATGTCGATGACATGGGCAGCGCCGAAGCGCTCGCCGCTCTGGCCGACGGCCGCCAGGATGATGCGCGCCTCGGCGGCGCCATCGGCGCGCGGCACCTGGTCGAGACAATTGTCGCAATTGCCGCAAGGCGAAGCTTCCTCGCCGAAATAGCCGAGCAGCACCTGGCGACGGCACTGCGCCGTCTCGCAATAGCCGATCAGCGTGTCGAGCCGGCGATGCGCCCGCCTCTTGTGCTCGGTGGACGCGTCCTCGTCGTCGATGAACAGCCTGCGCATGCGGATATCGCCAAGGCCGTAGAGCATGTGCGCCTCGGCCTTGCGTCCGTCACGGCCGGCGCGGCCGATCTCCTGGTAATACGCTTCCAGGCTGCCCGGCATGTCGGTGTGGAAGACATAGGCGACGTCGGGCTTATCGATGCCCATGCCGAAGGCGATGGTCGCCACCATGACCACGCCGGAGAGCGTCATGAAGGCGTTTTGGTTCGCCTCGCGCGCCTCCTTGCTCATGCCGGCATGATAGGCGAGCGCGGTGACGCCATTCTTCTCGAGGAAGGCCGCCATCTCCTCCGTCTTCTTGCGCGACAGGCAGTAGACGATGCCGCTCTTGCCGGCGTGACGCTCGATGAAACGCAGCAATTGTCGTTTGCTGTCCTGCTTGGATTCGATGGCCAGCTTGATGTTGGGCCGGTCGAAACCCAGCACCAGCGTTTCGACCCGCTCGGCGAACAGCCGGGCCTCGATGTCGCTGCGCGTGCTCTCGTCCGCCGTCGCCGTCACCGCGATGATCGGCACGTTGGGGAAGATGTGCCGCAGCCGCGACAGATCCTCATACTCGGGCCGGAACGCCGGTCCCCATTGCGAGATGCAATGCGCCTCGTCGATGGCGATCAGGCTGACATCGAGCCTCGAGAGCGCCTCGAGCATGCGCTCGGTCATCAGCCGCTCCGGCGCCAGATAGAGCAGCCGCGTCTGGCCGGACGCCACGCGGCGCCAGGCCGCGACATTGGCCTCGCGGTCGAGCGAGGAATTGATCGTGTCGGCGCCAACGCCCGCCAACCGTAGCGCGGCGACCTGATCCTGCATCAGTGCCACCAGCGGCGAAATGACGAGGGTGAGCCCGCCCATGACGAGCGCCGGGACCTGGTAGCAAAGCGACTTGCCGGCACCTGTCGGCATGACGGCCAGCACATGGCGCCCGCCGAGCAGCGCGTCCATGACATCGGCCTGGCCGGGGCGGAAATCGTCGAAGCCGAACACGTCCTTCAGCACGCGCCGCTTGCGATCCTCGGCCAGAATCCCGGTTGCCTGCGTCATTCAGCCAATTCCGTCGTCAATATGCCGGCCGAATTGTCATAGCCGAACTCCCGGCAGAAGCCGTCCACACGCTCGAGAAATGACGGCGGCAGGCCGCGCAGATAGGTCCTGAACGCTTCATTGCGCTCCCATTTTCTCAGCGAGGTGGACCTGATGGGATTGTTTGCATCGCGACTGAAGAGCGTAGCGGGCGCCAGGCCGAAGGATCGGGCAATCCTCGCCTGCACGATGTCCGGTTCGGCGATCACGTCCTCATAGCGTAAATAGGTGATGGCTCTCTCCGGCTGGGCCTGTCGCAGCCGCATCAAACCATCATATTCCGCCTCCCAACGCTCCATGGTCACGTGAAAGGGCCGCAGATCGACGGTCTCCGGATGAGAGCTGGTCAGCACGTCGAAAGGATGCCGCACGCAATAGATCAGGCCGACCGATGCGGGCAAATCCTCAAGATCCCTGTAGCTCACGAAAGTGCGTTTTACGACCAGGTTGGCTTGGTAGCGATCCAGTTTGACCAGTGTCTGGTATGGCGCTTCGTTGGTATGGACATATATATCCTCGAAACAGCCCATCAGATTGAGGCTGAGCGTGGTGCCGCTGCGCGCGCATCCGGCGATGAAAATTCTGTTTCGGGATTTCATTGCCGAAGGCAGCATTGGCGCCTTTTGTCGAAGGTGCCAGAAAAGCCGCCTTGCGCGGCGGCGTAACGCCACGACCGGCTTCCGGGGCGCCGCGGCTGGCACCTCGGAAAAGCCAAGCTCGGCCAGGGCGATCCCACTTTCTCCGGCGACCGCATAGAGCAGCCAGGTCTGATTATCCTGCTCGAAAATGGCTGGATCGCGTAGCGCGTTTTCCCTGCCCTGGGCCAGACCGATCCGACTGGGGCGGACCGGCAAGCCGGCCCCTTCGAACTCCGTCAGTGGCCGCAACACTTCGCTGTCGCCTCGCACGGTCCAGTCCCGCCAATCCTCGGCGAGATCGATTGTGCCGTAGAGGATCCGTTCCGGCGCGTCGCCCCGACGCGTGTAATAGACCCGCAGCCAGCGGCCGGATTTCTGCAGCGCGACATGCCGTGGGGCGAGGTCCTGCCGCATGGCAGGCAGCACGACCGGACCGCGTTGGAAATCCGAAATGCCGTTTCTCGATCGGTAGACGGTGATCGCTCCCGTTCCAAGCAAACCGTACCACCAGCCATCGTGGCGGAAGATGCGCGCGTAGAACGGCCCGAGCGGTTCGGAAAGCGGAGTGAAACGAAGCCCGTCGACGGATGTCGCGGCAAAGGTGATCTGGCCTTCACCGGATTTTGCCGGGCCGTGAAAATACATCACGAAATGGCGAAGCTTCTGGTCGATGTGCACATCGGGCGAGGCGATATGCCCGACGATGAACGGACATTGGTCAAGAGACAGCACACCGCCGGGGTGGATGCGCCAAGGCCCGTGCAGCGAATCGGAGTAGGCGAGGCGGATATAGGTCCCCGTGTGGTCGGCGAAGTAGAGATAGTAGGCACCAAGCCGACCGGGCACCCAGTCAGGCATGCTGATCAGCGACGGCCCGTTGATGTTGGCCCCGTCATCGCCGGGCAGCATCTCCGGCGTAATGACGGGTCCGTGTCGCATGGCGGTGACACGAATTTGCGGAATCATGCGCCACGCGCCCTTGTCGGAGATTTCAGCTTGCCGCATTCGATACAACGGCATGGATGCGAACGGAAGGTCAAACAGCCATGTGAGCCTCGCCTGTCCCTGCGCCATGTGCTCCTGGCTGGATTCAGGCTGGCCCTGATGTAAGCTGCGCGGGAGCAAGGAGCGCGCGCGATGCTGCAGGTGAGACAGGACGTTCTCGGCGAGCGGTTCGGCTTGCAGCGCGCCGCCTTCGAGAAACAGCCCTTTCCGGACCTTGGCGTGCGAAAAGACCGCCTGAAGCGCCTGCTGGCGCTGACCGAGCGGCACGAAGCCGACATTTGCGCCGCGATCAACGCTGATTTCGGCAGCCGCTCGACTCACGAGACCCGCCTCGCCGAATTGTTTGTCGTGCGCGCCGGCATCCGTCACGCGCTGTCTCACCTGAAAGGCTGGATGCGCGAGCGTCGCGTCGCCACCACCTTGCCGTTCCTGCCGGGCAAAAACCGCCTCGTGCCGCAGCCGCTCGGTGTGGTCGGCATCGTCTCACCATGGAACTATCCCTTCCAGCTCGCCGTCGCGCCAGTGACGGCGGCGCTCGCCGCCGGCAATCGCGTGCTGGTCAAGCCGTCCGAGCTGACGCCGGCTTTCTCGGAGTTGCTGGCCGGATTGGCCGTCGAGCATTTTTCGCCCGACGAGTTGAGCGTCATCACCGGCGATGCCGAGATGGGCAAGGCCTTCGTCTCGATGCCGTTCGATCATCTGCTGTTCACCGGCTCGACCGCGGTCGGCCGCCAGGTCGCGATCGCCGCCGCCGCCAATCTGACGCCGGTGACGCTCGAGCTCGGTGGCAAGTCGCCGGCGATCTTCGATCCCTCCTGCGATCTCGATGCGGCGACGGCCAGCGTTGCCTATGGCAAGCTGCTCAACGCCGGTCAGACCTGCATCGCGCCGGACTACCTGCTGGTGCCCAAGGGGCAGGCAGGCACGGTCACGGCCAAGCTCGCAGCCGCAGTGGCGCGGCTCTACCCCACGCTGCGCGACAATCCCGACTACACCGCCATCATCAGCGACCGGCACTTCCAGCGCCTGCGCGCCATGATCGCGGAAGCCCGCGATGCCGGCGCCGCCATCACCGAAATCAATCCGGCCGGCGAAGACCTCGATACAACAGGCCGGAAATTCGTGCCGACCCTGGTCGGCAATGCCAGCCCGGACCTGCGGCTGATGCGCGAGGAGATTTTCGGCCCGGTGCTGCCGATCGTCGAATATGCCACCGTCGACGAGGCGATCAGCCATGTGAACCAGGCCGATCGGCCACTGGCGCTCTACTGGTTCGGCAACGACAGCGCCAACCGCCAGCGCATCCTGCGCGAGACCGTCGCCGGCGGCGTGACCGTCAACGACTGCATGCTGCATCTGGTGCAGGAGTACCAGCCCTTCGGCGGCGTCGGCGCCAGCGGCATGGGCGCCTATCACGGTGAATGGGGATTCCGCACCTTCAGCAAGGAGAAGCCGGTTTTCCTGCAGTCGCGCCTGAGCGCCGGCGCACTGCTGCGCCCGCCCTATGGCAAGACGTTCGAGCGGCTTTTCGGCCTGCTCAGGCATATCACCTGACCGCGCCGAAGCGCGGACGGTCGGCGAATATCTCCGACACGCCAGTCGAGGCAATCCTCGAGGCCACGCATCGCCTGCTCGCCACCAGCCGTCGCGACCACCCGGCGCCGGCGCATTAAGTTTATATTCACTATGATCCGGCAGGTTTCCCATCCTGCGGTGATGTCTTGCGTACCGCGGCGCCACTGGCGCCCAGGCAACAAACCCGCGCCTTATCCGAGGCGCGGGTTCCCTGGCGAGCAGCCGGTTGGCCGGCAACGCCAAGTTGCCGCCCACGATGTGACCTTCCATCATCGGTTGTCGGGCGGCGTGCGGATCAGCGATCCTCTTCCGGCAGCAAAACACCTGTTATCCGCCGATGGCCGACCGGCCGCCTGGGCACGACCAGGCTTTGCCGGACAATGCGCGGCGCATGCGCCGCAGCCTCCACGGCGGGCAGCAGCCCGGCCGGTTGAAATCGTGCAGCCCAGGGCTGCCGCATGGCGGTTGTGCATGGTTCTGACTCCCTGTCGAATTCCTTGCGCTCGAACGCGAACTGCCTCCGAGCGCCTCCGGTGCGAATTTCAGGCAGCGAGCCCAAGTCTGCTGGAGAGGTCGCAAAAATCCTCACGCGACAGATGTGGCCGCGCCGCGAATTCGATGACGGCAGCGAACGCGTCGGCAGGCGCCGAGACCTTCATGCCTCCCAGAAGCGCGGCACGCTCGCTGCGGCTCATGGCGGGGATCATCAGGCGCATGAAGGCGAGGTTCTTCTCCGGCGTGAGCGACCCGATGATCGCCATTTCGATGCCTTGCAGTTCGGCATCCGTGAAGTTCGCCCATAGTTGCGGCGCGGTTACCGTCTCCTCCTCATGCATGTGTTCGAGATCGTGTCCGACAAAGACCGTGAAAGCGATGTAAAGCCGGCGACCAAGGCTGGCCCGGGCATCAAGGGGTGCCTCCTCTATCGCCCGGATCATGTCCTCGAGTTCTGCAAAGGCCAGCCGATGATCGTCGTGCTGGTGCTCGAGGCGGTCGGTCGAAGCCCGCACGCGCGCTTCGAGCGGCTGGTGGATATACCTGTCCTCATGGGCAAGATGGCTGGCCCCAAGCATAAGGATCGTACGAAGGTCGGCCAGCAATGGTGCGGTCGCCGCCGCATCGTCGAAATCCGCGCTGCCCAGGCGCGCAAGCAATTCGCATTGGGCCTTGCGAAGACCCTTGTGGATCAGGCCGTAAAGATCATAGCGGCCATTGAGGTCTGGTATTCTTGCATGTGTCATTGAAGATCTCCCGTCTGTGCGGCGTCCCGATTGTCACGATGACTGATCGCGCCGGCTTCGCGAGGCCTTCTAGTCAAGGGCTGAAGAACATGCTTCCTAAATGCTTCCTAAGCAGCATGCCTGTTCCTAAAACTTTCCTATCCGATTAGACTGTTTGCATGTAGGCAATGGGGCGGCCTTGATCAGCAAGGAAATAGACGACCTGCTCGCAGGTCCGGTGATGATTCTCATATCCACACGCAATGCCGCGTTTCGCCCAGCCATCGGCCGCGGCACCGGCGCCGCGCATGTCGCGAGCCTCGGATGTATCGACGTGCTCGTATCGCGGGCCCAATGGCCCGAAGTTGTCGAGAACGCCGCCTTGGATGCACCGGTGGCGGTCACGATGGTACGCCCGCACGACTATCGCGCCGTCCAGATCAAGGGCCGCATCCTGGCGGTGTCACCGGCCGACGATGCCGACAGGGCGAAAGCGCAAAACTACATTTCCGAGATGCTGGTGGTGATGGAAGCGCTTGGCGTGACCCGGCATCAACTCTCTCATACCCTCGTCGACAGTGATCTGCTTCGCATCCGTTTTCGGCCCACCGATGTCTTTTCGCAGTCACCCGGACCCGGTGCGGGCGAGAGGCTCCGGACACACTCGCCATGATCTCCCTCAGCGACATCCGCGACAGTTTTGAAGGCGTCATCCCATCGGTGATCGCGACCAGCGATGGCGACGGCATACCCAACATCTCGTATCTGTCTCATGTCTATTACGTCGATGAGAGCCATGTCGCGCTTTCGAACCAGTTCTTTTCCAAGACGGCCGCCAATGTGCGCGCCAGCGGCGTCGCCACGCTGATGGTCGTCGATGGACGAAGCGGCGTCCAACACATACTCGATCTGGAATTCCTGCATGCGCTCGACCATGGCGAGCTGTTCGAACGCATAAAATCGCATCTTTCGGTGATGAGTGCGCAACAGGGAATGGCGGGGATCATGAAACTGCGCAGCGCCGACTTGTACTTCGTGCGCGATTGCCGCGCGGTGGTCGGCGCCGTCCCGCCTGAACATCGCAATCCGGTCCCCGCGACAACGAACCACCTGCCCAAGGCCGCGCTTCTTGCCGCCGCCATCGGCTCGGAAGCCGATGCCGATGTTATGCTGGACAAGGCGCTGGCCGGACTTGAGAACAGCTTCGACTATCGGCATGCGATGGTTCTGGTGCCCGACGAGACCGCCCAGCGGCTAAGCACCCTGGCGAGTCGCGGATACAGCAGCCTTGGTGTCGGCGCGGAGATCGCGTTTGGTGAAGGCGTGATCGGCATCGCGGCCGCCACGCGCCAGCCGGTTCGTATCTGTGACCTGCGGCGTTCCCAACGCTATGCCTCAGCCATACTTTCGGCGTCCGAGCGCACACGCCATATCCCGCTTCCCGGACTTGCCGGTCCGCGCAGCCAGATGGCGGTGCCGATGCTTGCCCAGGGAAAATTGCGAGGCGTGCTGTTTGTCGAGTCCGAGGCCAGTTTCGCTTTCGGCCATCAGGATGAGGATGCCCTGATGCTGGTTGCGAGCCAACTGGCCGCGGGGTTGCGGCTTGCCGAACTGGAAGGTGGCCACCAAGCCAATGCCTTCGCGAAGTCGGCACAAGGCGGACATGCCTCGGATCAGGCCGGAGCACCCGCGTTCAAGATAAGATATTTCGCTTTCGACGACAGTGTCTTTATCGACGACGACTATCTGATCAAAGGCGTCCCCGGGCGGCTCCTGATCCACCTTGTCCGCACCTTCCTCGCCACGGGACGCCGCGATTTCTCCAATCGCGAGATCAGGCGGGACGCAACGCTGCGGCTTCCTGATATCAAGGACAATCTTGAAACCAGGCTCATCCTTCTGCGCAGGCGCCTTGACGAGAAAAGCGCACCGATCCGGCTGCTGCGGCCCGAGCGTGGGCATATCAGGCTGGAGCTGGCCGGCCTGCCGCTGCTGGAAGCTGAACCGTGACCCTCCCCGGATAGCGCCCTCAGGCGAGGAAATCGGCCCTGCACGGCGCAAAACTGTCGACCAGCCGCCCCGCTTCCAGCGCCCTGACGCCATGCACCAGGCCGGACGGCACGATGAAGCTGCCACCGGCCTCAAGGATCTCCGTCAGCCCGTCGATGGTCACCTCGAAGCGGCCCTCGGCGACATAGCTTGACTGGACATGCGGATGCGAATGCAGCGCACCGACACCGCCCTTGTCGAAGCCGAACTCGACCAGCATCAATTCATCGGTGGAGAGGAGAACGCGCCGCCTGTTGCCGTCGGGCGTCGGCGTCCAGGGCGCCTCGCCGGCATGGGCGAATATCTTCGTCATCGTCATCTCCTTGCCGTCAATGGCCGGCCAACGCCAGCCAGGCACGTCCCGTCAAAGCCGATAGGCTTTCTTGGCAAGCGTATAGGCCAATTCCCCGGCCAGTTCATGCGCCTCGTCCTCGCGCAGCCGATGCTCGGCGACCAGCCGCGCCAGGAATGCGCAGTCGACCCGCCGCGCCACGTCGTGACGGGCCGGGATCGAGGGGAAGGCGCGAGTGTCGTCGTTGAAGCCGACAGTGTTGTAGAAGCCCGCCGTCTCCGTGGTCATCTCTCGAAACCTGCGCATGCCTTCCGGACTGTCATGGAACCACCAGGCCGGACCGAGCCTGAGTGCCGGGTAGACGCCGGCCAGCGGCGCCAGCTCGCGCGCATAGCTGCTTTCGTCGAGCGTGAAGAGAATGACGGTCAGGTCGCGCTCCAGCCCGACGCAGTCGAGAAGCGGCTTCAGCGCCGTCACGTAGTCGGTCCGTGTCGGGATGTCGAAGCCCTTGTCGCGGCCGAACTTCTGGAAAACGGAAGCCGAATGATTGCGCTGGGAGCCAGGATGGATCTGCAGCACCAGCCCGTCATCCCTGCTCATCTTGGCCATCTCGGTCAGCATCTGGGCGCGAAACAGTTTTCGCTCGCGCTCGTCATCCGAGCCGCGGCGAATGCGGTTGAACAGTTCCTCGGCCGCCGCATCGGAAAGGTTGGCGGTCTCGGCTGTCGGATGGCCGTGGTCGGACGAGGTCGCGCCGAAGCCTTTGAAGAAGGCGCGCCGCTGGCGATGCGCGTCGAGATAGCCGGCCCAACCGCCGGTGTCGCAGCCGGTGATCTCGCCCAGCCGGTCGAGATTGGCCGCAAACCCTTCGAAATCGGGATCGACAACCGCGTCCGGCCGGTAGGCGGTGACGACACGGCCCTCCCAGCCGCTGTCGCGGATCATCTGGTGCCATTTGAGGTCGTCGAGCGCGCCTTCCGTCGTCGCGATCACCTCGATGTTGAAGCGCTCGAACAAGGCGCGCGGACGGAAATTCTCCCACTGCAGCAGCGTCGCGATCGTGTCGTAATGACGGTCGGCGGTCTCGGCGCTCAGCGGCTCCTCGATGCCGAACAGGTGCGCCAGCACATGGTCGAACCACAGCCGGGTCGGCGTGCCCCGGAACAGGTAATAGTGCTCGGCAAAGCGCCGCCAGATCGTCCTGCCGTCGCTCTCGACCGGGGCGCCGTCCAGGGTCGCCACGCCGAGATCCTCCAGCCGTACGCCATGGCTGAACAGCATGCGGAAGATGTAGTGGTCGGGCACGATGAGCAATTGTGCCGGATCCGGGAACGGCTCGTTTAGCGCATACCAGCGCGGATCGGTGTGGCCGTGCGGGCTGACAATGGGCAGGTTCCTGACCCCCACATAGAGGTCGCGGGCAAGCGAGCGCGAATGCGCTTCAGGCGGAAAAAGCAGGTCCGGATCGATCAGCGCGACCATGGGAAAGCAGCTCCTTCCAGTTGGGTATCGGTACGTTTGGGCCAACGCGATGTCAACGTGCCCCGGCAAAGCGGCATCCTTGCGGCAGGCGGGCGTAGGTGTTACGCCGCCTGTCATCGGCCGCGTCCCCAAAGCCCTCAGCCCCGGTATCGTGATGACCAGAAGCCATCTGTCCAACGCAACGCTGCAACTGCTGCCCGCGGCCGCCGAAATCCCCGCATATGACCGCGGCCGCGTTGCGCCCGGCATCGTGCATCTTGGCGTCGGTGCCTTCCACCGAGCCCATCAGGCCGCCTATGTCGACGACTGCCTGGCGGCGGGCGAGACGGACTGGGGCATCGTCGGCGTCTCCCTGCGCAGCCCCGACACGCGCGATGCGCTGGGGCCGCAGGACGGGCTCTATACGCTGGCGGTCCGCAGCAGTAGCGCGGAGGAGCTGCGCGTCGTCGGCTCGATTCAGTCGATGCTTGTGGCGCCGGAAGATCCGGCCGCGGTGCTGGCCGCGCTGATCGATCCGCGCGCCCGCATCGTCACGCTGACCATCACCGAGAAGGCCTATCTCAGGGCCGCGGGCGGCGGGCTGGACGCCGCTCACCCCGACATCGCCCACGATCTGGCAAATCCGCGAATGCCGAAGACGGCGCATGGTTTTCTCGCCGAGGCGCTGGCTCAACGACTGGCAGCCGGCACCCCGCCCTTCACCGTGCTGTGCTGCGACAACCTGCCAGCCAATGGCGCCACCTTGCATCGGCTGCTGACCGAATTCGCCGCGCTGCGCGATGCCAGGCTTGCCACGGCGGAGGTTCCCGGACTCTTCGACCACATCGCAAGCCAGGTCGCGTTTCCGTCGAGCATGGTCGACCGGATCGTGCCGGCAACCACCGACGCCGACCGGGCACGCGTCGCTGGCGAACTCGGTGTCGACGATGCCTGGCCCGTGATGACCGAGCCCTTCCGCCAATGGGTGATCGAGGACAATTTTTCCGCCGGCCGGCCGGCCTGGGAAAAGTTCGGCGTCACCATGGTCGGCGATGTCGGCCCCTTCGAGGACATGAAGCTCAGGCTTCTCAACGGAGCGCATTCGGGCATCGCCTATCTCGGCCTGCTCAGCGGCCACGCCACGGTCGACCGGGCCTTTGCCGATCCGGCGATCCGGCAATTTGTCGACGGGCTCTGGGCCGAAGCCATCCCGACATTGCCGGAGGACGCCGGGCTCGATACATCCACCTACACAGCCGAGCTTGCCGAGCGTTTTTCCAACACCGCGCTCGCCCATCGCACGGCGCAGATCGCCAATGACGGCAGCCAGAAACTCCCACAGCGCATCATCGCGTCCGCCATCGAGTGCCTCGAAGCGGGTACCGAGTTCGTGCATCTCACGCTGGTGGTGGCGGCCTGGATTGCCGCCTGTGCCGCGCGCGGCAAGACCTTGCCCGAAAACCATTTCACCGATCCGCTCGACGCGGCCCTGACGGCGCTTTTGGACCAGCAGCTGCCGGCGAACGAAACCGTGACGGCAGTGTTCGACCTGGCCGGCTTTGCCGGGGATCACGCCGAGCGCCAGACGCTGATTGAACTCACGGCGGTGCATCTGGTGCATTTGCGACGCGATGGCCCGACATTGGCCTTCGCCGCCTTGGGCATTTAAACAAAAAAGCGGGGCAAGGCCCCGCTTTTCATCAAGTCATCTGAACTGAATTTCAGGCCGGGATAAGCGCGCCTTCCAGCGTGGTGAGCTGGCTGAGGAACTGCTCCGCCTTGCTGCGCGCTTGGTCGTCCTTGGCGTCGGCGGCATCTTCCTTGGCTTCCTGGATGCGGCGGGCGAGATCCGCCCGGTCGACATCCTTCACCGCCACCGCTGATTCCGCCAGCAGCGTGCAGCCGGCCGGAACGATGTCGGCGAAACCGCCGAACACGACATAGCGTTCTTCGCCGCCCGAAGTGGTCTTCACCGTGACGACACCCGGCTTGATCGTGGTCATGACTGGCGCGTGATGCGCCATCACGGTCATCTCGCCTTCGGCGCCCGGGATGACGACGGATTCGACCTCGGCGGAAACCAGCAGGCGCTCCGGCGAGACCAGTTCGAATTTGAAAGCTTCAGCCATGTCGATTTAGTGAGTAGGGAATAGTGAGTAGGAAGTGGGGAGAAAGGGCAAATGCCCGGTCACCCGCCTGCTATTCACTACCGACTACTGACTACTCCCTATTCCCTTGATTAAGCTGCTTCAGCCGCCAGGCGCTGTGCCTTCTCGACCGCTTCGTCGATGCCGCCAACCATGTAGAAGGCAGCTTCCGGCAGGTGATCGTAGTCGCCGTTGCAGAGGCCCTTGAAGCCCTTGATGGTGTCGGCGAGATCGACCAGCTTGCCGGGCGCGCCGGTGAACACTTCGGCGACGAAGAACGGCTGCGACAGGAAGCGCTCGATCTTGCGGGCGCGGGCAACCGTCTGCTTGTCCTCTTCCGACAGCTCGTCCATGCCCAGGATGGCGATGATGTCCTGCAGCGACTTGTAGCGCTGGAGGATCGACTGCACCTGGCGAGCGACGGCATAGTGCTCTTCGCCGACGACCATCGGGTCGAGCATGCGCGAGGTCGAATCCAGCGGATCGACCGCCGGATAGATGCCCTTTTCGGCGATGGCGCGGTTCAGCGTCGTCGTCGCGTCAAGATGGGCGAACGAGGTCGCCGGCGCCGGGTCGGTCAAGTCGTCGGCGGGCACGTAGATAGCCTGCACCGAGGTGATCGAGCCCTTGGTGGTGGTGGTGATGCGTTCCTGCAGCGCGCCCATGTCGGTGGCGAGCGTCGGCTGATAGCCCACGGCCGACGGGATACGGCCGAGCAGAGCCGACACTTCCGAGCCCGCCTGCGTGAAGCGGAAGATGTTGTCGACGAAGAACAGCACGTCCTGGCCCTGGTCGCGGAAATATTCGGCGACCGTCAGGCCGGTCAGGCCGACGCGGGCGCGCGCGCCCGGCGGCTCGTTCATCTGGCCGTACACGAGGGCCGCCTTGGAGCCTTCGCCGCCGCCCTTCTTGTTGACGCCGGATTCGATGAACTCGTGATAGAGATCGTTGCCCTCACGGGTGCGCTCGCCGACGCCGGCGAACACCGAATAGCCGCCATGGGCCTTGGCGATGTTGTTGATCAGTTCCTGGATCAGCACGGTCTTGCCGACGCCGGCGCCGCCGAACAGGCCGATCTTGCCGCCCTTGGCGTAGGGAGCGAGCAGGTCGAGCACCTTGATGCCGGTGATCAGGATCTGCGCTTCCGTCGACTGCTCGACATAGGTCGGAGCCGGCTGATGGATGGAGCGCATTTCGATTGCGTCGACCGGGCCCTCTTCGTCGACCGGCTCGCCGATGACGTTGATGATGCGACCGAGCATGCCCGGACCGACCGGCACGGTGATCGGCGCGCCAGTGTCACGCACTTCCTGGCCGCGCACCAGACCCTCGGTGGAGTCCATGGCGATGCAGCGCACGGTGTTTTCACCCAGATGCTGGGCAACCTCGAGCACCAGACGGTTGCCGACATTGGTCGTCTCGAGCGCGTTCAGGATCGCCGGCAGGTGATCCCCGAACTGCACGTCGACGACGGCGCCGATGACCTGGCGGACCTTGCCGACAACACCGGTTGCCTTGGCAACCGCTGCCGATGTCTTGGCCGCGGCGGCCTTGGCCGGCGCTGCCGCCGTCTTTGCCGGAGCTGCCTTCGCGGCGGCTGCCGGAGCCTTGGCCGCCTTCGCGGGGGCTGCGGTCTTCGCGGCTGCGGCCTTGGGGGCTGCCGTCTTGGGGGTCGCTGCTTTCGCCATCGTCTTTACCCTTTTTCGTCCTTTGTTTCTCACGCGGTCCGGTCGCGGGCCAGATGGCCCACGGACCGCGCCTAGAGCGCCTCGGCGCCCGAAATGATTTCGATCAGTTCCTTGGTGATCTGCGCCTGCCGCTGACGGTTGTAGGTGATCGACAGCTTGTTGATCATCTCGCCGGCGTTGCGCGTCGCATTGTCCATGGCGCTCATCTTGGCACCCATTTCGCCGGCCGCGTTTTCAAGCAGCGCGCGGAAAATCTGCACGGAGATGTTGCGCGGGATGAGGTCGGACAGGATTTCGCCCGGCTCCGGCTCGTACTCATAGACGGCGCTGCCCCCATCCACCGCCTCGGCGGGAGCCGAAGCGACGCCGGCCGGAATGATCTGCTGCGCGGTCGGAACCTGGCTGATCACCGACTTGAACTGCGAATAAAACAGCGTGCAGATGTCGAAGCCGCCGTCGTTGAAAAGGTGGATGACCTTCTTGGCGATCGCGTCGGCATTGACGAAGCCGAGCGTCTTCACCTCGCGCAGATCGATGCGGTCGAGAATCATCGATGCATAGTCGCGGCGCAGGATGTCGAAACCCTTCTTGCCGACGCAGATGATCTTGACCTGCTTGCCGTCGGCCAGAAGCCGGCGGATGTGATCGCGGGCAAGGCGCGCGATCTGCGAATTGAAGCCGCCGCACAGGCCGCGCTCGGCCGTGCAGACGACCAGCAGGTGCACGTCGTCCTTGCCGGTGCCGGTCATCAGCGCCGGGGCATCGCCACCGCCGCCGATCGCCTGGGTGATGTTGGCCAGCACGGAACCCATGCGCTCCGAATAGGGGCGCGCCGCTTCCGCGGCCTCTTGCGCACGGCGCAGCTTCGCCGCGGCGACCATCTGCATCGCCTTGGTGATCTTCTGCGTCGCCTTGACCGAGGCGATACGGTTACGAAGGTCTTTTAATGAAGGCATGCTTCAAACCTGATCCCGTCTTGTCGCTTCGCTCAGGCGAAGGTCTTGGCGAAAGCGTCGATCTCTGCCTTCAGCTTGGCGCGCAGATCGTCCGACAGCGCCTTTTCCTTGCGGATGGCGTCGAGAACGTCCTTGCCCGCCGCACGCATGTGGCTGAGCAGACCGTGCTCGAACTTGCCGACCTGGTTGACCGGCAGCTTGTCGAGATAGCCGTTGACACCGGCGAAGATCACCGCGACCTGCTCTTCCGTCTTCAGCGGCGAGAACTGCGGCTGCTTCAGGAGTTCGGTCAGGCGCGATCCGCGGTTGAGCAGGCGCTGCGTGGCGGCGTCGAGATCCGAGCCGAACTGCGCGAAGGCCGCCATTTCGCGGTACTGCGCGAGCTCGCCCTTGATCGAGCCGGCAACCTGCTTCATCGCCTTGATCTGCGCCGAGGACCCGACGCGCGACACCGACAGGCCGACGTTGACGGCCGGACGGATGCCCTGGAAGAACAGGTTGGTTTCGAGGAAGATCTGGCCGTCGGTGATCGAGATCACGTTGGTCGGGATGTATGCCGACACGTCGTTGGCCTGCGTTTCGATGACCGGCAGGGCCGTCAGCGAGCCATTGCCCAGATCGTCGTTGAGCTTGGCGGCGCGCTCAAGCAGGCGCGAGTGCAGATAGAAGACGTCGCCCGGATAGGCTTCGCGGCCCGGCGGGCGGCGCAACAGCAGCGACATCTGGCGATAGGCGACGGCCTGCTTGGACAGATCGTCGTAGCTGATCAGCGCGTGCATGCCGTTGTCGCGGAAATATTCGCCCATGGTGCAGCCGGCGAACGGCGCCAGGAACTGCATCGGCGCCGGATCGGAAGCGGTGGCGGCGACGATGATCGAATATTCGAGCGCGCCGCGCTCTTCCAGCACCTTGACGAACTGCGCGACGGTCGAGCGCTTCTGGCCGACGGCGACGTAGACGCAGTACAGCTTTTCCTTCTCGGGGCCGTTGTCGTGCACCGACTTCTGGTTGAGCATGGTGTCGAGGATGATGGCGGTCTTGCCGGTCTGGCGGTCACCGATGACCAGCTCGCGCTGGCCGCGGCCGACCGGGATCAGCGCATCGATGGCCTTGAGGCCGGTCGACATCGGCTCATGCACCGACTTGCGCGGAATGATGCCGGGCGCCTTGACGTCGACGCGCTTGCGTTCGGTCGCCTTGATCGGGCCCTTGCCGTCGATCGGGTTGCCGAGCGCGTCGACGACGCGGCCGAGCAGGCCCGGACCGACCGGAACGTCGACGATGGCGCCGGTGCGCTTGACGGTATCGCCTTCCTTGATGTCACGGTCGGCGCCGAAGATGACGACGCCGACATTGTCGGCTTCGAGGTTGAGCGCCATGCCGCGGATGCCGCCGGGAAATTCGACCATTTCGCCGGCCTGGACGTTGTCGAGGCCGTAGACGCGGGCGATACCGTCACCGACGGACAGCACCTGTCCGACTTCGGAGACTTCTGCCTCCTTGCCGAAATTCTTGATCTGGTCTTTCAGAATTGCGGAAATTTCCGCGGCGCGGATGTCCATCAGCCGACCTCTTTCAGTGCAAGCTTGAGCGAATTGAGTTTGGTTTTGAGCGACGTATCGATCTGGCGCGAGCCCATCTTGACCACCAGCCCGCCAAGCAGCGACGGATCGACGGTGACGGAGATGGCCACGTCCTTGCCGGCAACGCTCTTCAGCGCCGCCTTGAGTTCTGTCTGCTGGGCGGCGGTCAGCTCATGAGCCGACGTCACTTCAGCAGCGGTTTCGCCGCGGTGTTCGGCCGCTATCTGGCGGAACGCCTTGATCATACCGGGCACGGCGAACAAGCGGCGGTTCCGTGCGACGACGCGCAGGAAATTGCCGGTGAGGCCGGTGATCTTGGCCTTGTCGGCGATCGCCGCGATGGCCTTGGCCTGATCCTCGCTAGAGAACACCGGGCTGTTGATCAGCCGGGTCAGGTCGGCGCTCCCCGCGAGCAGCGCTTCGAAACTGTTGAGGTCGGCCTCGACCTTGGCCACGGAATTTGCCTGCAGGGCGAGTTCGAACAGCGAACCCGCATAGCGTTCTGCGACACCTGAGATTGGCGATGACGATTGAGCCACGGACCGTCTTTTCTCTTGTCTGACAGGCCGCAGATTGTTGGCGCGAGCAAAAACTCTGGCTAAATCTTTGACCTTACTGCATTTTCTCAAGCACGGAGGCGCGGCTTCCGCTATCCCCGGCCGAAAGTCGATTGCCGTCTAGCACAGGCATTTTAAGACCGCAATGCGTCGTTCCGCATGCTTTTCAGGCACTATTGTCGCATCCGGCGAAAGACTCGGGTCTTGCGCGCCGGAATACCCTTGGATTCAGGGCACAAAGCCGAAGGCAAAGGCAAGCGGCAATGCCGCCAGGGCCAATTCCACCACAATGGAAACCCAATTGAAAGGTGTGTTGGCGCCGTCGGACATCATCGACAGCAGCCGGCCGAAGGCGGTGAACAGCCAGGAGAAGCCGAGCGCCATGTAAATCAGCGGCTGCGCCAGGAGGATACAGCACAGGCCGACGCCAAGATAAAAGCCCGACATCCTGCCGCGCCCCTCGGCGATCGCCGCCGCCTTCTCGGGCTTGGCCTGCAGGCGCAGGATGCGAAAGGCCAGGCCCGGCGCCAGGAAAAACAGAAGGCCGAGCAGCACCGTGAAGACCGCACTCGACCAAGCCAGCCATTCGCCCTGGCTCGTCGGCCATGGAAGCGCAAAATCCATTTTGTCCCCTCGAAATGCCTATTTTGAAATTGCGGGCATTCTACCGGAGGAAAAACGCCGCGCCAGATAGCTCTGGGCACTTTAGCGGAGATGCATCAACCCAGAGCGAATTCCACGGCCGCCTCGGCATGGATCTGCGTCGTGTCGAAGACGGGAATGTCGAAATCTCGCTGCCCGATCAGCATGGTTATCTCGGTGCAGCCCATGATCAGGCTGTCGGCGGCCTCTTCACGGCGCAGACGTTCGGCTTCTTCGATATAGGCAGTCTTCGAAGCGTCGCTGACAATGCCTCGGCAGAGCTCGTCATAGATGACGCGATGCACCATGTCGCGCCCTGCGGCATCGGGCACCACGGGTGAGAGGCCGTATTTGTCGGCCAGCCGGCCCTTGTAGAAATCCTGTTCCATGGTGAACCGCGTCGCCAGCAGCGCCGGGCGCTGCATGCCGGCGCGCTTGATCGCCACCGCGGTGGCGTCGGCGATGTGGATCAGCGGAATGGATAGCGACGCCTGCACCTGGTCAGCCAGCTTGTGCATGGTGTTGGTACACAAGAGCAGCCCTTCCGCGCCGCCCGCTTCGAGCTTGCGCGCGGCTTCGACCAGAAGCATGCCGGCACCATCCCAATCGCCATGATGCTGCCGCTCGGCGATCTCGGCGAAGTCGAACGACCAGAGCAGCAGTTTCGCCGAATGCAACCCGCCAAGCCGCTCGCGCACGATCTCGTTGAGCAGCCGATAGTAGATGGCGGTCGATTCCCAGCTCATGCCGCCCAGAAGGCCAAGGGTTTTCATGATGGGTTGTTCCTTCGCACGTGCAATTCCTATATTATGACCACATGAGACCACAAGGAGATTTGCCGTGAAAACAATGCAGGTTCGGGAGGCCAAGGCAGGGTTCTCGGCGCTGGTCGAGGCTGCGGAGAGCGGCGAGCCCACCATCATCACAAAGCACGGCAAGCCGGCGGCGGCCGTCGTTTCGGTCGAGGACTTACGAAAGCTTTATCCAGCCAAGCGACGAAACTTCGGAGAGTTTCTTCTGACCTATCCGGGAGGGATCGAGCTTGAAAGGAACGAGTCGCCGTCGAGGGACATCGATCTTTGAGCGGCTATCTTCTCGACACGTCCATTTTGTCCGCGTTCGCGCCCGGCGGGCCGCCAATTGCGAAAGACGTCGCCAATTGGGTCGTAACGCAAGGTGAGAAGCAAACGCTCTTCATACCGGTAATTGCAATCACCGAAATCGAGAAAGGCATACGCAAGCTCGATCGTGCTGGGGCCAAGGGGCGAGTGGATAGCCTCACTGTCTGGCTCAATGACACGATCGAAGGATTCGCAGATCAAATTCTAGGGATCAACGCCGATATAGCTCGAAGAGCGGGTCGAATGGAGGAAGCAGCCTCTGCGAAAGGGAAGAACCCGGGCCTGGCGGACACACTGATCGCTGCTACGGCGGCGGTTAACGGACTTACCGTGGTCACTACAAACGTCAGGCATTTTGAAGCGCTTGACGTTTTGTGCTGGAATATACTGCAAGACCCGCCAGGCTTCGACTAGTCGATCCCATTTTACAAAAAGCTCTGCGGATCGATGTCGACCTGCACCCGGACCGAACCGCGCTGTTTTGGCCCATTGGCCAGCATGGCCCGGATAAAACCTTGCATGTCGGCGCGGCGTTCACCCTGGATCAGCAGGCGGAAGCGATGGCGGCCGCCGAGCAGGGACAGTGGCGCTTCCGCCGGTCCCAATACAAACAGGTCCGATGCCTCCGGAGCGGCACGGCGCAGCCCGCGTGCATGGCCTTCGGCTTCGGCCCGCGTCACCGCGCTGACGATGACGCCGGCCAGCCGGCCGAAGGGCGGCAAGGCCGCCCGTTCGCGCTCGGCGATCTCGCGCTCGTAGAAAGCCTCGGCATCGCCCGAGACGATCGCCCGCATCACCGGATGGTCGGGTTGGAAGGTCTGCAGCAGGCCGAGGCTCTTCTTGCCGGTGCGCCCGGCGCGGCCGGTCACCTGGCTGAGCAGCTGGAAGGTTCGCTCGGCGGCGCGCGGATCGCCATTGGCGAGACCGAGATCGGCGTCGACGACGCCGACCAGGGTCATGTTGGGGAAGTTATGGCCCTTGGCGACGAGTTGCGTACCGATGACGATGTCGGCCTCGCCATCGGCGATCGCCTCAAGCTCCAGCCGCAGCCGCCGCACGCCGCCCATCAGGTCCGATGACAAGACGATTGTCCGCGCATCGGGGAAATGTGTGACCACCTCCTCGGCGATGCGCTCGACGCCCGGTCCGCAGGCGACCAGATGGTCGAGCGTGCCGCATTCCGGGCAGGCCTCGGGGCGGCGCTCATTGTGCCCGCAATGATGGCAGACCAGTTGGCCGCGAAAACGATGCTCGACCAGCCAGGCCGAGCACACCGGGCAGCCGAAACGGTGACCGCACACCCGGCACAGTGTCAGCGGCGCATAGCCGCGCCGGTTGAGGAACAAAAGCGACTGCTCCTTCTTTTCCAGCGTCCGGCGCATATGGTCGATCAGCACCGGCGACAGGAAGCCGCCGCGCGCCGGCGGCGCGCGCCGCATGTCGATCGACCTCAGCTGCGGCAGCGCCGCTTCGGCGAAACGGGCGGAAAGGACGGCCCTGTTGTATTTGCCCTGGCTCGCATTGACCCGGCTCTCGACCGATGGCGTCGCCGACGCCAGCACGACCGGAAAGCCGCCAATATGGCCGCGCACCACGGCCATGTCGCGGGCGTTGTAGAAGACGCGGTCTTCCTGCTTGTAGGCCGGGTCGTGCTCCTCGTCGACCACGATCAGGCCAAGTTCCTTGAAAGGCAGGAACAAAGCCGATCGGGCGCCGGCAACGACGCGCACCGTGCCCTCAGCCACTTGCCGCCAGACCTTTTCGCGCATCCTGGGCGGCAGGTCGGAATGCCATTCGCCCGGCTTGGCGCCGAAGCGCTGCTGGAAGCGCTCTAGGAAAGCGTGGGTCAGCGCGATTTCCGGCAAGAGGATCAGCACCTGCTTGCCCTGGTCGAGCGCCGCCGCCACCGCCTCGAAATAAACCTCCGTCTTGCCCGAACCGGTGACGCCGTCGAGCAGCGCGACATTGAAGGCGCCGGCCGCGACGTTGGCGCGCAGCATCGATGCTGCGTCGCTCTGATCCGGCATCAGCTCCGGCACGGCATAGCTTGGGTCGGGAGCGGCCACCACGGGGCGCGGCGGGATCATCACCGTCTCGAACACGCCCTGCGCCTTCAGCCCCTCGATCACCGTCGACGACACGCCGGCCGCATGCGCCAGGCCGGATCGCGTCCAGGCGAGCCCACCTTCGGCCGTCTCCAGCACGCGCGCCCGCGCATCCGTCATCCGGTCGGGAACGAGGAGCGTTCGCTGCAGCCCCTCGATCCAGGGCTCGGGGTCGAAGGCCTCCGGCGCGCGCAGCAGCATGCGTGCCACCATGCCCGGTGCCGACAGCGTGTATTGCGCCACCCAGTCGACGAAGCGGCGCATGGCGCGGTCGATCGGCGGGCAGTCGAAAACCTGTTCGATCGGGCGCAGCTTTTTCGCGTCGATGTTCTCGACCACGCCGTCCCAGACGATGCCGGCGACCTGGCGCGGGCCGAGCGGCACGCGCACGATCGACCCCGGAACCACGCGCATGCCGGCCGGCACGGCATAAGTGTAAGGGCGTTCGGCAGGCATCGGCACCAGCACCGGTGCGGCTGCGACAAAGGGCGAATCTTCGATCATGAGGCGTGACCTTGCCCCGACTTTGGTCTAGATCAAAGAGCAACGCTGAACGTGCCTTCCCAAGCACGACGAAATCGTCAGGAGACCGCCATGAAATTTTTTGTCGATACCGCCGATATCAAGGATATCCGTGAGCTCAACGATCTGGGACTGCTTGACGGAGTCACCACCAACCCGTCGCTGATCCTGAAATCCGGCGGCAAGATCGCCGACGTCACCAAGCAGATCTGCGATATCGTCGAAGGTCCGGTTTCAGCCGAAGTGGTGGCGACCGAATACAAGAACATGATGGCGGAGGCCGAGGTGTTGGCCAAGATCGCGCCCAATGTCTGCATCAAGGTGCCGCTGACGCTGGACGGCCTGAAGGCCTGCAAGACGATCCGCACCCAGATGAACCGCATGGTCAACGTCACGCTGTGCTTCTCGGCCAACCAGGCGCTGCTCGCCGCCAAGGCCGGCGCCTCGTTCATCTCGCCCTTCGTCGGCCGCATTGACGACACCGGCTCGGACGGCATGGAGCTGATCCAGGAGATCCGCCAGATCTATGACAATTACGATTTCCAGACCGAGATCCTGACCGCATCGGTGCGCACGGTAAACCACGTCAAGCAGGCGGCCCTGATCGGTGCCGACGTTGTCACCGCGCCGCCGGCGACGCTGAAGGCGCTGGTCAACCATCCGCTGACCGACAAGGGCCTCGCCACCTTCCTCGCCGACTGGGCCAAGACCGGCCAGAAGATCGGCTGAGGTCGCACTGCTTCCATGAAAAAGGGCCGGGCAACCGGCCTTTTTTATTTTCAGAGGAAGAACACCACCGAAAGGCTGCCGATCAGTCCGTGCCGTCGTCGTCGGGCGCGGCCACCGGCGGGCGCCGCCCCATGGTGATCTCGCGCTTGCCGACATGGTTCGGCGCGCCGACCAATCCCTCTTTCTCCATGCGTTCGACCAGGGAAGCGGCGCGGTTGTAACCGATGCCGAGCCGGCGCTGGATGTAGGACGTCGAACACTTCTTGTCGCGCAACACCACCTTGACCGCTTCGTCATAGCTGGAATCGCCGTCCTCGGCGGCGACCGATCCCTTGTCGAAGACCGCGCCCTGGTCGTCCTCGGCCTCTTCCTCGTCCTCATCGGCCGTCACGGTTTCCAGATATTCCGGGCGGCCCTGCGCCTTCAGGTGCGCCACGACATGCTCGACCTCCGCGTCGGACACAAAGGGGCCGTGCACGCGGGCGATGCGTCCGCCACCCATCATGTGCAGCATGTCGCCCTGGCCAAGCAGCTGTTCGGCGCCCTGCTCGCCCAGGATGGTTCGGCTGTCGATCTTCGACGTGACCTGGAAGGAGATACGGGTCGGGAAATTGGCCTTGATCGTGCCGGTGATGACATCGACCGAGGGGCGTTGCGTCGCCATGATCAGGTGGATGCCGGCCGCGCGCGCCATCTGCGCCAGGCGCTGGATGGCGCCTTCGATCTCCTTGCCGGCGACCATCATCAGGTCGGCCATCTCGTCGACGATGACGACGATGTAGGGCATCTGCGCAAGGTCGATTTCCTGCTGCTCGAAGAGCGGCGCGCCGGTGCCCTTTTCGAAGCCGGCCTGCACCGTCATGACGACCGCCTCGCCCTTGTCGCGGGCCTGGGCGGCGCGCTCATTGTAGCCGTCGATGTTGCGCACGCCGAGCCGCGCCATCTTGCGATAGCGATCCTCCATCTCGCGCACCGCCCATTTGAGCGCGGTGACCGCCTTCTTGGGATCGGTGACGACGGGCGTCAGAAGATGCGGGATGCCGTCATAGACGGAGAGCTCCAGCATCTTGGGATCGACCATGATCAGCCGGCACTCTTCCGGCTTCAGCCGGTAGAGCAGCGACAGGATCATGGTGTTGATGGCAACCGACTTGCCCGAGCCGGTGGTGCCGGCAACGAGCAGATGCGGCATCTTCGCCAGCTCGGCGATGACAGGCTCGCCGCCGATCGTCTTGCCGAGGCAAAGCGCCAGCTTGCAGCTGGTCTTTCGGAAACCCTGCGATTCGATCAGCTCGCGGAAATAGACCGTCTCGCGCGTCTCGTTCGGCAGCTCGATTCCGATGACGTTGCGGCCCGGCACGACGGCGACGCGCGCCGAAATCGCCGACATGGAGCGGGCAATGTCGTCGGCAAGACCGATGACGCGGGACGATTTGACGCCCGGCGCCGGCTCGAACTCATAGAGGGTCACGACCGGACCCGGGCGAACGTGGATGATCTCGCCCTTGACGCCGAAATCCTCGAGCACGCTTTCCAGGAGATCGGCATTCTGCTCGAGCCGCTCCTGCGACATGTAGAAGCCCTGCCCTTCCGGCGGCTGCTGCAGCAGCTCTTCGGAGGGAAGTTCGTATGCCTCGCCCGTCGTGGCCGGCACGATCTTGCCGACCCTGGGCAGCGTCGCGGATGCCCGCAAGGCTGGAGCCTGCACAGTCTCCTCCGCGCCTTGCGCGGCCTGGACCTGAACGGCGTTGCTTGTCGCGGCGACGGGACCCGCAGCCGCTGTCCGGGCATCCTGCGGCGCGTTGCTCGCGGCTTCGTTCGAATTGGCCGGACGGACATCCGGCAAGGAGGATGGGGCTTGCAGGCCCGGAAGCCACTCGATGACCCGAAACAACGCCGTCGGGTCATCCGTGGGCGTTGCGCGGATATCCACCCGTGGTGGGACAACCGGCGCGGCCGGCCGCGGAACCGGGACCGCCCGTGGCGCCGGCAACGGGCTCTCGATCATGTAGGGCGCCATGAGTTCGAAGAAGACGTGATCCGACAGGTAGGGCCAGCGTGCATTTCCGCGGCCTTGTGTTCTGACCTGTGACGCAACCTCGCGGGCAGACGCTGCCGGCGTGTATGCGCGTGCCGTTACCGCCGTCCTGGAGCCCGCCGGGGCAACAGTGCGCGCCTTTTCACCGGCATGCCCTGGCCGGGCGGATACAGGGGCAGTGGCAGCCTGCCTTTCATGAGTCGCCACCCTGTTGCTTGCGAGAGGCCGGGCGGCTTCCAGAGCGGGGTTTCTCATAGGCGATGGCGAGGACGAGCCGGCTTGGAGTGCCGCAGTCGGACGGGCGATTGCGTGCTGTGTCGGCGGCGTCAGGGGTTCACTTTCCTCGACGGCAACCTGCTCGTGCCGCGTATTGTTTGTGCTGGCGTCATAGTCCGGCGTGCGCGTGAACCGCACATTGGGCGCCAGGAAGAAATAATCCTGCCAGGCGGGGCTTTCGTTGCCACCAAGATGAACGGGCGGCTGGGAACTGCCGGCCTTGGCCGCTCCGGTCCGCTGGCTATCCGCCTTGTCGCTCCTGCCGCTGAAACGCTCTACTCCGGGGTCGTCGGGCGAGGTTGCCTTCAATGAATTGACCCGGGGAAAACGCTTGGATTCCATTCTCAAGACTCACTCTGAAACGTCTGCTGAGCAATAGGGAGCGAGTGGTTAACAGTTGCTTCCCTTGAGCGCCGCTAAAGCAACTGAAACGTATCTTTCACGACGATATGGAGTGATCGGGATTCGAGCCGTTGATCGTCATTCGGCGATCACTCGCTCATCCCTGCGTCGGGCTAAAAAGCGCGCAAAAAAAGGGCGCCCGGCTGCTACCGGGAGGCCTGACGCAAGGATCGAGATGGCGTCTTCGTAAAAACGAAGAGCGGCGTCAGCTGGCCGCCTTGCCGTGCCGGACCAGATCCTGGGCGATGGACAGTTGCAGGGCCTCGGCCAGTTCGCGCGCGGCGCGATTTTCGGCGTCGATCTGCGCCCGATACGAGGCGAATTCCTGACGCGGCCTGTCAAAGGAGGAGGTGATCGCGCGCTTGCCGACCGTGATGACGACACCGGTTTTCGCATCGGTCAGCGTATAGCTGGCGGTAAGTGTCACCGAACCGGCTGTCGGCTCGTCCTCATCGGTTCCGACCTGCACGAGGGCGGAGGATTCAACGGCTTCGGAGACGCTGAGATCAAGCGAATAAAGCGGCGATGCCGGTTCGCCGGCACCGCGCCCAAAGCCGAAGATCAGGTTGTTGCGCACCTGCTGGGCATAACGCGTCTTGACCGGCTTGATGGCGATCGATGCCAGTTCGGCATTGGCGCTCGAACCCGTCGTCAGCGGCGCGCTGGAATAGAGCGGCCGCACCGTGCAGGCCGAAACCAGCGCGAGCGACCCGACAAGGCCGGCAAGCGCCACACGGCGCAGCAAACGGCTCAGCTCTGTCTTTTCCCGATCAGGCAACGACATTGACGATCCTCTGCGGCACGATGATCACCTTGCGCGGAGCCTTACCTTCAAGTGCTTTCTGCACGAAGTCGAGAGCCAATACCGCTTTTTCGACCGCACCTTGGTCCGCGTCGCGGGCAATTGTCAAATCCCCCCGCTTCTTGCCGTTGACCTGCACCGGATAGGTGACTTCGTTGTCGATGACCAGCGCCGGATCGAAGACCGGCCACGGCCGTTCGGCGACCAGTTCGGTACCGCCGAGCGTCTCCCAGCACTCTTCGGCCAGATGCGGCATCACCGGCGCGATCAGATGCACCAGGATCTCCACGGCCTGGCGGCAGGCGCCTTGCAGCGCCGGATCGGCCTTGCCTTCGGCCACCTCGTTGAGCGGTGTGGTCAGCACGTTGGCCAGTTCATAGATGCGGGCGATGGCGCGGTTGAAGGCGAGCTTCTCGATGTCCTCGCCGACTGCCTTGAGGATCTTGTGCGTGGCCTTCGAGACCGCTCCCGCCTCGCCGGCGCCGGCCGCGGCAGGCTTGACGCCCGCCAGCGTCTCGGCCGCTGTCGACACCAGGCGCCAGATGCGCTGCATGAAGCGATGCGCGCCGGCGGCGCCATCGTCGGTCCATTCGACGTCGCGCTCGGGCGGTGAGTCCGACAGCATGAACCAGCGCGCCGTGTCGGCGCCGTAGCCGTCGGTGATGTCTTCCGGGCTAACCGTGTTCTTCTTCGACTTCGACATCTTTTCCAGCGGGCCAATGGTGACCGCTTCGCCAGTGGCGATGTCGATGGCGCGGCGCTTGCCGTCGACTTCCTCCAGCCGCACCTCGGTCGGTGCCAGCCAGCGGCCATTCGATGCCGAACCGACCCGGTAGGTCTCGTGCACCACCATGCCTTGCGTGAACAGGCCCTTGAAGGGCTCGGCGAGATCGACATGGCCGGTCTCGCGCATGGCGCGGGTGAAGAAGCGCGAATAGAGCAGGTGCAGGATCGCATGCTCGATGCCGCCAATATACTGGTCGACCGGCAGCCATTCGTTCGCCGCCTTGGGATCGGTCGGCTCGTGCGCCCAGGGCGCGGTGAAGCGGGCGAAATACCAGGACGAATCGACGAACGTATCCATCGTGTCGGTCTCGCGGCGCGCGTCCTTGCCGCATTGCGGGCATTTCACGTGCCGCCAGGTCGGATGCCGGTCGAGCGGATTGCCCGGCCGGTCGAAATCGACGTCGTCGGGCAGCTTGACCGGAAGGTCGGCCTTTGGAACCGGCACCACGCCGCAATCCTCGCAATGGATCATCGGGATCGGGCAGCCCCAGTAGCGCTGGCGCGAAATGCCCCAGTCGCGCAGGCGGAAATTCACCTTGCGCTCGGCCATCGGCCGGTTGCCGATCGTCTTCTGTTCCAGGAGCCTGGCCACTTCGTCAAAAGCCTGGGTCGGCTTCATCCCGTCGAGGAAGCGCGAATTGATCATCGCACCGTCGTCGCCATAGGCCACGTCGATGATCTGGAAGGTCGCCTGATTCTCGCCTTCCGGCATCACCACCGGCACCACCGTCAGGCCGTATTTGTTGGCGAAATCGAGGTCGCGCTGGTCATGCGCCGGGCAGCCGAAGATGGCGCCGGTGCCGTATTCCATCAAAACGAAATTGGCCACATAGACAGGCAGCGTCCAGCTGTCGTCGAAGGGATGGACGACGCGGATGCCGGTGTCGAACCCCTTCTTCTCCGCCGTCTCCAGCGCCGCCACCGAAGTGCCCATATGGCGGACCTCCTCGATGAACTTCGCCATCTCCGGATTGGTCTCGGCGGCTTTCTTGGCCAGCGGATGATCGGCGGCGATGGCCATGAAGGAGGCGCCGAAAATAGTGTCGGGCCGCGTCGTGTAGACTTCCAGCTCATGCTCGCCCGCAATGTCCGAGGCGAGCGGCCAGCGGATCAGCAGGCCTTCCGAACGGCCGATCCAGTTCTGCTGCATCAGCTTCACTTTTTCGGGCCATTCATCGAGGCCGTCGAGCGAATCCAGCAGGTCCTGCGCGAAATCGGTGATCTTGAAGAACCACTGCGTCAGCTCGCGCTGCTCGACCAGCGCGCCGGAGCGCCAGCCGCGCCCGTCGATGACCTGTTCGTTGGCGAGCACGGTCATGTCCTCCGGGTCCCAATTGACCTTGGAGGATTTGCGCGTCACCAGTCCTTTCTCGACGAAATCCAGGAACAGCATCTGCTGCCGGTGATAGTAGTCGACGTCGCAGGTGGCGAATTCGCGTGCCCAGTCCAGCGACAGGCCCATGACCTTGAGCTGCTCGCGCATGGTGGCGATGTTCTGGTAGGTCCATTCCTTGGGATGGACCTTGTTCTGCATGGCCGCGTTCTCGGCCGGCATGCCGAAGGCGTCCCAGCCCATCGGATGCAGCACGTTGAACCCCTTGGCCCGCTTGTAGCGCGCCACCACGTCACCCATCGTGTAGTTGCGGGTGTGGCCGATATGGATGCGCCCCGACGGATAGGGGAACATTTCCAGCACGTAGTATTTAGGCTTCGGGTCGTCATTGTGCGCTTCGAAAAGCTTCTTGGTGGCCCAGGCCTTCTGCCATTTGGGCTCTGACGCGCGCGGATTGTATCGTTCGGTTGCCATGGGACGTTTTTCACTTAAAAGCAGGCGCGAACCGCGGGCGACTGGCTCGGCGGTTCAGGGAATGTGGTCCGGGTGTTCACCATGGTTTGGCAAACCCGTCAACCATATGGGCATCGCGGCGGTTAAAAACGCGGGTCAAAACAGCGGGATTTGCATATGGGTGACACCGTTCAGCAGTTTTTCGCGGTCAAGGCGAGGATCGCCGCCGCCGAGCAGGAGGCCGCTCGCCAGGCCGGTGCCGTGACGCTGGTCGCGGTTTCCAAGACCTTTGACGCCGCCGACATCCAGCCGGTGATCGAGGCCGGCCAGCGGGTCTTCGGCGAGAATCGCGTCCAGGAAGCGCAAGGCAAATGGCCGGATTTGAAGCTGGCATTCCCCGACATCGAACTGCACCTGATCGGTCCGCTGCAATCGAACAAGGCGAAAGAGGCGGTCGCGCTGTTCGACGTCATCGAGACGGTCGACCGCGAGAAGATCGCCGCCGAACTCGCCAAGGAAATGGCCCGGCAAGGCCGCGCGCCGAAACTCTATGTCCAGGTCAACACCGGCTCCGAGCCGCAGAAGGCCGGCATCGAACCGCGCGATGCCGTGGCTTTCGTCACCCGCTGCCGCGATGTCCACGGCCTCGCCATCGAAGGCCTGATGTGCATCCCCCCGGCAGACGAAAATCCCGGCCCGCATTTCGCGCTGCTGGAGAAGCTTGGGCGCGAGGCCGGAGTCGAAAAGCTATCCATGGGCATGTCCGGCGACTACGAAACGGCCATCGCCTTCGGCGCTACCAGCGTCAGGGTCGGCTCGGCGATTTTTGGTAGCCGTTAGGCCCCAGACGCCAACACGGCATTCCTTGCCGCATCATCGGGCGAATGTTATATCTAGCCAAGCTAGCTAGGGGGCATTCAATGAACTGGCACCTTCAGGACGCAAAGAACAATTTCTCCAAGGTGGTTCAGCGTGCGCGCAGCGAGGGACCGCAGACGGTGACGTTGCGCGGCGAGCGCGCCGCAGTGGTGCTTTCCGCCGAGGATTACGACCGCCTGGCCGGAAAGAAGAAGTCGTTGGCCGAATATCTTTTGACTGGTCCGGTTTGGGACGATGATTTCGCCGAAGAGGTCAGCCGCCGCTCGGAGACGATGATCCGGGACGTCGATCTCTGATGTATCTGCTCGACACGAACATCGTTTCGGATGTGCAGAGGCGACTACCCAAGCCAACCGAATGGCTGGCTTCGGTGGATCCGACCTCGGTCAGCCTCAGCGTCATCACGCTTGGAGAGATCGAACGTGGGATCATCAAGCTACGCAAGGTCGACTCCGAAAAGGCAACACGCCTCGATCTGTGGCTACGGGAGCTTCGGCGCGACAATGCCGATCGTATTCTCGCCGTCACGGAAGATGTCGCGTTAACTTGGGGCCGCATCACCGCCCGCCGTACACGAGGCAGCGCCGATACCCTCATCGCGGCTACCGCTCTTGTCCATGATCTCATTCTTGTGACGCGCAATGTTGCCGACTTCGACGATACAGGCGTGACGGTGTTCAATCCCTGGGACGCCTAAGCCAGTTCGTTTTCGCCTCGTGGGCATCTCACCTCCGCTCATGCCTACAGCGTTGGGCCAATCCAGAAGCGTCATTACGCCAACACTGGAAACGAAACGTACCGTTCCTATTTGTTTTGCGTCATCACATTTTTTTGGAGCCTTCGCCATGCGTTACAACCAGCTTGGGAATACGGGGATGTTCGTCTCCGAACTCTGTCTCGGCACCATGACCTTCGGCGCTGCCGGCCAGAACGCCCAATGGGGCCTGATCGCGAGCCTCGACCAGAAGGGCGTCAATGAGATTGTCGGCCGCTCGATCGCCGCCGGCGTCAACTTCTTCGACACGGCCGATGTCTATTCCTTCGGTGAATCCGAGCGTCTGCTCGGCCAGTCCCTGCGGGACCTCGGCATTCCCAGATCGAGCGTGGTGATCGCCACCAAGGTCCATGGTACCATGGGCAACGGGCCGAACGACCGCGGCTCCTCGCGGGGTCACATCATGGATTCGGTCGATGCCAGCCTCGAACGGTTGCAACTCGACCATATCGATCTCTATCAGCTGCACGGTACCGACGCGGTGACCCCGATCGACGAAACGCTGCGGGCGCTCGACGATCTCGTTGCCAGCGGCAAGGTCCGCTATGTCGGGGTTTCCAACTGGCAGGCCTGGCGCATCGCCAAGGCGCTCGGCATCGCCGACCGCAAGGGTTTTGCTCGTTTCGAGACCATACAGTCCTATTATTCGATCGCCGGTCGCGATCTCGAACGTGAGATCGTGCCGCTCATCAACGAGGAGAAACTCGGCTTGATGGTGTGGTCGCCCATGGCCGGCGGCCTGCTGTCGGGCAAATACGGTCCCGGCGCGCCCGGCAATGGCGAGGGCCGCCGTGCGTCCTTCAACTTCCCGCCGGTCAACGAGGACCGTGCCTGGGCGGCCGTCGGCGTCATGCGCGAGATCGCCAAGAAGCACGACGTCAGCGTTGCCACCGTGGCGCTCGGCTATGTCCTGGCCAAGCCTTTCGTGATGAGCGTCATCATAGGCGCCAGCCGTATGGACCAGCTCGAACAGAACCTTGCCGCGGCTGAAGTGAAACTCGACGCGGACGATCTCGCCAAGCTCGACGAAGTCAGCGCGCTGCCGTCCGAATATCCAGCATGGATGCTGGAGCGGCAAGGCGCCGGCCGGCGCCCGGCGCCGTTCGTAACCAAGGCATAGGCAGCCGGCACAGACATTTCGGGAGCCGGCCGGCTCCCGAAAACCGTTCAGCCCAGCCGCACGCTCTCGCCCAGGAAATCGAGAAACGCCCTTACCCGTGCCGGCAGATGCCGGCCCTGGCCGACATAGACAGCATGCGTCGCCTCCTCGTCGCCCGGGTTGAAATCCTCCAGCAGCGGCACTAGCCGCCCGGCGGCGATGTCGGCCGCCACATGCCAGCGCGCCAGCCGGGAAATGCCTGCCCCGGCCAGCGTCATCAGCCGCATTGCCTCGCCGTCGCTGACCTGGGTGTTGCCGGTGATCGGGATCATGACGGCATTGCCCTGCGCGTCGAGGAACGGCCAGCCGTCAATGTGCCTGACGAAGCCGAAGCCCATCCGGTTGTGTGTGTCGAGATCGGCCGGCGTCAGCGGCGTGCCGTGCGGCTCGAGGTAGGAAGGGGCCGCAACGACGACCACCGGGCTCTGCCCGAGCTTGCGCGCCACCAGCCGTGACTCGCCAAGCGGCCCGGCCCGGATCGCCACATCGGCACGTTCGGCCATCAGGTCGATGACACTGTCGGTCAGCACCAGATCGACCGAGATTTCGGGATAGCGTTCGAGGAAGCGCGGCAGCAGCGGGATCAGCCGGTGCACCCCGAACGGCACGTAGGTGTTGACGCGCAGCCGCCCGCGCGGTGCGGCGCCCGCGGCCGCCTCGCGCTCTGCTGCTGCCATGTCGGCGAGGATGCGTAGTCCGCTTTCATAGAACGCCGCCCCTTCCGGGGTCAGCAGCAGCTTGCGCGTCGAGCGGCTGACCAGCCGCGCGCCGAGCCGGGATTCCAGCCTCGCGATTAGCTTGCTGACGGCCGACGGCGTCATGCGCAACGCGCGCGCCGCGGCGGAAAAGCTGCCTGCCTCGACGACGCGCACGAAGACTTCGATCTCGCCGGAACGGTTTATGTCGGGTCTGGCCATCTGTGAATCTATTTCACAGAAAATATGCCTTGATCAAGTCTGGTTCACAGCACCCGGCAACACGATCTTCCCGGTCGGGGCGCGGATTGGACAAGGGCGCTCATCGCCTTAACGGCCGTCTTTCAAAGTGGGAACCGCCATGCCTCTTGCTCTCTACGCCCTCGCCGCCGGTGCCTTCGGCATCGGCGTCACCGAATTCGTCATCATGGGCCTGCTGCTCGACGTCAGCAAGGATCTCGGCGTCTCGATCTCCGCCGCCGGGCAGCTCATTTCGGGCTACGCGCTCGGCGTCGTCATCGGCGCGCCGCTGCTCACCATCGCCACCGGCAATTGGCCGCGCAAGACCGTGCTTCTGGCGCTGATGGCGATCTTCACGCTGGGCAACCTCGCTTGTGCGCTGGCCCCCGACTACTGGACCCTGATGGGTGCGCGCGTCGTCACCGCCTTTGCCCACGGCACCTTCTTCGGCGTCGGCTCGGTGGTCGCCACCGGCCTGGTCGCGCCCAACAGGAAGGCCTCGGCGATCGCGCTGATGTTCACCGGGCTCACCATCGCCAACATCCTCGGCGTGCCTTTCGGCACCTGGCTTGGCCAGGCCTTCGGCTGGCGTGCGACCTTCTGGGCGGTCACCGCGGTCGGCCTGGCGGCCTTCGCCGTCATCCTGGCCCTGGTGCCGAGCAGCCAGGCCGCGCCCGAGAGGAGCGACCTGCGCGCCGATCTCGCCGTGCTGCGCCGCACGCCGGTCCTGCTCGGGCTTGCCACCACCGTGCTCGGCTATGCCGGCGTCTTCGCCGTCTTCACCTACATCGCGCCGCTGTTGACGCAGATCAGCGGCTTCGAGGAAGCCGCCGTGTCGCCGATCCTGCTCGTCTTCGGCGGCGGCCTCATCGCCGGCAACCTCGCCGGCGGCAAGGTCGCCGACCGCTGGCTGGTGCCGGCGGTGCTGGGCAGTCTCGTCGTGCTGGCCCTTGTGCTGGCGACCATGAGCTTCGCCATCCACAGCCAGGTTATGGCCGTCATCTATGTCGGCCTGTTGGGCGCCGCGGCCTTCGCCACGGTGGCGCCGCTGCAGATGTGGGTACTGGAAAAGGCGCAAGGCGCCGGCCAGAGCCTCGCCTCGTCCTTCAACATCGCCGCCTTCAATCTCGGCAACGCCTCCGGCGCCTGGCTTGGCGGCGTGGTCATCGCCCATGGCCTCGGATTGGGTTCGCTCACCTGGGTCGCCGCCCTGCTGCCAGTCGCCGCACTCGCCGTGGCCGCGCTGGCCCTGCGCCTCGATCGCACCAACGCGCTCGGCGAGCCTGTCTCCGTCCGGTCCTGACGCTCGTCGGCGAACCGGATTGCCTTTCCTCTTTCCAAACCACCAGGAGCAGAAAATGGATTATCGACGTCTCGGCGCATCGGGCCTGAAAGTGCCCGCACTCTCGTTCGGCGCGGGAACCTTCGGCGGCTCCGGCCCGCTGTTCGGTGCCTGGGGCAACAGCGACGCCAGGGAAGCGCGGCGGCTGATCGACATCTGCCTTGAAGCCGGCGTCAATCTGTTCGACACGGCCGACGTCTATTCGAGCGGCGCCTCGGAACAGGTGCTGGGCGAAGCGATCAAGGGCCGCCGCGACGCCGTGCTGATCTCGACCAAGACCTCGCTGCCGATGGGTGACGGGCCGGCCGACTACGGCTCGTCGCGTTCGCGGCTGATCAAGGCCACGGACGCCGCGCTGAAACGCCTCGGCACCGACTACATCGACCTGTTGCAACTGCATGCCTTTGATGCCGGCACGCCGATCGAGGAGGTGCTTTCGACGCTGGACGAACTCGTGCGCGCCGGCAAGCTGCGCTATGTCGGCGTCTCCAACTTCTCCGGCTGGCAAGTGATGAAGTCGCTGGCGGAGGCCGACAAGCACGGCTATCCCCGCTATGCCGCGCATCAGGTCTACTACTCGCTGGTCGGCCGCGACTATGAGTGGGAACTGATGCCGCTCGGCCTCGACCAGGGCGTCGGCGCACTGGTCTGGAGCCCCCTCGGCTGGGGCCGGCTGACCGGCAAGATCCGCCGTGGCCAGCCGCTGCCGGAAAAGAGCCGGCTGCATGACACGGCGGATTTCGGCCCGCCGGTCGAGGACGAGCATCTCTACCGGGTCATGGACGCGCTCGACGCGGTGGCGCAGGAGACCAGCAAGACGGTGCCGCAGATCGCCATCAACTGGCTGTTGCAGCGCCCGACCGTTTCCTCCGTCATCATCGGCGCCCGCAACGAGGAGCAGTTGCGCCAGAACCTCGGCGCGGTCGGCTGGGCGCTGACGCCGGATCAGGTGAAGAAACTCGACGCGGCGAGCGAAGTCACCGCGCCCTACCCGTATTTCCCCTATCGCCGCCAGGAAGGCTTCGCCCGGCTTAACCCACCGGCGGTGTGACATCTCCTGCCTGGGTCGCGTGGTACGCGACCCAGGACCCGGAACACGCTATCCCCAGATCGGCCAGAGTGCCGCGTGGCCGCTGCCGATGAGGGCGATGACGACTAGGCAGACGATCCACAACGCCGGATATTCCCAGCCGCCGCCCGCATTGGTGAACCAGAAACCATTCTTGCCGTGGACGAGCACGATCGTGCCCAGCATCAGCGGAATGAGCAGGATGGCCGCCAGCCGCGTGGCGACGCCGAAGATCAGGCCAAGCCCGCCGGCCGTTTCGGCGGCGATGGCGATCAAGCCGAAATAGCCGGGCACGCCGAGCGACTGGAAATAGTCGGTTGTGCCTTTCGGCGTGAAGACGGCGTATTTCAAATAGGCATGGGCAAGAAACAGGCCGCCGATGCTGACCCGAAGCAGCAGCGCGGCATAGTCGAAAGCGGTCATGTCCGTTCTCCCGATCGCGGACGCCGCCTTGGGGCACCCTGCCTTGCCGCGCCGCCAGCGAACAATAGACGACCGCCGCGTTGCTGTCGCCGCATGAGAATGGAAACAGACCGTCTGCGGTCGCGCTCAGTGCAGCACGAACTCCCCGTCCACCTTGCGCCATTCATTCGGCGCGACCAGCTTCTGGTGCGTGTAGACGACCGAATGCAGCGGCCCGTCGAGCTTCGCCCTCCAGAATTCGATGAAGCGGATCAATACCGGAAACTGCGGCGCCAGGTCGTAGTCCTGCCAGATGAAGCTCTGCAGGAGATGGGGATGGTCGGGAAAGTGATAAAGAATCTTGGCCGTGGTCAAGCCATAGCCCTTGAGCATCAGGTCCATTTCGGAATGGTCGCGCATGGCGGTCCCCAGGTTGAGTCTCCTTTCCTCCCAACGTCAGATTGTGCGCGCCGTTGCTTAACTGTCTATTGATTTTTCCTGATCGAAACAGGCTTTTCGATGCGAAAACATACAGTTAGCAGCGAACCGGTTCGAGTGCTGACAGCGCGTACGGGGCTCCCTGCGGCATCCCGCCGCGCGAATCCAACGTCTAATATTGCCGTTACGGCGGAACTGGTAATAATGCCGCCGAATTCGCGGCTGCGTCGCCGCGATCCCGCCGGCGTTTCAAGCCGGCGGATTGGTTCGGGAGGAAGATCAGGAATGTCCGAGGTTCATGTCCATCGCGTCCAGCCGGCGTGGAAGAAGAATGCGCTGATCGACAATGACACCTACCTGAAATGGTATGCCGACAGCATCAAGAACCCGGACAAATTCTGGGGCAAGCACGGCAAGCGCATCGACTGGTTCAAGCCCTTCAGCAAGGTCAAGAACACCTCCTTCGACGGCAAGGTCTCGATCAAGTGGTTCGAGGACGGGCTGACCAACGTCTCGTACAATTGCATCGACCGCCACCTGAAGAAGCGCGGCGACCAGACCGCCATCATCTGGGAAGGCGACAATCCCTACGACGACAAGAAGATCACCTACAACGAGCTGTACGAACATGTCTGCCGGCTCGCCAATGTGATGAAGAAGCACGGCGTCAAGAAAGGCGACCGCGTCACCATCTACATGCCGATGATCCCGGAAGCCGCCTATGCGATGCTGGCCTGCACGCGCATCGGCGCCATCCATTCGATCGTCTTCGGCGGCTTCTCGCCGGACGCGCTGGCCGGCCGCATCGTCGACTGCGAATCGACCTTCGTCATCACCGCCGACGAGGGTTTGCGCGGCGGCAAGCCGATCCCGCTGAAGGAGAACACCGACAAGGCGATCGACATTGCCGCCAGGCACCATGTGACGGTGAAGAACGTTGTCGTCGTGCGCCGCACCGGCGGCAAGATCGGCTGGGCGCCTGGCCGTGATGTCTGGTACCATGACGAAGTCGCGTCGGTGAAGGCCGAGTGCAAGCCCGAGAAGATGAAGGCGGAGGATCCGCTGTTCATCCTCTACACGTCCGGCTCGACCGGAAAGCCGAAGGGCGTGCTGCACACCACGGCCGGCTATCTCGTCTACGTATCGATGACGCACCAATATGTCTTCGACTACCATGATGGCGACATCTACTGGTGCACCGCCGATGTCGGCTGGGTCACCGGCCACAGCTACATCGTCTATGGCCCGCTCGCCAACGGCGCCACCACGCTGATGTTCGAAGGCGTGCCCAACTACCCGTCGCAGTCGCGCTTCTGGGAAGTCATCGACAAGCACAAGGTCAACATCTTCTACACCGCGCCGACGGCGCTGCGCGCGCTGATGGGGGCCGGCAACGACCCGGTGAAGAAGACCTCGCGCAACTCGCTGCGCGTTCTCGGTTCGGTCGGCGAGCCGATCAATCCGGAAGCCTGGGAGTGGTATTTCAACGTCGTCGGCAATGCCAAGGTGCCGATCGTCGACACCTGGTGGCAGACCGAGACCGGCGGCATTCTGATCACCCCGCTGCCTGGCGCCACCGACCTCAAGCCAGGCTCGGCGACAAGGCCTTTCTTCGGCGTCAAGCCGCAGCTGGTCGACGGCGAAGGCAAGGTGCTGGAAGGAGCCGCGGACGGCAATCTCTGCATCACCGATTCGTGGCCGGGCCAGATGCGCACCGTCTATGGTGATCACGACCGCTTCGTGCAGACCTATTTCTCGACCTACAAGGGCAAGTACTTCACCGGCGACGGCTGCCGCCGCGACGCCGACGGCTACTACTGGATCACCGGCCGCGTTGACGACGTCATCAATGTCTCCGGCCACCGCATGGGCACGGCCGAAGTCGAATCGGCGCTGGTCAGCCATGAGAAGGTTTCCGAGGCCGCGGTCGTCGGCTACCCGCACGACATCAAGGGCCAGGGCATCTACAGCTACGTTACCTTGATGAAAGGGCAAGAGCCGACCGAGGACCTGCGCAAGGAACTTATCGCCCATGTCCGCAAGGAGATCGGCGCCATCGCTTCGCCGGACAAGATCCAGTTCGCGCCGGGCCTGCCCAAGACGCGATCTGGCAAGATCATGCGCCGCATCCTGCGCAAGATCGCCGAGGACGATTTTGCCGCGCTTGGCGACACCTCGACGCTGGCCGACCCGGCGGTCGTCGACGACCTCGTTGCCAACCGGCAGAACAAGAAGGGCTGATGCGGGAAGACGCCGCATTGGGCTCGGTCAGCCAGCTCTGGCGCTATCCGGCAAGTTCGCTCGCCGGCGAGCGCCGGGACGCCATCATGGTCGGACCGGCGGGCATGGCGGGCGATCGCATGTTCGGCCTCGTCGATACCTCGGACAACGAGATCGCCCGGCCGGACCGCGACGCGAAATGGCACAAAGTGCCGCGCATCCGAACCCGGCTGGCCAATGATCGCGACCTGGAGGTCGCCGTCCCTGACGGCGACTGGCTGGCCGCGCCAGGCACCGAATGCGACGGCGCCGTATCGGCCTATCTCGGCTTTGCCGCCTCGATCCGACCATTCAGCCGGGAGAATGCACCACCGGCCTATGCCGGTCCGGTCACGCAGGCGCGTTACACCAAGGCGCCGATCCACCTCTTGACCACGGCTTCGCTTGCGCGGCTGAAGGCGCTGCATCCGGATGGGGCGGCCGACGCGCGCCGCTTCCGCCCCAACATCGTCGTCGACATGGCGGCGATGGAAGGCTCGTTTCCCGAAACGGAATGGATCGGCCGCAAGCTCGCGATCGGCGACCTGCTCCTGACGATTTCCGAACCATGCCGCCGCTGCGGCTTCACCATCATCGCCCAGGACGGCTTCGACAACGATCCGGCGATCCTTCGCAACCTGGTTCGCCACAACGCCCACAATCTCGGCGTCTACTGCACGGTGGATCGGCCGGCCGGCATCAAGGTCGGCGACGCGATGCGCTTCCTGTAGCTACCGATACAGATCCGCCCGCGTCGGCGGCAGGCCGCTCGGCCCCCGCGCGCGCTTGGTGGCGACGGTCTGGAATATCTGCGCCGAGCCGCGATCGAAGGTGATCGAACAGCCGGTCAGGTAAAGCAGCCATAGCCGCGCCTTGGGCTCGCCGACCTCGGCGATCGCTTCGTCGAAACGGGCATGCAGGCGCTCGGCCCACAGCCTGCAGGTGCGGGCATAGTGCTCACGCAGATTCTCGACATCGGCGACGAGAAAGCCGTGCGCCTCGAGATTGCCTGTTGTCATGCCGATCGTGTCGACCTCGCCGCCCGGGAAAATGTATTTGATCAGCGCCTTGTATTCCGCGCCCTTGCGCAGCGTCTTCCGCGTTCCGCCCTTGCCGCGGCGTGTGATGGCGTGGTGCAGGTAGATGCCGCCCGGCTTCAACAGCCGATGGACGGTCGAGAAGTAAGTTGCGTGGTTGGCGAGACCGACGGCCTCGAACATGCCGATCGACGATATCTTGTCATAGCTGCCGTCGAGTTCGGTATAGGACTTGATGTCGATGGTGATCTTGTCCTCCAGCCCTTCTGCGCGGATGCGTTCGCGCGCCAGCCGGGTCTGTTCCTCGGACAGCGAGACACCATGGCCGATGGCGCCATAGTGCTTCGCGGCATGGATCAGCATCGCCCCCCAGCCGCATCCGATGTCGAGCAGACGGTCGCCCGGCTTCAGCCGGAGCTTGCGGCAGATATGGTCGAGCTTGTCCTTCTGTGCCTGATCGATCCCATTGGCGAAATCGGTGAAATAGGCGCAGGTGTAGACCATGCGCTCGTCGAGGAAGAGCCGGTAGAATGCGTTCGAAATATCGTAGTGGTGTTCGATCGCCTGCTTGTTGGAACCGCTGACGAAGGGATTGCGGCCGGTCAGGTCGGCCCGTTTCGTCATTTGCCGTCGCGAGAACAGGACCGCGGGCAGGTCGCGCAGGATCGCCAGCTTCGGCAATGCCTTCAACCTCAGCTTTCCCTTCGAAGGCAAGGCGTAGAGATCGAACAGCGAGCCGTCCTCGACGTCGATCGTCCGGGAAATCCACATCTCCAGCAGCGTCGAGAAATTGGGCCGGCGGGCCAACTGCCAGACAATGTCCTGATCGTTGATGGCAAGCACCGGTCCCTCGGCGGGACCGATCCGTTCTCCGGTCCACAGGCGGACGGCAAAGCCCGGCTTCAGGGCCTCGATTACCGTTCGAACGATGCGCGCGGCTCTTTCGGTGGCATCCATGCTCGTTCCCCCCGCGGCCCGATCTCACAATCTTGTCCGTTCGGGACGTGGATCGCAAGCCGAAGCACGCGTATCTGCCCGGGCGGGATTTTCCGGCAGGCGCCTTTTTCAGCATGGCACCTTGTCATTTGCTGCAACGCACCCCATCATGAGCATGTGTTCAACAAATCGAAAGGAGGTGATCCGATGTCGAGTGATTTCGTTTTCCAGAACGTGGCCTCAGCGGATTGCACTTTCGGGAAGCAGTCTTCCCGTTAAGGCGCGAGATGCGCGGCAGGTAACCCGAAGGGGTTGCCGCCACAGGCCGCGCCATGGACGGAAACACGGAAGGCCGCCGGCTTCGAAAGAAGCGGCGGCCTTTTCCTTTTGCGGATTACTGGGTCAGTGCGACCTTCTCGGTGTTGCGGATGATTTCCTGGAAGGCGGCGTCCAATTCCACTCCGGTGGACACCTCGAAATAATGCCTGTCCGCGGCGGAGGCGTCTTTCGACGAACAGCCCTTCAGCACCGCCTTTGCCTGGTCCCGCTCGGTTGGCGACATGTCCTTGTCGTTCAGATCGAAGCCAATGGTGAAAATCTCGATGCCATCATTTTTCATGTTGCCGCACAGGGCTTCGGCGTTGCCACGTGCAAGGTTGCCCTGGCCGTTGTAGTTCCCCCCGGCTCCGGCGAAGGCGGTATTGAACTGGCCATCGGTCATCAGGATCGCGACCTTGGCAATTTTCTTTGCATTGGCATCCGAGGCGCCGTTGCCGAGACCGGCACTCTTGATCGCAGCCCGCCATTGCGGCGACAGCATGTAATAGGTCCACTGGATGGCGATCGCGCCGGCCGTATAACCACCGGCCCGGAAGGCCCCGATCGAATCAAGCAATGCGCCGGAATCAGCCGTCAGCGGGATCACTTCCGCGTCAGGGCATCTGTTCATGCTCCCGCCACCCAGATGATCATCCCGGTTGACCAGGGCGTAGTAGTTCTTGCCGGTCTTGTCGGTGCGAACCGTGTCCGGGCCGTCGGCACTCAAATCCGCATTGCCGTTCTTGTCCTTCCTCTCCGTCGCGCAATTGTCGGTCTTCGGCATTGCCGCGCCAACAATGGATTTGTAGTCGCCGAAGGACGGCAATGTCGTCTTGCCCGTCTTTGCGACGAGAAGCGAACTGCCGGCGACCGGCGGCAGATCAGAGCTCGCCTGCTTCTCGGCGTAGACGTTTTCCGCCAGCTTGCCGACGTTTACGCCGGATGCGTAAGGCACGATCGCGACGCGGATGCGGGGGTTCTTCGGATCCTGGTTCTGGAGCATCGTCTGGACGGCGTTCTTCGCGGCTGCTTTCAGATCGCCGATCTTGTCGACATTGCCTCGTTTCGCCATCGATCCCGTTATGTCGAGCATCATGGCGACCTCGACCTGCTTGTCCGAATAAAGTGCTGTGGTGGAGGCGGCGACGCGCCGCATGTCACTGATGCCGAACAACGGAAAATATAGGCTGACATCGACATGCACATCCGCCTGCACGGTTCTGGCCGTCGGGTTGACGGTGAGCCTGTCCAGCACGACCTGGTCGGCCGACAGGATGCCGGCCATGCTGTTGGCGTCGAGAAAGGCTTGCACTGCCTTGTCGGCATCGGCTTCCTTGACGGCGCCGGTCGTCAGGTCGCGCGCCGTTGACGTCACCGCGGCGTCGACCACGCCCTGCAGGCTCGATCTGGCATTGTAGAGCTGCGCGACGTTGACCGAGAAGCCGGCGGCCAGCGCCAGGACCGAGGCAGCAAAGCCGAACAGGACCGTGAAATTTCCACCCCTATGTCTGGCGAACCCGCCGACCGCGTGGACAAGACCCCCGTAATTTCGCATCCAACAACCTCCGCATGCCTCGGCCTCGTCGCCGCGATGAGGGCAATGCAGGATTCCAGCCGGACGGCTCCAATTATGCCCCGGAGCGGATTGGCCGATCTCAACCTGTTGTTTTTATTGGATTTCGATCCTTATAAAGGTGAACGATCGGTAAACAGGATCGCGCGACTTCGGTGGTGTTTACGGACCGCTTACCATGCCCGGATCAAAGCAATCACGCCGTGGTCGGCGCCGTCCTGTTGCGGCACAGCCCTTCTGTACCGAAGCGGATCACTGTCCCGATAATTGCGGACAGAAATGATGCGGCAGAGAACCGAGCTGCGTTGAGATTCAAGATCAGGCCGTTTGCAGGCCGGCATCGCCTGGATATCGATGCGCTTAAGCCAGCATCTGTGCGCTGACCGTCCTGTCGACGCCGTGATGGGGCGGATTGAACAGCTTGCCTTCCTGTTCGTAGGTCCACACCTTGAACAGGGTGAGCCGGTGTGGGCCGAAGCTGTGCAGCAAAGGCACATCGGTGGCGTCGCGGCCGCGTGCGATGACGACGCGGCCGGTCCTGGGCCGGTTGTGGCGTGGATCGAACGTGTACCACTTGCCGTCGAGGAACACCTCCATCCAGGCCGAGAAATCCATCGGCGCCGGATCGATCGGCACGCCGATGTCACCGAGATAGCCGTTCACATAACGCGCCGGAATGTTCATGCAGCGGCAAAGCGTGATCGCCAGATGGGCGAAGTCACGGCAGACCCCGACCCGTTCCTCATTCGCCTGCGCCGCCGTGCGGGTCGAACGCGCGTAGCCATAGCCGAACGACAACCGGTTGTGGACATAGTCGACGATCGCCTGCACCCGCGCCCAGCCGGGCGGAAGATGACCGAACAGTTGCCAGGCGAGGCTGCTGAGGTGATCTGTCTCGCAGTAGCGGCTGCCGAGGAGATAACCCAGCACCTCGTCGGGCAACTCGGCCACCGGCACTTCCCTGGCTAGCGTGTTGACTTCGTCCGTCTCGCCGCTGTCCTCGACGACCGCGTCATAGAGGATGCGAAACGTACCGGCAGGCGCGGTGAAGCGGCGGCAGCCATTGCCATGCAGGTCGTGATAGAGCCTGGTCGGCACCGCAGGCGAGGTCAGCACGCGCGTCTGTCGCTTGATGTCGGATTGCCTGTCCTTGTGTATCTCCAGCAGCGAAATCACGGGAGTGGCCTCGGCGCATTCAATAGCGATTTCGTAGCCGAGCCGGATCAGCATCGCACGTCCCCTTCGATCGTCATGGAAAGCAATGTCGTTGAAACGTCGCAATGTGGCGGTGGTTCCCTGCACCGCCCCAAAATACGCCTCGCGCCTTTCCATGTCGGTGGCTTGACGTTACGGTTGGGCCCTCCCTCGACACGCTCCCCCGGACTTCAAGGAAAATCATGTTTTCTGGCAGAAAATTCGCCGCCTTCCTCTTCGACATGGACGGCACCCTCATCAATTCCATCGCCTCGGCGGAGCGGGTGTGGAGCGATTGGGCACGCCGCCATGGTCTTGACGTCGCCGCCTTCCTGCCGACGATCCATGGCGTGCGGGCGATCGAGACCATCACGAACCTCGCCCTTCCAGGCGTCGATCCGGCGCATGAGGCCGACCTGTTGCTGAAGGCCGAGGCCGACGATCTGGATGGCATTGTCCAGATCCCCGGCGCCGTGGCGTTTCTCAATGCGTTGCCGAGCGCAAGCTGGGCGATCGTAACCTCGGCGCCACGTTCCTTGGCGCTGGCGCGCATGAAGGCCGCCGGCATTCCGGTTCCCGCCGTCCTCGTCGCCGCGGAAGACGTTTCCCGCGGCAAGCCGGCGCCCGATTGCTTCCGGCTGGGAGCGGAACGGCTCGGCGTCGATGCGCGCGACTGCCTTGTGTTCGAGGATGCTCCGGCCGGCATCTCGGCAGCCGAGGCCGCGCAAGCCGCGGTCATGGTGATCAGCGCCACCCACGCGCATCCGTCGCCGACGCACCATGCAGCCATCGCCGGCTACGACGATATCGGCATCACGATCGACGAGCGCGGCTGGCTGGCGCTTGAGCGGCAGCGCAACGCCGCCTAAGCAGCACTGGCCAGGGTGTGTTGGGATTCAGGTCAGGCCGAGCCGAAAATGGAGGCTTCCGAGAACCGGAGCGGAGCGTACTTTGGGTACGTGAGCACCGGAAGCGCAGGAAGCCGCCGTTTGCAGGTCGGCCTCGCCTGAATATCAACGCACCCTAGAAGTCGCTGGTCAGGCCCTTGACCTCCCAGTCGCCATAGCGGCCAGGTTCCTTGCCGCCACGGCCGCCGATCTCCTTCGGCAGGGCGGCTTCTTTCTCGCGATATTCGGTGCGCCGGGCCTCGGCCTCGGCCAGTGCCCGCCGTGCGGCCGGCGTCAGCTCCTTCGGCAAGGCGTCGCCATCGGTTTCGGCGGGTGTTTTACTGGTTTCGTCGGTCATGCGATATTCCCCGCGGATTGAAACAGCGGCAGGTCTTTCCCATCATATAGCCATGAACCCAGGACGATCGACCTCTTTTTGCCATCACGACAGGAGCAGACGATGAACACTATCCGCACCGCCATGCTTCTTGCCGCGATGACGGCTCTGTTCATGGGCGTCGGCTTCCTGATCGGCGGTTCGGGCGGCATGATGATCGCGCTGCTGATCGCCGCCGGCACCAATCTGTTCAGCTACTGGAACGCCGACAAGATGGTGCTGTCGATGAACCGTGCCGTCGAGGTCGACGAGAAGAACGCACCGGAATATTACGCCATCGTCCAGGCGCTGGCCAAGCAGGCCGGGCTGCCGATGCCCAGGACCTATCTGATCGACAATCCGCAGCCGAACGCCTTCGCCACCGGCCGCAATCCGCAGAACGCGGCGGTCGCCGCCTCGACCGGCCTGTTGCAGCGGCTGACCCATGAGGAGGTCGCGGCGGTCATGGCGCACGAGCTCGCCCATGTCCAGCACCGCGACACGCTGACCATGACCATCGTCGCCACCTTTGCCGGCGCGATCTCGATGCTCGGTAATTTCGCGTTTTTCCTCGGCGGCAATCGCGACAACAACAACCCGTTCGGCTTTGTCGGTGTGCTGGCGGCGATGATCGTGGCGCCCTTCGCCGCCATGATCGTGCAGATGGCGGTCAGCCGCACACGCGAATACGAGGCCGACCGGCGCGGCGCCGAAATCTGTGGACACCCGCTCTGGCTGGCATCCGCGCTTGACAAGATCGCCCGCGGCGCCGAACGCATTCCCAACCCCGATGCGGAGCGCAATCCGGCGATGGCGCATCTCTTCATCATCAATCCCCTGCATGGCGAGCGCATGGACAATCTGTTCTCCACCCACCCGAGCACCGAGAACCGCATCGCCGCGTTGCAGGAGATGGCGCGCGGGATGGGCGACGGTGCGGTACGCACCACCCAGCGTCAGGCGCCGGTTCCATCGCCAGCCGACGAACAGCAGTCGGCCGGCCCCTGGGGCAGGCCGGCCGCTGCCGAACCGCCGGCTGAACCGGCCAGGCCGAAACCCAATCCATGGGGTCGCAACCCGACCGGGCCCAAAGGCCGGTGGTCGTGAGCGTGGCAGGCAGAACACCTCGGCGCACAGGCTCAGGCGATCAGGACCACAACGGCGGCGAATTCGTCGCCGGTCTAGCCGCCCGCAAGGCGGCGGCACGGCTGCTTGCCGCCGTCATCGACGCAAGGACGCCGCTCGACGGCTTGACCGACCACGAAAACGGCCATCCGCAATACAGAGCGCTCGACCTGCGTGACCGTGGCCTGGTGCGCGCCATCCTGGTCACCGCGCTGCGCTACCGCATGACCGTCACCGGGTTGCTGGCAAGGCGCCTGGAAAAGCCGCTGCCGCCCAATGCCACCGCTTTGTCGCACATACTGCATGTGGCGGCGGCGCAGATCCTGTTCCTCGACATTCCCGACAGCGCCGCCGTCGACCTCGCGGTCACCCACGCCAAGTCCGATCCGCGCACGCAGCGTTTTTCCGGCCTGGTCAATGGCGTGCTGCGCACGCTGGCTAGAGCCAAGGAAACCGAACTGCCGGCCGCCCTTGCCGCCACGGACGAAGCGCCGAAATGGTTTTCCGACCGCCTGCAGGCCGCTTATGGCGCGGACAAGACCCGACAGATCCTGGCGGCGCATCGCCATGAGGCGCCCGTCGATTTCTCGGTCAAGGCCGATCCCGAACTGTGGGCCGAAAGGCTTGGTGGGATCGTGCTGCCGACCGGCACGGTGCGCGTGGAAAACCTTGTCGGCGCGGTCACCGACCTGCCGGGTTTCGCCGAAGGCGCCTGGTGGGTACAGGACGCGGCGGCCAGTCTGCCGGCAAAACTGTTCGGCGATGCCAGGGGATTGCGTGTGGCCGATCTCTGCGCGGCGCCCGGCGGCAAGACCGCCCAGCTGATCCTGGCCGGCGCCAGGGTCACCGCCATCGACACCTCGAAGAACCGGCTGGCGCGGCTGGCGCAGAATCTAGACCGCCTCGGCCTCTCGGCCGACATCGTCCAAGCCGACCTGCTCGAATACGAACCGGCGGAGCTGTTCGACGCCGTGCTCCTTGACGCGCCCTGTTCGTCAACCGGCACGGTGCGCCGCCACCCCGACGTGCCGTGGACCAAGACCATGGCCGATGTCGAAAAGCTCGCCGACCTGCAACGCAGGCTGCTCACCCGTGCCGTCACCCTGGTCAAGCCCGGTGGCAGGATCGTCCTTTCCAACTGTTCGCTCGACCCGCTCGAAGGCGAGGATCTTTATCGCGCTTTCCTCAAGCGATCGCCGGATGTCGTCGACGATCCGCTGCATCAGGGCGAGATCGCCAGCATCGATTCGTTCCTGACGAAACAAGGCACGCTGCGCACCACGCCAGCCGACCTCGATCTCGGCGCGCCGGAGCGCTCCGGCCTGGATGGCTTCTTCGCAGCCCGCATGCGGCGCGCTGGCTGAATATGTAAGCATCCGGATTTGCTGACTTTTTTAGGGAAGGGATGGGACAAAACCCGGTGAAACGGTCCCGATCCCAGGAATTCGCCTTCGCACGAGTCGTTCAATCATGTAAACTTGGTGCCGGGGTAGAGGACGACCAGGAGGGCTTTTGGCACTTGCTGCCGGCAACACGACGCGTCTGTGGACGCTGGTCGCGAAGGAGTTCTGGCGCAAAACGCGCCGGCGCCTGCGTGCCGGGCCCATTTATCGCTGGCGCTATTCCGGCCGCACGCCCGAACGCGTCCTGATCGCGCCACCGGACCTGCGCCTCGCCGACCCGCAGATCGCGCTTGAGATCTATTACGGCCGTTATCCCTTGTCGGGGCATCTGGTCGAAACCGGCGGCAAGTCGCCTTTCCAGATCAACGTGCCCAACCGCGGCTGGCAAAAGACGCTGCACGGGTTTCGCTGGCTGCGGCACATGCGCGCCGCCGGTACCGAGCTTGCCGCCGCCAATGCGCGTGCCCTGGTGTCCGACTGGATCGCCATGCATGGCAACAACATTGCCGGTGTCGCCTGGGAGCCCGGCACCACGGCCAAGCGCATCATCGCCTGGCTGCAGCATTCCTCCGTCGTGCTGCAGGGAGCCGAATTTCCCTTCTACCGCGCTTTCCTGAAATCGCTGGCCGTCCAGATCCGCTATCTCAGGTCGATGGCGCGCGAAATGCCCGACGGCAAGGACCGGCTGCGCGCCCGCATCGCGCTCGCCTTCGCCGCTCTTTCGCTGCCGGCGCCGGCTTCGGCGCTGCGCGGCGCAACCCGCAACCTCGCCGAGGAGCTCAACCGCCAGATCCTCGCCGATGGCGGCCATATCTCGCGCAATCCGATGGCGGTGCTGGAAATCCTCGCCGACCTTTTGCCGCTGCGCCAGACCTACGCCAACCAGGCCGAAACCCCGCCGCAGGCACTGATCGGCGCCATCGACCGCATGCTGCCGGCGCTGCGCTTCTTCCGCCACCAGGATGGCAGCCTCGCGCGCTTCAACGGCATGGGCGCCACCATCCATGACCGCATCGCCACCATCCTGCGCCATGACGACACCGCCGGCGCACCCCTGCTGCACGCGCCGCATTCGGGCTATGAGCGGCTGTCGATGGGCGGCGTCACGGTCATTGCCGACACCGGCCTGCCGCCGCCGGTCGACGTCTCCAACGCCGCGCACGCAGGCTGCCTCGCCTTCGAACTGTCGTCCGGTCGCCAGCATTATATCGTCAATGCCGGCATCGACACCTATGGCGCCGCCGAATTCCGGCCGCTGGCGCGCGCCACGGCCGCGCACTCGACCGCCACCATCAACGACACCTCGTCGGCTCGCTTCAGCCATTCGCTGCGGGTCAACGACCTGCTCGGTTCGCCGCTGATCGGCGGCCCGCAGCATGTGCCGTGCAAGCGCATCGACCAGAAGGGCGTCCAGGGCTTCATAGCCCGCCATGACGGCTATATCCAGCGGTTCGGCTTCCTGCATGAGCGTGAGCTGAAGCTGTCGACGAACGGCAATGTGCTGGCTGGCAGGGACAGGTTCCAGAGGCCGGGCAATGCCTCGATCCGCAACAATGGCCGCGACTTCATCACCGTGCGCTTCCATGTCCATCCCGACATCAATCTGCTGCAGGACGAGCACGACCGCCTGGTACTGACCGCCGACCAGGCCGACAGCTGGGTGTTCACGTCAAGCGAAGTGGTGCCGGAGGTCGAGGAATCGATCTATTTCGCCGGTCTTGGCGGCCCGCGCCGCAGCCGGCAGATCGTGCTTGCCTTCAAGGCCTCCGAGGTGTCCGAAGTCCACTGGCAGCTGACGCGCACCAGCATCGCCGGCTATCCGGAAAACAATTGATCGTGCCGGCCGCCGCTGGAGCGTGACGCCGAAAAGTGCGCGGCGCTGGCTTGCCGCTTGATTTCCTGATGTCATGTGCTACGGCGCGGGCTTGCCCCTCCAGCCGTGAAAGGCCGCCAGCCATGGCCGTCGCCGCCAAGAACATTCCCGCCCCGGACCTCGTCCCCGTGCGCCGCGCCCTGCTTTCGGTTTTCGACAAGACCGGCCTCATCGACTTCGCCAGGGCATTGGCGGCGGCCGGTGTCGAGCTGGTCTCGACCGGCGGCACCGCCAAGGCGATCGCCGAAGCCGGCATGGCGGTGCGCGACGTCTCCGAGCTCACCGGCTTTCCCGAGATCATGGACGGCCGCGTCAAGACCTTGCACCCGTCGGTGCATGGCGCGCTGCTTGGCGTCCGCGACGACCCCGAGCACGCCATGGCGATGCGCAAATACGGCATCGAGCCGATCGACCTCGTCGTCTCCAATCTCTATCCCTTCGAGGAAGTCCGCCGCTCCGGCGCCGACTATGCCGCGATCGTCGAGAACATCGACATTGGCGGCCCGGCAATGATCCGCGCCTCGGCCAAGAACCATGCCTATGTCGCCATCGTCACAGATCCCGGCGATTACGCTTCGGTGCTCAACGCGCTGGAGATGAACATCGGCTCGCTGTCGCTGGATTTTCGCAAGAAGCTGGCGGCCAAGGCCTTTGCCCGCACCGCCAGCTATGACGCGGCGATTTCCGGCTGGTTCGCCGAGGCGCTGGAGATCGAGCATCCGACCTGGCGCGCCTTCGGCGGCAGGCTGGCCGAGGTGATGCGCTACGGCGAAAACCCGCACCAGGGCGCCGGCTTCTATGTCAATGGCGACAAGCGTCCCGGCGTCGCCACGGCGCGACAGCTGCAGGGCAAGCAGCTGTCCTACAACAACATCAACGACACCGACGCCGCCTTCGAACTCACCGGCGAGTTCGATCCTGCCCGCTCCGCCGCTGTCGCCATCATCAAGCACGCCAACCCTTGCGGCGTCGCCGAGGGCGCCTCGCTGAAGGCAGCCTATGCCAAGGCGCTTGCCTGCGATCCGGTCTCTGCCTTCGGCGGCATCGTCGCCGTGAACCGCACCCTCGACGCCGAGGCGGCGGAGGAAATCGTGAAGACCTTCACCGAAGTGATCATCGCGCCCGACGCCACCGACGAAGCGGCGGCAATCGTCGCGGCGAAGAAGAACCTGCGCCTGCTGGTCACCGGCGGCCTGCCCGACCCGCGCTCGCCCGGCACGACGGTCAAGTCCGTCTCCGGCGGCCTGCTCGTTCAGGGTCGGGACAATGCCGTGGTCGACGACCTCGAGCTGAAGGTGGTGACGAAGCGGGCACCGACGCCGGCCGAAATGGCCGACCTCAAATTTGCCTTCCGCGTCGCCAAGCACGTCAAGTCGAATGCCATCGTCTATGCCAAGGACGGCGCCACCGTCGGCATCGGCGCCGGCCAGATGAGCCGGGTCGATTCCTCACGCATCGCCGCCCGCAAGGCGCTCGACGCGGCCGAGGCGGCAGGCTCGGCCGAACCGCTGACCAAGGGCTCGGTGGTCGCCTCCGACGCGTTCTTCCCCTTCGCCGACGGCCTGCTCTCGGCGATCGAAGCCGGCGCCACGGCGGTGATCCAGCCGGGTGGCTCGATGCGCGATGACGACGTCATCGCCGCGGCCGATGAACATGGCATCGCCATGGTGTTCACAGGGGTCAGGCATTTCAGGCACTGAGCGCGTTTACCCTCCCCTCGACGGGGAGGGTAAAGCGCTATTCCGCCGGCCGGTCCGCCGGATATGGCGTGCGAACCAGTATCGCCATGCCGATGCCGAGGAACAGGATGATCACCGCCATGCCAAGCCGCGCCGAGTCGCTCAGCGCGGTGATGGTCGCCACCAGGAACGGCGCCAGGAAACTGGTCGCTCGTCCGGCCAGTGCGTAGATGCCGAAATAGCGGCCGGATTCCGCCGCCGTGACGCTGCGCGCCATGTAGGAACGCGACGACGCCTGCACCGGACCGAAGGCCAGCCCGATCAGCAGGCCATACATGATGTAGGCCTTTTCGGCGGCCGTGCCGAACAGGCCACCTGAGTCGGTGGTCGGGAGCTGGATCAGGCCGAGCAAGGTGAAGCCAGGACCGGTCGAGACGACACCGATGGTGGCGACGGACAGCATGACCAGTGAAATCATCACCACCGCCTTGGAGCCGAGCGCGGTGTCGAGCCGGGCCGCGATCCAGCAGCCGAAGATGGCGACGACATTGAGGATGATGCCGAACATGCCGATCTCGGTGATCGACCAGTGGAACATGCCCGCCGCGAAGGTGCCGCCAAGCGCCAGCAAGGCGTTGACGCCGTCCTGGTAGATCATGCGGGCGACGAGGAAGCGGAAGATGCCGCCGCGCTTGCGTACCTCGGCCAGCGTCGATTTCAGCTCCGACAGGCCTTCACGCACCGCTGGCCCGATCGGAATGCCCTTGATGGCATCCGGCGTGAAGAAGAACATCGGCAGGATGAACAGGAAGTACCAGCCGGCCGACAGCGGCCCGGTGGCGCGCGCATCCTCGCCAAGCTTCGGGTCGAGCCCGAAAAGCGGGTTGATGCCGATGATCGTCTTGCCGGTCGCCGGCGAGCCGGCGAGACAGGTGACGACGAAGATCAGCGCGATCATGCCGCCGAGATAGCCGAGGCCCCAGGCGGTGTTGGAGATGCGGCCGATCTCGCTCTTCGGCACCAGCCGCGGCATCATCGAATCGTTGAACACGGTGGAGAATTCCGCCGCCACCGATGCCAGCGAAAACAGCGCCACGATCAGGAACAGGTTCGAGCCCGGCGCGGCGAACCAGAGCAAGGCGAGACTGGTGATCTTGATCGCGGCGAAGAAAGCGATCCATGGCTTGCGCGGACCGGTCTGGTCGGCGATCGAGCCGAGGACCGGCGACAGCACGGCAATGACCAGCCCGGCCGCCGCGATGCCGTAGCCCCAGACCGCCTGGCCGGTGTTGGGATCGCCAGCCATGCGCGAAACGAAATAGGGGCCGAAGATGAAGGTGGTGACGACCGTGAAGAACGGCTGCGCCGCCCAGTCGAAGAACATCCATCCCCAGATGCCGCGTCCGGACGCACGCTGCACAGTCTCTACCGCCATGATGATTCCTTTGGCCCGCCCGCGTCGGGCGCCATGTCTGCATTTTTTCCGATGCTCATGCAAATGACAAGCGTCGCGCCGCCCCTCATTGCCCTGCCGGGCATTTCTCCCCGTATAGTGACGGGGAGAAAGAGGCTGTTGCGGCGGATTTCACCAATTGTCTACGTCGCGGAATGGGCGCCGGCCTTGCGCCCTGTTCCCTTCTCCCCGTCACTATACGGGGAGAAGGTGGCGGCAGCCGGATGAGGGGCGGCGCCAGCTTGCGAAACGAACCTGCTCACATCCCCGTCAGGTCGCTCATCAGCCCTGACGCGACCGACAGCCGCGACACGGTGATGTCGCCGCCCTCGGTCAGCGCCTGCAGCCGCTCGCGTATGCGCGCCACGCGTTCGCCGCCGGCTTCCAGCCATGCAGCGACCGGATCCCCCGCCTTGGCATGACCGGTGAGTGCCGCGACCGCAATGCCGCGACGCGCCGCACCAATCGTGTCGGTAGCGCGCGAAAGCGCAAGCTGATCATAGTAGTCCGAAGGCGTGATCGAGCGCGCGGCATCCTCGACGCGGGGAATCCGGAAGGCATCGCTGACGGCAAAGAACGCCCTTGCCGCGGCGACGATGTCGGCATTTGCCATCCGCGCGGTCAGCGCGATGTCGGGGACGAGTTCCGCCACCTCGCTCAGCGCCAGCTGTTCGGCCAGCCGCTCAGGCGTGCCGGCCTTGAACAGCCCGTGCCGTTTCTCCTCGATGCGTTCGCGCGAAAACGCCGGCAGCAGCGAAACGAGCTTCGGCTCCAGCGCCCTGCGCGCCTCCTGCAGTTCCGCGATGCGCTGGCCAAGGGGTGCCATGCCGGTATCGTTCTTGAGATACCAGCCGCTGGTCACGTAGATCAGCCGGCTGACCATCTGGTAGAGATCGAGCTGCACCTGGCCGTCGATCTGGTTGTCGAGCGCGTCGATCTCGCGATAGAGCACCGGCAGCGCAAAGCCGTCACGCACCACGGCGAAAGTGCGCACCACGTCGGCGGCGGTGCGCCCCGTGGCCTCCTGCAGCCGGTTGACGAAGGAAGGGCCGCCGCGATTGACGAGGTCGTTGGCGACGACGCGGGCGATGATTTCGCGGCGCAGTCGGTGGCCATGTATCTCGGCCGCGTATTTCTTCGCCATCCGGTCCGGGAAATAGCCCATCAGATCGCGGTCGAAATGCGCGTCGTCGGGCACGTCGCTAGCGACGATGTCGGAGAACAGCACGATCTTGGCATAGGCGAGCAGCACGCCGAGCTCGGCCCTGGTCAGCGGCTCGCCACGTGCTTCGCGCTCGGCAAGGGCCGCCGGTGACGGCAGTGTTTCCACGGCACGGTCGAGCAGGCCGCGCGCTTCGAGCGCCGACATGAACCGGGCCTGGTGCGCGATGTCGGCGAGGCCGCGCTTGCGGGCGATCGAAAGCGCCAGCGTCTGCTGATAGTTGTTGGACAGCACCAGCCCGCCGACCTCTTCGGTCATCTCGGCCAGCAGCTTGTTGCGTGCAGGGCGCGTCAGCGATCCCTTGCGCATGGCCGACGCCAGCGCGATCTTGATGTTGACCTCGACGTCGGAGCAGTTGACGCCGCCCGAATTGTCGATGGCGTCGGAATTGCAGCGGCCGCCATTCATGCCGAACTCGATGCGCGCCCGCTGCGTGACGCCAAGATTGGCGCCCTCCCCGATCACCTTGGCACGCACGTCAAGCGCTGTGATGCGGATGGCATCGTTGGCGCGGTCGCCGACCTCGGCGTTGGTTTCGGTGGATGCCCTCAAGTAAGTGCCGATGCCGCCGAACCACAGGAGATCGACCGGCGCCTTCAGGATGGCGGTCATGATCTCGACCGGCGTGGCGGTCGTCTTGCCGAGGCCGATTGCCGCCGCCGCCGCGGCCGGCAAGGTGATCGACTTCTGATTGCGCGAGACGATGATACCGCCTTCCGACAGCTTGCTCTTGTCATAGTCCTGCCAGCTCGAGCGCGGCAGCGCGAACATGCGCTCGCGCTCGGCCATCGAGGCCGCCATGTCCGGATCGGGGTCGATGAAGATATCGCGGTGATCGAAGGCGGCGATCAGCCTGGTTTTCGGGGACAGAAGCATGCCGTTGCCGAACACGTCGCCCGACATGTCGCCGACACCGACGGCGGTGAAAGGCGATGTCTGGATGTCGCGGTTCATCTCGCGGAAATGCCGCTTGACCGCTTCCCAGGCACCCTTGGCGGTGATGCCCATCTTCTTGTGGTCATAGCCCGCCGAGCCGCCGCTGGCGAAGGCATCGTCGAGCCAGAAGCCGTGCTTCTCGGAGATGGCGTTGGCGGTGTCGGAGAAGGTCGCCGTGCCCTTGTCGGCGGCGACGACGAAATAGGGGTCGTCCTGGTCGCGGCGCACGACACCCGCTGGCGGAATGACACCGTCCAGCCCGATATTGTCGGTGATCGACAGCAGGCTGGAGACGAAATTCTTGTAGGCGGAGGTGCCCGCCTCGAAGATCGCGTCGCGGCTGCCGCCCGCCGGCAGGCGCTTGGGGAAGAAACCGCCCTTGGCGCCCACCGGCACGATGACGGCATTCTTGACCTGTTGCGCCTTGACCAGGCCGAGCACCTCGGTGCGATAGTCCTGGGCACGGTCCGACCAGCGCAGGCCGCCACGCGCCACCGGGCCAAAGCGCAGGTGCAGGCCCTCGACCTCCGACCCGTAGACGAAGATCTCGCGCCACGGCCGTGGCGCCGGTAGCCCTTCGACCGCCTGCGACTCGAGCTTGATCGCCAGGGACTGGCCTTTCTGCTTCGTATCGGCAACGAAATGATTGGTGCGCAGCGAGGCTTCGATCAGGTTGAGATAGCGGCGGATGATGGTGTCGTCATCGATGTTGGGCACATCCTCCAGCGCATCCTTGATCTTGGCCTTGAGATGCTTTGCCGCCACCACCCCTTCGCCCTCGGCCGTGGGGCCAAGCCGGGCAATGAACAGCGCATGCAGGCCGCGCGCGATCTCGGGATACCGATTGAGGGCGGCAGCGATGAAATCCTGGCTTTGCGGAATGCCGACCTGCTGCAGATAGCGGCCATAGGCGCGCAGGATGGTGATTTCACCGGACCACAGGCCGGCTGTCTGGGCGAGGCCGTTATAACCGTCATTGTCGACATCGCCGCGCCACACCGACAGGAACGCATCCTCGAACAGCGCGCCGCCATCGGTAAGGTCGATCGGCTTGCCGTAGCTGTTCTCCAGCTCCATGTCGTGGATGAAGACCAAGCCGGACTGGTCGTCGCCGACCTCGAAGGTGCGCTCGCTGATGACGCGGAAGCCGATGTTTTCCAGCACCGGCACCCGCCGCGACAGCGCCACCGGGCTGCCATGGTGATAGATCTTCAGCGCCGCCTGATGCGGCTTCTGCTCGGCATGGCGGTAGTAGTCGATGGCGATCGGATTGTCGGCGCTGATCCTGGCGATGCGCCCGGCATCGACCAGCGCCACCGCCGCGCTGAAGGAGTCGCGATAACTTTCCGGCAGCCTTGCGGCGATGGCCTTCAACGCCTGGTCGCCGCCATCGGCGTCCGCCGCGTCGGAAAGGGCATCCTCCCAGGTGCGCACGATGTCGCGGATCGCCGCCTCGATCGTCGCCTGCTCGACTTTCGGCGTCTTGCCGCCTGAGCGGCCGATGATGAAGTGCACGCGCGCCAGCCCGCCTTCGGGGAAGGCCGGGTAATAGGCCGACAGCCGGCCCTCGAACACGGTCTTGAGATAGGCGCCGATCTTCTCGCGCACGACGCTGTCGTAGCGGTCGCGCGGCACGAAGACGAGAATCGAGACGAAGCGGTCGAACTGGTCGGCGCGCACCAGCGCCCGAACGCGCGGCCGCTCGATCAGCCCCAGAATGGCCGCGGCGTGCTTGCGCAGGATCGGCACCGGCACCTGGAACAGTTCGTCGCGCGGATAGCTTTCCAGCACGTTGATCAGCGCCTTGCCGGAGTGGTCATGCCGGTCGAAGCCGGACTTGGCGATGATGGTCTCGGCCTTTGACCGGAGATACGGGATCTTCATCACCGACCGCGTGTAGGCGGTCGAGGTGAACAGGCCGACGATGCGCAGTTCACCCGACAACACGCCCTTGGCCGTGTAGGTCTTGACGCCGATGTAATCGAGATAGATGCGCCGGTGCACGGAAGACTTGGCATTGGCCTTGGTGACGATCAGCGGCTCCGGCCCATGCAGGAAGGCGCGAATCTCGGGCGTTGTCGTCACCGCTTCGGTGCCGCGCCTCAGCACCAGCACGTCGGGATCGCTGAGGATGCCGAGGCCGGGCTTGTCGGCGCGCTCCAGATTGCCGCTTTCCTCGCCGCCGGTGTATTTGAACTCGCGCATGCCGAGGAAAGTAAAATTGTCGTCGCGCAGCCATTCCAGGAAGGCGATCGCCTCGGCCACGCTCTTCTTGTCGAGCGGCACCGGCGAATAGCGAAACTCGGAGATCGCCTGGTCGAGCCGGGCCAGCATCGGCTTCCAGTCGTTGACGGCGGCGTGGACCTGGCCAAGCATCTTGCGCAACCGCTCGGTCAAGGCGTTTGCCGCGTCCGCCGTCAGCCGCGGGATATGGACGTGGATGACGCTCAGCCGGTCGTGATTGCCGTCGTCCTTGGCGAAATTGCCGTCTCCCAGAATTTCCTCGACACCGCGCTTGCCGTGACGCACGGTGATGACCGGGTGGGTGACCAATGTCGGCTCACCCGACGTCTCGGTAACCTCGCCGAGGATGGAATCGAACAGGAACGGCATGTTGTCGTTGACGACGGTAATGACCGTCACCGGCCGGCCTTCGCGAACGACGCCCGAATCGGCCTCGACGGCAACAACGCACGCGCCCTTCTTGTGCCTGGCGACCGCCTGGCCGGCGAGGTCGGCGGCGCGTTCGAGGTCGGCCACGTCATAGGCGGCGATGTCTTCGGCGGGCGCGCGCGCGAGCAGGTAATCGGCGAGCCGGGCAGGCCTTTCCTCGGTTTTTGTCGCTGATGTGGTTTTTTTCTTCGGCTTCGCTGCGGATTTCACGCTGGCCATGACGCTATTGCCTCCCGTCGAATGCTTTTACGACTATCGTAGCAGATGACCGCTGTTTGGCGACAAAGGTTTGACGGCTTGCCGAGAATTATCCGAATTCCGCGGCAAGGCCGCGCCCGAAGAGGAGAAAATGACCATGACCGGCAAGATCACCGCGCTTGATCTCGATTCAAGGGAACTGAGCGAACCGACAAAGGCCTATTTCGCCAAATGCGAGGAGAAGCTCGGCCTGGTTCCGAACGTGCTCAAGGCCTACGCCTTCGACGACAAGAAGCTGCGCGCCTTCACCGACATGTACAACGATCTGATGCTGGGTGATTCGGGCCTGTCGAAGCTGGAGCGCGAGATGATCGCGGTCGCGGTCTCCTCGATCAACCATTGCTATTACTGCCTGACCGCGCATGGCGCGGCGGTGCGCCAGCTGTCCGGCGACCCGGCGCTCGGCGAGATGATGGTGATGAATTTCCGCGCCGCCGCTCTTTCGTCGAGGCAGACCGCCATGCTCGAATTCGCGGTCAAGCTGACCGAGGAGCCGGCAAAAATCGTCGAGGCCGATCGGGCGGCTTTGCGTCAGGCCGGCTTCAGCGACCGCGACATCTGGGACATCGCCTCGACTTCGGCCTTCTTCAACATGTCGAACCGCGTGGCAGCGGCGATCGACATGCGCCCGAACGACGAATACCACGCCATGGCACGGTGAGGCTCGGCAGCAGCCCAACAACGCCTTACATTAGGCATCCCTCATTCTCGTTGCTTGTTTGCCGGTTTGGTCCGATGATCGGCAGGCGGCATGACCGCGTGCCGGTTCGATGCCGCTCATCAAGGGAGGAGAACATGGCGAAGTTTCTCTATGTCTATCACGGCTCCGGCAAGATGCCGACGAGTGAAGCCGAGCGAAAGGCGATGACCGACGCCTGGACAGGCTGGTTTGGAAAGCTTGGTTCGGCTGTTGTCGACCCTGGCAATCCGGTCGGCATGTCGAAGACCGTCATGCCGGGTGGCAAGATAGAAAACAATGGCGGCAGCAACCCGACCGGCGGCTACTCGATCATCGAGGCCAGGGATATCGACGATGCCGCCGAGAAGGCCAAGGGCTGCCCGATGCTGGCCATGCCGAACTGCAATGTCGAGATCGCCCCCATCATCAATATGATGGGCTGACGCCTCGCCTCAGGATCGTGCCGCGATCGCCGCGGCGGCACCGGCCATCGTGGTGGCGCTGACGCGGTTGGCGATCTTCATGGCGCGCTTGCTCTTCAGGAGCTTGCGCGCCTGCGATGCGGCAAGCACCCAGGCAAGGTCGATGGCGATCAGGACCACCGCCATGGTCGCCGTCAACTCAACCCAGCCGACAATGCTGACCGATGCCAGGTCGATGATGGTCGGCAGCAGCGCCAGGTAGAACATCATGATCTTGGGGTTGCCGAGCGTCACCGCCATGCCCGCGAAAAACAGCTTCGCCGGCGAATCCTCGCGCGGCATCTCGCCCTCTTTCGCGTCGACGGGCGCCGTCCACATCTTCCAGGCTAGGTAAGCGAGATAGGCGACACCGGCCCATTTCACCACGACAAAGGCGAAGTGAAAGGTCTGTGCCACCACGGCCAGCCCGAACACCGCCAGCGACAGCCAGATGCCCTCGCCGATCCACATGGCGAGCAGGAACGGAAACACGTCGCGAAAGCCCTTCGCGATGACACGCGCCACGAGTGCGGCGATCGACGGACCGGGCGAACCGGCGGCGACGAACAAGGCGGCGGCGAAAATCAGCAACGAGGTAAGATGCATGGCCAATATCTCTGTCTGACAAGCTCTTAAGCCTGACACTAGCGCATGCGGTCGACCTGCGGTAGCACCGACGAAAAAGACGCTTGTCGGCGCGGCGTCACGCCGCTAGAAGAGCCGCCGCGAAACAATTTCGAGCTTCACTTTGCCTCAGTAACCGCCGGTCTCGTCAACTCCCCCGACACACTCGCATGGCACCGCATCCGTGGTGCCTGTTTCATGTTCATGTGTTCTTCTGGGCGGCGGTTCGAGACCGGTTTGGCACTGCTGAACCGCTGTCGCGCGCTTTCCGCCGGCGACACCTGACTTCACCATCTCCGCAGCCTACCGCCACGCCGCGCCCGCATGGGCATCTCGACATTGCCGACCTGATGAACTTCCCGACGGGAAGGGCTTATCGGCATGTCTTCCGCTGTACGTATCCACTGGGCGATCACGCCCGCAATCGCACCTCAACCGCTCATCAACTGCAATCGCTGCGGCGGCGTGAAGGCCTATCGCTGCAGCGGCAAATTCCGCGTCAACGCCAATGGCAAGCGCATCGACGTGTGGCTGATCTACCGCTGCGTCGATTGCGACAATTCCTGGAATTTCGGCATTTTCGAACGCTGCAACCGCCGCGACATCGAACCCGCACTGCTGCAGGCACTCGAAAGCAACGACCCGGGGCTGGCGCGGCGCCATGCCTTCGACATCGTCGCCTTGCGCAACCGGGTGGGGCGTGTCGAGGAGTTTGCCGATGTCGCCGTCCGCAAGCGGTTGCTCGGCGATACCAGGGAAAGCCCGGCGATCCTGGAACTGCGGCTCGGGCTGGAAATGCCGACATCGCTCCGGCTCGATCGTCTGCTCGCCAATGAGCTCGGCATTTCGCGCTCGCGGCTTCAGGCGCTGGAGGAGCGGCGCCTGCTGGTCATCGATCCGGACGGAGCCAAGGCCTTGCGCAAGCCGGCCCGCCAGGGAATGACGATCCGCGTCGACCTGGCCGGCGAGCCGGACCACGAAGCGATCATCAGCGCGGCCGGCGGATGAACGAGAGAGGGGCGGAGCATGTGATGCTCCGCCCCTCTCAGAAATCGTCTGGAGAAAAATTTACGCCGCGCCGACCGCCTTGGCCGACTTCTCGAAGCGCTTGCGCTCGTTCGGATCGAGATAGAGCTTGCGCAGGCGGATGGTCTTCGGCGTCACCTCGACCAGCTCGTCGTCCTGGATCCAGGCCAGCGCGCGTTCGAGCGTCATGCGGATCGGCGGGGTGAGCTTGACCGCCTCATCCTTGCCGGCGGCACGGATGTTGGTCAGCTTCTTGCCCTTCAGAACGTTCACTTCGAGGTCGTTGTCGCGGGAGTGGATGCCGATGATCATGCCCTGATAGACCTTGACGCCCGGGTCGATGACCATAGGGCCGCGGTCTTCCAGGTTCCACATGGCGTAGGCGACCGATTCGCCCTGCTCGTTGGAGATCAGCACGCCGTTGGTGCGGCCTGGCAATTCGCCCTTGTAGGGCTCGTAGGCATGGAACAGCCGGTTCATCACGGCGGTGCCGCGCGTATCGGTCAACAGTTCCGACTGGTAGCCGATCAGGCCGCGCGTCGGCGCGTGGAACACGATGCGCTGGCGATTGCCGCCCGACGGGCGCAACTCGACCATCTCGGCCTTGCGCTCCGACATCTTCTGCACGACGACGCCGGCATGCTCCTCGTCGACGTCGATGACGACTTCCTCGACCGGCTCCAGCAATTCGCCGTTCTCGCCCTTCTGCATGACGACGCGCGGACGCGACACGGCGATCTCGAAGCCTTCGCGGCGCATGGTCTCGATCAGCACGGCGAGCTGCAATTCGCCACGGCCGGAGACGAAGAACGAATCCTTGTCGGGCGATTCCTCGATCTTGAGCGCGACATTGCCTTCGGCCTCGCGCAGCAGGCGGTCGCGGATGACGCGGCTGGTCACCTTGTCGCCTTCGGTTCCGGCGAGCGGGCTGTCATTGACGAGGAACGACATGGTCACGGTCGGCGGATCGATCGGCTGCGCATGCAGCGCCTCGGTAACCGCCAGGTCGCAGAACGTGTCGGCGACGGTGCCCTTCGACAGGCCCGCGATGGCGACGATGTCGCCCGCCTGGGCTTCCTCGATCGGCTGGCGCTCGAGGCCGCGGAAAGCCAGGATCTTCGAGATGCGGCCGGTTTCGATCTGGGTGCCGTCATGGTGCAGCACCTTGACCGCCTGGTTGGCCTTCAGCGTGCCGGATTCGATGCGGCCGGTGATGATGCGGCCGAGGAAGGGGTTGGCCTCCAGGATGGTGCCGATCATGCGGAACGGGCCGGGATGAACGGTCGGCGCCGGCACATGCTTGACGATGAGGTCGAACAGCGGCGCCAGCTGCTGGTCCTTCGGGCCTTCCGGATTTTCCGAAACCCAGCCATCACGGCCCGAACCATAGAGGATCGGGAAGTCGAGTTGCTCGTCGGTGGCGTCGAGCGCGGCGAACAGGTCGAACACCTCGTTGACCACCTCGACATGACGAGCGTCCGGGCGGTCGATCTTGTTGATGACGACGATCGGCTTCAGCCCGACCTTCAGCGCCTTGCCGACGACGAACTTGGTCTGCGGCATCGGACCCTCGGCGGCATCGACCAGCACGATGGCCGAATCCACCATCGACAGGATGCGCTCGACCTCGCCGCCGAAATCGGCGTGGCCGGGGGTGTCGACGATGTTGATGCGGGTATCCTTCCAGTCGACCGAGGTCGCCTTGGCCAGGATGGTGATGCCGCGTTCCTTTTCGAGGTCGTTGGAATCCATGGCGCGCTCGGCGACGCGCTGATTGTCGCGGAAGGAGCCGGACTGCTTCAAAAGCTGGTCGACAAGGGTTGTCTTTCCATGGTCGACGTGCGCGATAATCGCGATATTACGGAGTTTCATGTTCTGGTCTCGGGAGCGTTGCAGGCAGCAGGCCAAAGGCGCCGCCTCTTTCGGTTGCGCGGCTCATACAGGGTTTTTCGCATTTGCGAAAGAGGACGCGCGACACCAAATACTCATCAAATCTTAAGCATCTGCGTGTGAGATGATTTTGTTAACCAAGGCGGGAACCTTTCAGGACCCGGACAGTTCGAACATCATGACCGATAAACTCAATCGTTTTTGGCCGCTCATCGCATCCGCGGCCTTTGCCATGCTGCTGGCGGCCAATGCCGCACAGTCGGCCGCGACGCTTAAGGAGGCACGGCCGGCCTTGCCGTCCAATGCGCCGGCCGAACAGGTCTTCGCCGATGCGCCCGACGGCGTCGATCCGGTGGTGACCGGCCCGGTCACCGCCGCCTTCAAGCAGCGCCAGGACGCCGCCAACTGCGACACCGCCGTCTGGCCGAACATTCCAATGGTCTGCTACCCGGATTAGAATCCTCATCGCGGAACTGGCGGGGTCTAAGCTGCCAGTCTCCCCTCCTTGAGGGGGAGATGGCCGGCAGACCAGAGGGGGGGGTCGGTTCGACCGGGCTCAACTCATTTTCGCAGGCGCGGGACGTCAGCGCTTCACGCGCCAGCACCCCTCTGTCGCCTTCGGCGACATCTCCCCTCGAGTGGGGAGATTATAAGGCCTCACCACCTCAAGCTGCCTGCGGTTCCGGGTCGAATGCCGGCCGGCTGGTGTTGATCAGCAGCGAGATACAGGCCGCCGCGATCGCCGTCATGCCGGCGATGAGGAAGGCCAGTTCGTAATTGCCCTGCAGTTCGCGCATGGTGCCGCCAAAGGCGGCCGCGGCCGCGGCGCCGACCTGATGTCCGGCAACGATCCAGCCGAACACGATCGGGCCGCTGCGGTCGCCGAACGCCTCGTTGGCGAGCCGCAGCGTCGGCGGCACGGTTGCGATCCAGTCGAGACCGTAGAGCACGGCGAAAATGATCAGGCTGGTGGCCGAGAAGCCGGAATAGGGCAGGTAGATCAGCGACAGGCCACGGATGGCGTAGTAGACGCCGAGCAGCTTGCGCGGGTCGAAGCGGTCGGTGAGCCAGCCCGACAGCGTCGTGCCGATCAGGTCGAAAATACCCATCATAGACAACAGGCCCGCGGCCTGCACCTCGCCGATGCCCATATCGCCGCAAAAGGCGATCAGATGCGTGCCGACCAGCCCGTTGGTGGTGAAGCCGCAGACGAAGAAAGTGGCGAACAGGTACCAGAACACCCTCGTGCCGGCGGCGCGGCGCAGCGTGTTCAGCGTATGCGCCAGGAAATTGCCTTGCGATGCGGGCGAGACCGGCGGCACGTCATCGGCCTCGGCGCCATAGCGCACCATGCCGATCGAGGCCGGGCGCTCCGGCACCAGCAGCCAGACCAGCGGCAGAAGACAGGCGGTGGCGATCGCGACCGCGATGGCGACCGGCTTCCAGCCGCCGGATTGCGCCAGCGAGGCAAGCAGCGGCAAGAACACCAGCAGGCCGGTTGCACTTGAGGCCGACATCAAGCCCATGACCAGGCCGCGATTGGTCTTGAACCAGCGGTTGACGATAGTGGCGCCGAGCACGCTGGCGACAGCGCCCGAGCCGATACCCGAGAAGACACCCCAGGTGATGAACAGATGCCAGGGTTCGGTCATCAGCAGGCTGAGCGCCGTCGAGCCCGACATCACCACCAGCGACGCGATCAGCGTGCGGCGCAGCCCGATCCGCTCCATCAGCGCGGCGGCGAACGGACCAGTCAGGCCATAGAGCAGGATGCCGACGCCGGCCGCCAGCGAGATGACGTCGCGCCGCCAGCCAAAACTGTTTTCCAGCGGCAGCATCATGACGGCGGGCGCGGACCGCAGGCCGGCCGCGATCAGCAGGCAGAGGAAGATGACACCGACCACGACGAAAGCGTAGCGCTGGCCAAACGGACGGGATTGAGCTACCATGTTACTGACCGGTACGTTGCAATAAGGGAGCATGTATACGTACCGATCGGTAACATTGTCAATCGAGTCCCATGATGCCAACCGACAAAAATATTGAACTGACGATCAGCGACGGTCACGCACCGGCGCCGCCGAAGGCCGCCAAGAAGATCCTCGACGTGGCGTATGACCTGTTCTACCGGCGCGGCATCAGGGCGATCGGCGTCGACGAGATCGTCAGGCGCGCCGGCGTCACCAAGCCCAGCCTCTATCGCAGTTTCCCGTCCAAGGACGAATTGGCCGCTTCCTATCTCAGGCGGTACGACCTCGAGTTCTGGGGGCGTTTCGACGAGGCGGTCAACGCCCATCCCGGCGATCCACGGGCGCAGATCGGAGCCTTCCTGACCCGCATCGGCAAACGCACGCAGATGCCGGAATATCGCGGTTGCGGCATGACCAACGCGGCGGTCGAATATCCCGAGCGCGGCCATCCGGCGCGCGTGGTGAGTGAAGACAACAAGCAGGAACTGCGCCGCCGCCTGCGCGCCATGGCCGCGGCGATGGGCGCCGGCGACGCCGATACGCTGGGCGACGGGCTGCTGCTCTTGATCGAGGGCGCCTATATCAGCGGCCAGTTGTTCGGGCTCGGCGGCCCCGCGCAGTCGGTTGCCCGCAACGCCGATCTGCTGATCGAAGCGAGCTTGAAGAAATAGCGATTGGCGGTACGCTGGTCCGGCCCGAACCGGAGGTGTCCGTCATGCGTGCCGTTCTGATCCCGTTTGCCCTAGCCGGTCTCTGCCGGGCAGCCTTGGCCGGCGACATTTCCAGCGCCTACACCGACCTCGACTGGAAGAAGGACTGCGTGACCTACGCACAAGCCGGAGAAGGCGATGGCGACTGGGCCGATCTCGCCTGCTCCGGCTACCGCGGCTATCCCGTGCTGATCGCCTATGACGACGCCCGCGAATCGCTGTTTTACGGTTTTCCGCCGGGCGGCGACATGACGTCCGCATGGGAGAGTTTTTCAGGCTTCAATTCATCCGGAGCCAAGGTCGAATGGCGCATCGAAACCAATGGCGACAAGGCCGTGCCCTTCGCGGTCATCCACCGCCGCACGATCAGCAATGGCGAGGACGGGAACAAGTCGATCGACGTCCTGCTCGTAGCCAAGGTTGGCCAGATGGATGCGCGGGAAAGCTGCACGATCGGCCTTGTCCTCGCCACCGGTAACCCGCAAGCCAACGATCAGGCACGAAAACTCGCCGACGAAAAGGCGCGCACCTTTGCCTGCGGCAAGGACCGGCACACCGCCATCGGCGATGTGCCGCCCTTCGGCCGGGTGGATAATTAGGCACGTTGGAGATTGGCCGCAGCGCCCGTCACTTCGTCATTCCGGAGCGCAGCGATACGTCGCAGACCCCCGGGGACCGCGGGCACTGCGCAGAAATCACGGCATGGATACCAGGGGCTACACGACGCCGCTTCGCGGCTGCTCCGTCCTGGGATGACGAAAGCCGAGTCGCCTACTTGCTCTTCTTTGCCCGTTCGATCGCCTCGACGATCATCTTCTTGGCATATTTGGAATCGTGCCAGCCTTCGATCTTGACCCATTTGCCGGGCTCGAGATCCTTGTAGTGCTCGAAGAAGTGCTGCACCTGCTGGCGCGTGATGTCGGGCAGATGCGTGTATTCGGTGACGTTCTCGTAGCGCAGAGTCAGCTTCGGCGACGGCACCGCGATGACCTTTTCATCCTGACCGGCATTGTCTTCCATCACCAGCACGCCGATCGGCCTGACATTGATGACGCAGCCCGGCACCAGCGCGCGCGTGTTGCAGACCAGCACGTCGATCGGATCGCCGTCACCCGACAGCGTGTGCGGCACGAAGCCGTAATTGCCGGGGTAGCGCATCGAGGTGTGCAGGAAGCGGTCGACGAACAACGTGCCGGCCTCCTTGTCCATCTCATACTTGATCGGCTCGCCGCCGATCGGCACTTCGATGATGACGTTGATGTCCTCAGGCGGATTCTTTCCGATGGCTATGGCTTCAATGCGCATGGCTTTGTCCCTCTCTCGATTGGGAGGAGATAGCGGGCGGCGCGGAATGGTGCAATGCGGCGAATGGTGTTCACGAAGGTCAGGCGGGACGCGCCGGCATCCGGCGCGTTCAATCATCGGCACAAGATGTTTCAGTGCCGTGATTTGGCGTGCGATATGAACCGCGCACCGGCTTGGCTTGCCGCAATCATCCCCGAGCGGTCACTCCCAGACGAAAGCGACCTTCTTCAGCGCCTTCTGCTCGAAGATTTCGACACCCTCGGCGATATCGCGGCCACCGGCGCCGGCATAGAAGGCCAACGCGTTCTGGTTATCTTCCAGCGCCCACACCACCATGCCTTTCAGGCCATGGTCGGCAAGACGCGCCCTGGCTGCCGAAAACAGGCGACGGCCGAGACCGATGCCCTGATATTCCGGGCGCAGGTACAATTCGTAGATCTCGCCTTGCTGCTTGAGCTCGCGGGCGCGGTTCTTGCCGATCGTCGCATAGCCGGCGATCGTGCCGCCGATTTCAACCACCAGAACGGTGGCGGCGCGGCGAATCGCATTCGCCCACCAGTCGGCGCCGCGGCGGTTGATCATCGATGTCAGCGTGCGGTGTGGGATAATGCCGGAATAGGCGCCGCGCCAGGCTTCCAGATGCACCTCGGCGATGGCGCCTGCATCGCGCGGGTCGGCTTTCCGGATGTCGATCGTCAGCGTATTCATGATTTGTTAACCATAAACCCGCATGGCCCGATTGCAAGAGTCCGGGCGGCCCGTCGATCGCTTTCTCACAACCGATGCGGACACCACTGCCGTGGGGCAACGCATGTCCGCAAACAGGCCGGATCGGCAAGGTCGCGTTTGCAGGCAGGCCTTTCAGATTTCGACCAGATGGTCGTCCAGCTCGTTGGTATCGCCCGGGGTGACCGGGAAATGTTCGGCCAGCACCGCCCCCACCTGCTCGATCGCCTTGACGAAACCGTCGGCAAGCCGGTCGTCGCCGGCGTGCGCCGTGAGGTCGCGCACCACGCCGTCCCAGACATGCTGGCCGACCTTGGCGTCGATGCCCGAATCGGCGACCACCTCCGCGTAGCGCTCGGCGATCGAGACGAAGATCAGCACGCCGGTGCGCGCCGTGGTGCGATGGACGTTGCGGGCAAGGAACTGCTTGATCGCATTGGCGTGCGCCGCCTGATAGCGCAGCCGCCGTGGCACCATGTGGATGCGCAGGCCAGGCAACACCCACAGCAAGGCCAGCACGCAGGCCAGCGCCAAGAGCTGGGCGATGACAAAATGCGGCAGGCGGATGGTGAGCCACCATGCCTCCAGCCCGTAGGCTACGGCAAGGCTGACGACCAGCATGCCAAGCGTCGCCATCTGGGCGGCGGGGGCGAAATAGCCGTCGCTGGCATGCGCCACGACGCAGTAGATCTCGCCGTCGGTCTTGGCCTCGGCGGCGCGGATCGCATCGGCGATAAGCTCATGATCCTGCGGGCTGATCGGTCGTGTTGCCATTGTCTCACCAGCTTCCTGAAGAACCGCCACCACCGGACGAGCCACCGCCGCCCGAAAACCCGCCGCCGCTGCTCGACCCGGACGACCAGCCGGAGCTTCCCGACGACCAGCCGCCGCCCGACGAACCCGTTGTCCAGCCGCTGGAGCCCGAGGACGATCCGCTTGGTCCCCGGCCGTAACGGAACGTCATGCCCAGCCATCTATACACGCCCGGCGACAATTTCGTGCCGAACATCGGCGGCAGGAATGCCATCGCCAGGCCGCCGAGGAACATCGTCGCCCAAAGGATCAGGAACACCGCGACGATGGGATCGATGGGAGTGCTGTTGTCGGCGGGGTTGCGCTTGCCGCGCGCTTCCAGCTCCTCCGGGTTGCCTTCCAGCACCATGACCATGTCGTCCACGGCCTTGGAGATGCCGCCGGAGAAGTCGCCGGCGCGGAATGCCGGCACCATGTCGTTTTCGATGATCAGCTTGGTGTGCAGGTCGGTCAGCGTGCCTTCCAGCCCGTAGCCGACCTCGATGCGCATCTTGCGATCGTTCGGCGCGACCAGCAGCAGGACGCCGTTGTTCTCCTTGGCCTGGCCGAGTTTCCAGAAGCGGAACAGGCGGTTGGCGTAGGGCTCGATTTCCTCGCCGTCGAGGCTGGGGATGGTGGCGACGACGATCTGGTCGGAACCCTTTGTCTCGAAGTCGGCGAGTTTTTGCGTCAGCGCCGCCTTGGTCGAGGCGTCGATGATGCCCGCATCGTCGACGACGTGGCCGGTCAGGGCAGGCAGCTCGGCGGCGGAAAGCGCGAAGCAGAAGATCAGCAACGCCAGGGTCGTCAGGATAGCGTGGATCGCCGGGCTAAGGAAACCAGGCCTCGGCGTGCTGACGGTGCGTGTCGTCATGCCGTCACCAGCTTCCCGAGGAGCCACCACCGCCGGACGAGCCGCCGCCGCCGGAAAAGCCGCCACCGCCCCCACCCGAAGACCAGCCGCCGCCTGAGCTCCCCGAGGACCAGCCGCCCCCGGATGAGGAGCGCCGTCCGGGCTCGAAGGTCATGCCAAGCCAGCGATAGCGGCCTGGCCCGAGCTTCTGGCCAAAGATCGGCGGCAGGATGGAGGCGGCGATGCTGCCGAAGAAGATGATCGCCCAGATGCTGATGAAGATGGCGAAGAACAGGTTGTCGGAATTGAACGGCGCCTCCTGGTTGCGCTTGCCGCGCGCTTCCAGCTCCTCCGGGTTGCCTTCCAGCACCATGACCATGTCGTCCACGGCCTTGGAGATGCCACCGGAGAAGTCGCCGGCGCGGAATGCCGGCACCATGTCGTTTTCGATGATCAGCTTGGTGTGCAGGTCGGTCAGCGTGCCTTCCAGCCCGTAGCCGACCTCGATGCGCATCTTGCGATCGTTCGGCGCGACCAGCAGCAGGACGCCGTTGTTCTCCTTGGCCTGGCCAAGTTTCCAGAAGCGGAACAGCCGGTTGGCGTAGGGTTCGATTTCCTCGCCGTCGAGGCTGGGGATGGTGGCGACGACGATCTGGTCGGAACCCTTTGTCTCGAAGTCGGCGAGTTTTTGCGTCAGCGCCGCCTTGGTCGAGGCGTCGATAATGCCCGCATCGTCGACGACGCGGCCCGTGAGCGCCGGCAGATCCGCTGCGAAGGCCGCCAACGGAAGCGCCAGGATGAAGAGCATGGCTGCGACAAGGCGAGCCAGACGCCGTCCCTCATCGGCCTGCAAGATCACGACGTTTGGCTCCGGCTGTCACCCGCCCTGCTTCGTGCCGAAATCGACCTTCGGCGGCTGCATCTTGTCTTCGTCGACGGTGAAATTGGCGAAGGGCTCGTTGCCGCGGAACCAGAAGGTGGCCCAGAGCACGGACGGGAAGGTCTTCAGCGTCAGATTATAGTCCCTGACCGCCTGGATGTAGTCGCGCCGCGCCACCGCGATGCGGTTCTCGGTACCTTCAAGCTGTGCCTGCAGCGCCAGGAAATTCTGGTTGGCCTTGAGGTCGGGGTAGGCCTCCGACACCGCGATCAGCCGCGACAGCGCGCTGGTCAGCCCGGCCTGGACATCCTGGAATTTCTTGAGGGCTTCGGGATCCTTCAGCGTGTCCGGCGTCACCGTGATCTGCGTCGCCTTGGCGCGCGCCTCGACGACAGCGTCGAGCGTGTCCTTTTCATGCGAGGCATAGCCTTTGACCGTCTCGACCAGATTGGGGATGAGATCGGCGCGGCGCTGGTACTGGTTCAGCACCTCGCTCCATGCCGCCTTGGCATTCTCCTCCGCCGTCGGGATCGTGTTGTAGCCGCAGCCGGCAAGCAGCGGCAGCACGATCGCCATCATCAGGAAGGCGGGCAGCGTGCGGAATGTCGACGGTCGGGGAAGGCGCTGGGCAAGCATGATGGGGTCCCTCGGTAGAAGTTGCATGCGAAGCATTAGCACAATCAGCGCGCAAGAAAACGGCCTCGGCCTCTTGAGCCGCCCGACAATGTATCGTCCTGCCGCAAGGCCCTGTGATTGGCCGCGCGAACGCGGTAAGGTCCGGGCAAAACGGGACATCATCATGGCGGAACGCCCCGACAGCGACAGGGAATCGCGCCGTATCTTGGAGCGCGTCGCGCGAGAAACCGACCCGGCCGGCGCCTCCTTCGTGGCGCGGACGACGAAAGGTATGCGCGACCACGTCGCCGCAGCCGACGCCGACCGCACGGACCCGATCGAAGTCTGGGGCACGCGCATTGGCAGGATACTCGGCCTGTTTCTGGCGCTGGGCCTGATGGTCTGGCTCGTGCTTTTCCTCATCCGGGGCAGCTAGGAATCACAAAACAATGAGTGCCGAAAAACCCGACGCGCCGCGTGCGGTCATCGTCATTTCCAGCCATGTCGCGCGCGGTTCGGTCGGCAACCGTGCCGCCGTCTTCGCCTTGGAGACCCTCGGCTTTCCGGTCTGGGCGGTGCCGACGGTCATCCTGCCCTGGCATCCCGGCCACGGGCGGGCGACGCGTATCGTACCGCCACTCGACCAGTTCAAGGCGCTGATGGCCGATCTCGAGCGCGCGCCATGGCTGGGCGAGGTCGGCGCGGTGCTGTCCGGCTATCTCGGCGAAGCCGGCCAGGCCGAGGCCGTCGCTTCGCTGGTCGCCGCGGTGAAGGCCAGGACGCCTGACGCTGTCTATATCTGCGATCCGGTGATGGGTGATTCCGGCGGTCTCTATGTGCCGGAGCCGACCGCCGTCGCCATGCGCGACCGGCTGATGCCGATCGCCAACATCGCCACGCCCAATCGCTACGAACTCGAATGGATGGCCGGCGTTCCGTTGCCCGATCTGAAATCGGTGATTTCGGCGGCACTCCATGCCGGACCGTCGACCATGCTGGTCACCTCGGCACAGTCGATGATTTCAGGCGGTACTGGCAATCTGCTGCTCGACGGCACCCAGGCCCTGCTTGCGGAGCACCGCCTGATCGACAAGCCGCCGAACGGCCTGGGCGACCTGACAGCGGCCGTCTACCTCGCCCGCATCCTTTCCGGCCAGCCGCCGATCAAGGCGCTGCAGTCGACCACGGCGGCGGTCTACGAGATCCTGGCACGTACCGCCAAGCGGGGCGGCGACGAGCTGCAGCTCGAAACCGACGCCCAGAGCCTGTCGCACCCGATGGCCATGGTGCAACTGCGCCACCTCACGCATCCGGGGCGGGACCGCCGGGCGTGACTTCGACCGAGGTCGTGCTCGTCGGCGCCGATGGCTGCAAGGCCGGCTGGATCGCCGTGCGGCGCGAGCACGGCTCGACACCTCGTAACCCCGGTTCGACGCCTCGTAACCCCGGTTCGACGCCCCAAGTCGAGGTGTTCGCCAGCTTCGCTGCATTGCTCAAGGCAAGCCCGGACAATGCGATTGTCGCCGTCGACATGCCGATCGGCCTGCCCGAATTCTCCAGCAAAGGCGGGCGCGGACCGGAAGCGCTGGTCAGGCCGCTGCTTGGGGCACGCCAGTCCAGCGTCTTTTCGATCCCGTCCCGCGCCGCGCTCTATGCCGACACGAGCGATTTCACCACCGTCGAAGCCTGGTACGCCGGGCATCGCAAGGCAAGCGATTTGGCCAGGGCCACATCGGACCCGCCGCGCGGCGTTTCCATCCAGGCCTTCGGCATCTTTTCGAAGATCCGCGAGATCGACGCCTTGCTGATCGCGCGGCCGGATCTGCGCGGCCGCGTCTTCGAATCGCATCCGGAGGTCGCCTTCTGCCGCTTGAATGGCAATCAGGCCATGCAATTGCCGAAGAAGATCAGGGGCAGCATCAATCCGGCCGGCATGGCGGAGCGCAAGGCGCTGCTCTGCCGGCACGGTTATGACATGGGTTTTCTCGACCAGCCGCCGCCGCGCGGGGCGGCCGCGGACGATTTCCTCGACGCGGCTGTCATGATGCTGATCGCCGGCCGCATCGCCAGCGGCAGGGCGAAGCCATTTCCCAACCCGCCGCTCGCTGACGGTCGTGGCATACCGGTCGCCATCTGGGCATGAATATCGACACCCGCCCGCTTCGGCGCATGGCATTTATGCCCAGCTCCCACAATTCTGCATTGCTCGCGACCGGCATTTGCCGCTAGAGCCTTTCTCGACCGCAACGAGCTGCCGCCTCCAACCAAGGAAAGGCCTTAGCCGCCCATGCCTCATCTTCCCGACCACCTCCTCACCGGCTACCGCAATTTCATGAACGGCCGTTACCTCACCGAGAGCGGCCGCTATCGCGAGCTCGCCCGAGAGGGGCAGGCCCCCGAGACGATGATCGTCGCCTGCTGCGATTCCCGATCGGCCCCTGAAGCGATCTTCGACGCCGGGCCGGGCGAACTCTTCGTGCTGCGCAATGTCGGCAATCTGGTGCCCCCCTACGAGCCGGATGGCGAGTTCCACTCGACCTCGGCGGCGCTCGAATTCGCGGTGCAGAGCCTCAAGGTCAAGAATATCGTCGTCATGGGCCATGGCCGCTGCGGCGGCATCCGCGCCGCGCTCGACCCCAATTCGGCGCCGCTGTCCCCCGGCGACTTCATCGGCAAGTGGATGAGCCTGATCGCGCCAGCCGCCGAGACCGTCTCCTCCAGCACCTTCATGACGGCAACGGAGCGCCAGACAGCACTCGAGCGCATCTCGATCCGGTATTCCATCGCCAACCTCAGGACCTTTCCTTGCGTCTCGATCCTCGAGGGCAAGGGCCGGCTGTCGCTGCACGGGGCCTGGTTCGACATTTCGACCGGGGAGCTCTGGGTGATGAACAAGGACACCGGCGATTTCGAGCGGCCGGTGCTGGAATGAACGGGGCGGTGCGCCAGGTGATGAACGTCCGGTCGGTCGTTCTCACGGCGGCCGCGTTGCTGGTGGCAATTATCGCCGCCCGAGCCGATGACGGCGCCATCATCAGCCGCTGGTATGCGGCGCTCCTGGTCGCCGACCGTACAGAACTCGCCGACCTGCTTGCCGACGATGTCCGCATCAAGCTCGATGACCTCGGCATCGTTCAAGGCAAGCAGGAGTTCATCGCCTCGCTCGATGAGTGGAAAGGCGCGGTAGCGGGTGCCGCGATCCGCCACCGGATCGAGAAGAGCGAGGGCGGTGTCACCACGGTGATCGCCTGCTACGACTTCCCCAACAATGACATGCTGATGCAGGAAACCTTCGCGGTGACAGACAGCCGCATCACCGCAAGCTCGCAAGCGGCAATCGCCGAAAACTGCGAAGACTATTGAGGCGGATCGGCCAACTGCCATATTGCGGCCCCGCGGACCGCGCCCTACATCGGTGACACCCTCCTCATTGATGCCAGCGAAAGACCCTCCATGTCCTCCACGAAAGCCGTCGACCTCGCCGCCCATCCGCTGACCGCGTGGGAAGGCCCGCTCGGCCTGCCGGACTTCGCCCATATCGGCGACAGTGATTTTTCCCCGGTCTTCGACGCGGCGCTGAAGGCGCATGAGGCCGAGATCGACGCGATCGCCGCCAACAAGGAGGCACCGACCATCGAGAACACGCTTGAAGCGCTGGAGCTGGGCGGCGAGGCGCTCGATCACGTCTCGTCGATCTTCTGGTGCCGGGCCGGCGCCTACACCAACGATACGATCCAGGCGCTGGAGCGCGACATCTCGCCAAAAATGTCCAGGCATTTCTCGGCGATCTCGATGAACGAGAAACTCTTCGCCCGCATCGACGATCTCTACCAGCGCCGCGAGAGCCTCGGGCTCGACGCCGAGACCTTGCGGGTGCTGGAGAGGACCTGGAAGGGTTTTGTCCGCTCCGGCGCCAAGCTCGATGCCGAGGGCAAGAAGCGGCTGGCCAGGATCAATGAGGAACTGTCCTCGCTCGGCACGACTTTCGGCCAGAACGTGCTGGCCGACGAGCGCGACTGGGCACTGTTCCTCGACGAGGCCGATCTTGCCGGCCTGCCGGATTTCCTGAAAAGTTCGATGGCCGAGGCCGCCGAGATTCGCGGCCAGAAAGGCCGCTACGCCGTCACCCTGTCGCGCTCGATCTACGAGCCGTTCACGACCTTCTCGGAACGCCGCGACCTGCGCGAGATTGCCTTCCGCGCCTTCACCATGCGAGGCCAGAATGGCGGCGCCAGCGACAACACATCCGTGGTGCGCGACATGCTGAAGCTGCGCGCCGAAAAGGCGAAACTGCTCGGCTACGCTTCCTTCGCCGCGCTGAAGCTCGACGACACCATGGCCAAGACGCCGAAGGCGGTGCACGCGCTGCTCGATCCGGTGTGGGAAAAGGCGCTGGAAAAGGCCGCCGCCGACCAGAAGGAATTGGAACGGCTGGCGGCGGAAGCCGGCAGCAATGAAAAATTCGCCGCCTGGGACTGGCGCTTCTACCAGGAGAAGCTGCGCGCGGAAAAATTCGCTTTCGACGAGGCGGAACTGAAGCCCTATCTCCAGCTCGACCGGGTCATCGACGCCTGCTTCGACGTGGCGACCAAACTCTTCGGCATCACCTTCGAGGAGAAGAAGGGCATTGCAGCCTGGCATCCCGATGCGCGCGTCTTTGTGGTAAAGAATGCCGATGGCAGCGAGCGTGCCCTGTTCCTTGCCGACTATTTCGCGCGGCCCTCGAAGCGGTCCGGCGCCTGGATGAGCGCGCTGAAGTCCGGATACAAGCTTGGCCAAGGCTCGAAGCCGGTGATCTACAACATCATGAACTTCGCCAAGCCGCCGGCCGGCGAGCCGGCACTGCTGTCTGTCGACGAGGCGAAGACGCTGTTCCATGAATTCGGCCATGCGCTGCACGGCATGCTGACCGACGTCACCTGGCCGTCGGTCGCGGGCACTTCGGTCAGCCGCGATTTCGTCGAGCTGCCTTCGCAGCTCTACGAGCATTGGCTGACGGTGCCGGCGGTGCTGGAAAAGCACGCCCTGCATGTCAAGACAGGCAAGCCGATGCCGAAGGCGCTGCTCGACAAGATGCTGGCCACGCGCACGTTCGGGGCCGGCTTCGCCACGGTCGAATTCACGTCTTCCGCCTTGATGGACATGGCCTATCACGCTCGGCCCGATGCCCCGGCGGAGCCGCTTCGTTTCGAAGCCGAAACGCTCGACAGGCTCGACATGCCCGACACCATCGCCATGCGCCACCGCACCCCGCATTTCGGCCATGTCTTCTCGGGCGACGGCTACTCGGCCGGCTACTATTCCTACATGTGGTCGGAAGTGCTGGACGCCGATGCCTTCGCCGCCTTCGAGGAGACCGGCGATCCCTTCAACCCGGCGCTGGCCGAGCGGCTGAGGAAGAACATCTACGCCGCCGGCGGCTCGAAGGACCCGGAAGAGCTGTACACTGCGTTCCGCGGCAAGATGCCTTCGCCGGAAGCGATGATGGTGAAGCGCGGGCTGGTGTAGCGCCAGCCAATCTCCCCCCTCGAGGGGGAGATGGCCGCGAAGCGGCCAGAGGGGGTCGGTCCGACCGGGCTCGGCCTGCTGCAGCGGATGCGGGTTGGCGCTTCGCGTGAGGCGCCCTTCTTTGTCGCCTTCGGCGACATCTACCCCTCAACGGGGGAGATCATCAGCGCCGTTCTTCCACGGATCCTTCACCCTCGGCCACACCGGCCGTGTCAACTTCTTGTAATCCGTCACCGCGGGATTGCTCGGATAGGAACTCGGCGCAGAGACATAGATGATCTCGGCGGCTATCGGTTCGAATCCGGCATAGAAATGGTTGGTCGACTTGATCAGCAGCATGTCCTTGGCCAGCGGATCGACGCCGATGTTGGAGAAAATGTCCGGCTCGAAAGTCTGCGTGCGATTGGTGTTGAGGATGATGTCGACCTCGGTGCCTTCGATGCGGACCAAGGCGGCCGGCCCAAGTGTCACCCGGCTTGGCCCGAAACTCTGCCATCCCTCGTTGACGGCTTTCAGCACCTTGACGCGCGCATCGATCGGCTCACCCGCCTGGGGTCCTGCCTTGCCGCCGAAACGCAGGTCGATGACAGCGCCCTCGCCTGCCGCCAGGCAGAAGGTCACGGCAATCGGATCCCAGATCGTCGCCACGCCAAACTTGTCCAGGCCACGCGCCAGCATCTGGCGCAAGACGAAGGTGCCGTCGCCGGGAACGCCGCCGCCGGGATTGTCCCAGATGTCGGCGATGACCACGGGCTTGCCGGGATTCCCGGCACGTACGGCCAGCGCCCGGTCGATGCCGTCGGCGGTATCAAGCATCGTCATCGCCGTCTTTTCGCGCATGGCATAGAGTTCGCGTCCCAGCTGTTGCGCCAGCGCATCGCCTGCGGCCTTGTCGTTGTCGGTGACGACGAGGATGCGCGTGCCCATTTCCGGCACGTCGGCGGCCATGAAGCCGTGGATGACCGATACCGACAGCACGCCGTCCTTGCCGTGCATGGCCTTGATACGGTCCACGAAGGAGCGCATCGGCTCGCGGCTGGTCGGCAGCACCTGGATCATGCGGCAGTCGAAGGTCGAGATCACCGGCTTGATCTCGCCGCGCGCGGCAGCCAGGCCAAGCTCGACGACATGTTCGCCGCGTTCATAGAAGTCGGTGTGCGGGAATTCGAGGAAATAGGCCATGATATCGGAGGCCGCCACGCGCTTTGGCGTCAGATGGCTGTGCGGATCGAACTCGGAGGCGATCACCACCTTGGGTCCGACAATTGCCCGCACGCGCTCGAGCAGGTCGCCTTCGCAATCGTCATAGCCTTGCGCTACCATGGCGCCATGCAGGCCGAGGATGACCGCGTCGACCGGCAGTGCCGCCTCGAGTTGCCCGAGAATCTCGTCGCGCAGCGCCTCGAAGGTCTGCCGCTGCACCAGGCCGCCCGGCTCCGCCCAGGTGGCGGTGCCTTCGATCACGGTCAGTCCTTCGGCGGCCGCGCGGCGGCGCAAGGCCACGATCGGCGAGGAACACAAGGTCGGCGTCTCAGGATGCTTGCCCGGCCCGGCATAGAACGCCATCTCGAACGAGGCCCGGTCGGTCGGCACCGGCGAGAAGGTGTTGGTTTCCGTCGCCAGCGAGGCGGTGAAGATACGCATGAAGACTCCGTGGTGACGCTATCTGTTTCTTGCAATTCCAGTGGGAAACCGCTGCACACCTTTCTGGAATTGCTATTTGACCGCCCCGAGCGCCAGCCCGCGCACGAGATAGCGCTGCAGCCAGATGAACAGGATCGCCACAGGCAGTGTCGCCAGCAAAGTGGCGGCCATGACGTGATGCCACTCGATCGTGTAGCGGCCGGCGACGAGAGAAAAGACCTGGATCGGCAGCGTGTAGCTTTCCTGGCTGCGCAGCATGGTCAGCGCCACGACGAATTCGTTCCAGGCGTTGATGAAGGTGAAGATCGCCGTGACCGCGATCGCCGGCAGGCAGAGCGGCAGGAACACTTTGCGCAAGGTCAGCCAGCGGCCGGCGCCTTCCATCCAGGCGGCTTCCTCGAGATCGCGCGGAATGGTGTCGAAATAGCTCTGCAGCATCCACACGGTGAAGGCGACGTTGAAGGCCATGTAGATGAAGCCCAGCGCCGTCGTCGATTCGACCAGCCCCCAGGCGGCCATCAGCCGGAACAGGCCCAGCACCAGCACGATCGGTGAGATCATCTGCGAGATCAGCAGGAACTGGCGAAAGGCCCCGTAGCCGGCAAAGCGAAAGCGCGACATCGCATAGGCGGCGGGCACGGAGATGAGGATGGCGCCGACCGTGGCGATGACCGACACATAGAGCGAGTTGGCCAGCGCCTGGCCGAAACCGGTCGCCACCCACATGTCGGAGAAGTTCGACCAGCGGAACTCGCTCGGCCACCATGTCGGTGACAGCACTTCCTGCCGTGGCTTGACCGCGGTCAGGAACATCACCGCGAAGGGAAAGATCGTCACCACGATCAAGGGCGCCAAAAGCAGCCAGGCGATGACGGTGCGTTTGAGCTTGGGCGTCATGCGCGTTGCTCCCGCATGGCGAGGCGCACATAGATCATGGTGAAGACCAGCAATATGGCGAACATTACCAGCGACACCGCCGAGGCCTCGCCCAGTTTGCCGATGCGGAAGGCCAGCTTGTAGAGGTGGGTGACCAGGATGTCGGTCGAGTTGGCCGGCCCGCCCTGCGTCATCACCCAGATGATCGGGAACGAATTGAAGACATAGATGGTGTTGAGCACGATGGCGATGTTGATGAACGGTTTCAGCAGCGGAAAGGTGATCTCGCGGAACTGCTGCAGCGGCGTGGCGCCCTCAAGCGCGGCCGCCTCGTAAAGATCGTCCGGGATCGACGACAGGCCGCCGAGGAAGATCGTCGTGGTGAACGGGACCGTCACCAATATGCCGATCAGCACCTGCATCGGAAACGCCGTCTCGGCGCTGGCCAGCCACTGGATGTTATGGTCGATCAGGCCAAGCCCGAGCAGCGCGGAATTCAGCATGCCGCTTTCACCGCTCAGCGCCCAGCGCCAGACCACCGCCGTCATGGTCAGCGACACCGCCCAGGGCAGCATGATGATGACACGGGCAAGACCGCGTCCATAGAAATCGGTGTTGAGGATCATCGCCACCGGCACCGACAGCAGCAGTGCGCCGCCCACCACCAGCACGGTCCATAGGCCGGTGCGCCAGAGTGCCGCGACGAAGTCGGGATCGGCGGCAAGTGCCGCGAAATTGGCAAGGCCGCTGAATTCGCGCAACTGGCCGAAGCGGTTGACGTCATGCGTCGAGATCTGGATCAGGTCCCAGACCGGCCAGAAGATGACGACCGCCGCCAGGAACAGGCTGGGCAAGGTCAGGAGATAGGGCAAGAAGCGATTTTGCATCGGCTGGTTTGTACCGCGTTGCGAGGCATCAATGGCGCTGGCTTGCGAGCCAGGCTAATACTGACTTGTTCTTCTTAGGCGCTCGGTTCACAAACTCTTCCCAACGTTTGCGCCGCCCCTCACCTGCCTGCCGGCATCCTCTCTCCGTATAGTGACGGGGAGAGGGGCGCCTTCGTTGCCGCTTTCGCCAATCACCGGCGTCTCAAAAGAGGAGCCGAGATCGCGGCCAGCCCTTTCTCCCGTCACCATACGGGGAGAAATGCCCGGCAGGGCAATGAGGGGCGGCGCTGACGTTGGCGATTTATCCTTTTGTCCGGAGTGATTGCCTTGTCGGCCCTCGCCATCCCCATAGGGGAGCCGTTGCATGCTTCTTACAAGGGGAGTGGCGCGCCCCGCCTGAATCTGAGGCGCGCCACGGGCGCAGGGAGATACGCCCTATTCTTGGGCACGGCCCCTATTTCTTCAACACTGCGTTGGCCTTGGCCGCCGCGTCCTTCAGGCCTGCCTCGGGGTCGCCACCGAGATAGATCTTCTGCATTGCATCGGACGTGATCTGGGCGACCTCTTCCCAGCCCGGAATGACCGGCGCGAAGCGGGCGTCGGGCAAGAGCGCGGTGAAGGCGGCGAGGTCGGCATTGTTGACGTAATAGTCCATCTTGGCCTCTTCCTTGTTCACCGGCAGGAAGCCCTCGCCTTGCGTGAACTTGGCGCGCTGCTCCGTGGTGAACAGGAAGTCCATCAGCTTCCAGGCCTCATCCTTGTTCTTGGAGTTCTTGAACATGATCATCGAGTCTGTGACGCCATAAGTGCCGCGCGCCCCGGTCGGGCCGGCCGGAATGGCGGCGACGCCATATTTCAGGGTCGGCGCCTCGTCCTTGATCTGGTTGGACAGGAAGGGCGCGGTGATCATCATGCCGACCTTGCCCTGCTTGAACAGGTTCTGCACATCCTCGCGGTTGTTGGAGGTGACGCCCGGCTCGGTCAGGCCTTCGTCGATCATCGACTTGTAGAGCTTGGCGGCCTCGAGCGCGCCCGGCGTGCCGAGGCCCGACGTGCCATCCTTGTTCAGGATCTCGGTGCCCTGCGACCACATGGCGTAGTAGTAATAGACGTCGGTCTCGATCTCCTTGCCCTGCAGGCCGAACCCGAAAGTACCGGACCCCAGCGCCTTGATCTTGCGGGCATCGTCCTGCAACTCGGTCCAGGTTGCCGGCGGCTTGGCGATCCCGGCCTTCTCGAACAGTTCCTTGTTGTAATACATGGCGCGGGCAGACGCCGCGATCGGCAGGCCGTAGGTCTTGCCGTTCATGATCGAGGGCGACAGGAAGGTATCGATGAAACGCCCCTTGAATTCGGGCGTGATGTAGCTGTCGAGCGGCTCGGCGACATCCTGCTGGACGAAGTCGATCAGCCAGCGCGTGCCGATGATCGACAGGTCCGCATTGGTGCCGGCGGTGATGTCGGTGGTCAGCTTCTGCAGGAGCACGTCCCACGGCACGACTTCGAACTTGACGGTGATGCCTGGGTTCTTTGCCTCGAACTCCTTCTTCACTTCCTCGAAATAGGGGCCGGTCTTTGCGCTGTATTCGGCGACGGTGACGCGCACCTCACCCGCATTCGCCTGCGCCGCGAAGGCCAGCATGTTCATTCCGGCCATCAGGCCGACAGTCCATTTGGCAAGGCTCATCCGATCTCTCCCATTTGTTTCGCGCATTTGCGCTCCCTGTGCCGATGGCTGGGCACAAGATTTATGTGACTTTCCTACATTATCGATGAATTCGTGCCATGCAAGCAGATTATCATGTTGCTTAATTACATTCCTTTCTTTAGCCTGCCGGCATCTGCCTGACCTGCGGGAGGAGCAAGCGCCGTGGTTTCGAAAGCCGAATTCGCCGGCCGCACTGTCGTCGTCACCGGTGCCGGCGGCGGCCTTGGCTCGGCCATCGTCGCGCTGCTGGCCGACAGGGGCGCGCGGGTGGTCGGCTGTGACCAGTCCGAGGAGGCGCTGGCAAGCCCGCGGCTTGCCTCGCGCCATGTCTTCAACCTTCTCGACCGGGCTTCGATCGAGGCGGGGATCGCCGCTGTGCTGGACAAGGACGGCGTGCCCGATATCCTGATCAACAATGCCGGCTGGACGCGCGCCGAGACGATCTCCGCACTCAACGCCGACAATATCGAGCATGAACTCGACCTCAATCTGACCGGGGTCATGACCTTCGCCGACCCTATCGCCAAGGCGATGGCCGCGCGCGGCTCAGGCAGCATCGTCTTCATCTCTTCCGTCAACGCCATCGCGCATTTCGGCAATCCGGCCTATGCGGCCGCCAAGGCCGGCATCAACGCCTATGCCAAATCGATCGCGGTCGAGCTTGGCCGCAGCGGCGTGCGCGCCAATGTCGTCTGCCCGGGATCGATCCGCACCGCCGCCTGGGACCATCGCCTGGCCAAGGATCCGAAAATCCTGGGCAAGTTGCAGCGACTCTACCCGCTCGGCCGCATCGTCAATGCTTCGGAAGTGGCCGAAGCCGTGGCTTTTCTTGCGTCGGAGCGTGCCTCGGGCGTAACAGGCGTGGTGATGCCCGTGGATGCGGGGTTGACCGCCGGCTGCCTGCCGTTCATCGACGACATATTGGGAGCGTGACCATGACCGACGTCCTGTTTCGCAACCTGTCGAAATCCTTCGGCCAGCACAGGATCCTCGAGGACATCGGCCTCGACATCAAGAGCGGCGAATTCGTGGTGCTGGTCGGTCCGTCCGGCTGCGGCAAGTCGACCTTGCTGCGCATGCTGGCCGGCCTGGAGACGATCACGTCGGGCGATCTCCTGATCGGCGGCGTGCGCGCCAACGACCTGCCGCCGCAGCAGCGCAACATCGCCATGGTGTTTCAGTCCTATGCGCTGTTCCCGCATCTGAAAGCCTCCGACAATATCGGCTTCGGACCGAAGATCCGCGGCGAGACCCGCGCGACCATCGACCAGAAGGTCAAGAAGGCCTCGGGCGTCCTCAACCTGTTCTCCTATCTCGACCGCTATCCCCGGCAATTGTCGGGCGGCCAGCGCCAGCGCGTCGCCATGGGCCGCGCCATCGTGCGCGAACCGTCGGTGTTCCTGTTCGACGAACCGCTGTCCAACCTCGACGCCCAATTGCGCGTGCAGATGCGCACCGAGATCAAGGCGCTGCACCAGCGGCTGAAATCGACCATCGTCTACGTCACCCACGACCAGATCGAGGCCATGACCATGGCCGACCGCATCGTCGTGATGGACCGTGGCCGGATCCAGCAGGTCGGAGCGCCGCTCGAACTCTATGACAGGCCGGCCAACAAGTTCGTCGCCGGCTTCCTCGGCTCGCCGTCGATGAGCTTTGTGTCCGGGGCTCTGAAGACAACGCCTGAGAAGACATGGTTCGAATCGGCGGGCGGCGGGCGGCTGGCGCTTGCCGGCAAGGCGGTGCCGGCGGGCGGCGCCGTGGAGGCCGGCATCCGACCCGAGCACTTCATCATCGGTGAAGCCGCCGACGCCATGGCGCTCAAGGTGGATGTCGTCGAGCCGACCGGCGCCGAAACCCACGTCTATGGCGCCATCGGCGCCGATACGGTGCGCGCCGTGTTCCGCGACAGGGTGCCGGTCAGGCCGGGCGACCTGCTGCCGGTCTCGGTCGATCCTGGCAACATCCATCTGTTCGACAAGGCGACAGGCCTGCCGCTGTGAAACGAGAAGTGCCGACATGAAGACGAACACACGGGCATGAAGACGCCGGCCGACATCATCACGCGGCTGCAGCTGATGTCGCAGGACGGCACCAAGTCGGATCGCCGGCTGGCTGGCCTCGTGCTATCCGATCTCGATTTCGCCTCCAAGGCCGCGATCTCCGAGATCGCCGCGCGCGTCGGCGTCAGCGAGCCGACGGTGACGCGCTTCTGCCGCAATCTCGGCTGCGAGGGGCTGCGCGACTTCAAATTCTACCTGGCGCAGGCCATCGCCATCGGCGGCCAGTATCTGTCGCCCGAGCCGCTGAGCCGCGACGCCCGCGAACAGCGCATCGCCTCCGCCATCACCGAAGCCGCCATCTCGGCCATCCAGCGCGCCAGCGAGAACCTCGACATGACGACGCTGGTCGCTGTCGCCGAGCGGCTTGCGACGTCAGGCAATGTGCTGTGCATCGGCTCCGGCGGCATCTCCTCGATGATGGCGACCGAGATGCAGAACCGGCTGTTCCGGCTCGGCCTGCCGGTATTGGCCCAGATCGACGGCCAGTTGCAGCGCATGTACGCCGCCGTTGCCACGCCGGAAACCACGCTGGTCGCCTTTTCAGTGTCCGGCTATGCACGCTCGGTCATCGAGGCGGTGCAGGTCGCGCAGCAATACGGCGCCACCACGGTGGCCGTCACCGCACCCGATTCGACACTGGCCAAGGTGGCCGACACGGTCATACACCTGCAGCCGCTCGAGGATGGCAACATCTACAAGCCCACGTCGTCGCGCTACGCGCTGCTGGCGATCGTGGACATGATCGTGACTTCGGTCGCCGAGACGCGCGGCCCAAAGGTCTTGGAGAATTTGCGCCGCATCAAGCAAAGCGTGAACACGCTGAAGGTCGACGACCCGCGTCTGCCGCTGGGCGATTGAGGGTCGACGCCGAGGGTGCCGATCTCCCCTGAGGGAGATGTCCGGCAGGGCAGAGAGGGGGTGCTGTCCCGCCGACAGTCAGTCCGGAGTTGCCACAGCACTGATTGCGGATCAGCCCAGCGCCTCGACACGCTGCGCCAGCGCCCCTGGATCGCCCGCTATGCGAAGCGTCTTGAGCCGTGCCGTGCCGCCGGCGACGACCGACACGGCCGATGCCGGCACTCCCAGCGTCTTGGCGACCAGCTTCTCCAGCGCGTGATTGGCCGCGCCGTTTTCCGGCACCGCGCGGACCCGCGCCTTCAAATGGCTTCGCCCGTCCGCCGATGTTTCGAAGCCTTCCAACCTGTCCACGGAAGATTTTGGTGTCAGCCGCACGAACAGATCGATGCCGTTCTCGCGGATGCGCAGCGGCGCGCTCATGCAATTGTCGGGATCACAGCACCAGCGGGGCTACCGTGGTGAGAATGAACTGCCTGACGAAAAACAGGATCAAAAGCAGGATGATCGGCGAGATGTCGATGCCGCCAAGGTCAGGCATGAAGCGGCGGATGGGCCGCAGTGCCGGCTCGGTCAGCCGATAGAGCATGTTGCCGATGCTGCCGACGAACTGGTTGCGTGAATTGACGACGTTGAAGGCGTAGAGCCAGGAAAAGATCGCCGAGGCGATGATGATCCACCAGTAGAGGTCGAGCGCCATGACGATGGTTTGAATGAGGGCGAGCATGCCTGTCTCCGATTGTTGCCGACATGTAGCCATTGCACGCGAAACCGGCAAGGGCCGGCAGCCGCCGCGCCGGCCGACGAGCATTTCGGCAAAACGCCGCCTTGACAGAAATCCGCCGCGCCCGATAAATGCGCCATCCGTTGGACGGGGCTGTAGCTCAGCTGGGAGAGCGCGTCGTTCGCAATGACGAGGTCAGGAGTTCGATCCTCCTCAGCTCCACCATCGGAATAATCGCTTCTCCCTTTTTTGGCGCGCCGCCGGGGCGCAGGCACATGCGATGCATGGCGACGCGGCGTTCGGCGCGCCAAAGCCCCCCAAAAAAAGCCATAGGCGATTTGGCGAAGTCCGAGGCAAGAGAGATTGTCAATTGGACTTATGGCGATGGCCGTTGTCGGGATTGCGCTATTTTTTTTGAAAGCCGCCTCATTAGACTGCCGTTCTCAAATCAGTTTTTTCTGTGAGTTGCGGCAGGGCGTTTCGGCGGGGGGCGACCGAAGGCGCTATATGGATTCCGAGTCGGAATGAAGAATTCGCCTGCGAAAGCAAAGACGTGTCCATTCGCGAGAATCTCGCTGCAAATCTCAGACGGCTCTGCGAAAACCATGCCTCCGTCAGCGCGGTGTGCCGCGAGTTGGGTATCAACCGCACGCAGTTCGAACGTTACCTGCAGGGGCAGACCGTTCCGAACAAGGCCACTGCCAAACTGATCTGCGACTACTTCCGCATCGATGAAGCCGAACTGTACCGGGACCCGGGTCTTCCCGAGCCAATGGCCCCAGGCCTGCCGCCGATTTCGGAAAGCCTGTTCAAGCAGATGATCCGCCCGCCCGCTCCATCGATCGCGGGAGGCACCTATTTCACCTATTTTTCGATCCCGACCCGTTCCGACCTCTTGATGCGGTCGGTAACCTTCGTGCGTCGCGACGTCGAACTGGTCACATTCCGCAGAGTCACCGGGTGGTCGGAGCGCCGTGGCTCGACATGGGCTCGGGCGCGCGGCAATCATTATGGCGTGGCGATCTCTCGCCTGAACTGGATTTATTTCAGCGGCGTCAACCGTCGCCAGACCGGCGAGCCGTCGCTGATCTCCGTGCAATGGGCGCCGATCTCCGAACCGGTTCTGATCGGCAAGGCCATGCTCCTGACCGAGGCCGGGCCGGCATTCGTATCCGTCATCATGCGGCAGGACATGTCCGGCATCCGGCCACGGCATGCGATCCGCATGGCGCATGTCGTCAAGCTTGACGATCCGGGCATCGATCCGTTGGTCGTCAGCCTCGCTCGGGACGGGCAGGGCTGATCTCGCGCATCCAATTTACGCTAAATGAGAATAAGAATACCTCGAAAGAGCGTATGCTAGCGTATACCTACTCACTATCCGAGAAAAATCGATTTTTTAAACTTTGTCGCGAAGAAAGATATTTTAGATCGCGTGCCCTTTACTACGGTTTTAACAAATCATTAACTCTTTCGAACTTACCTTTCTTCTCGCGGATCCCACGGTGGGGATCCTTCAACAGATCCCATTGGGGGGTCGGGAAAGGGACGAAAATGGCCAAGAAAGTGAACAATGCCCCGAAGCTGACGGTTGCCGCGGGCACGCAGACCGTCTTCTTTTCGCAGGGCATGCACTACAACAAGCGCTGAAGTCGTTCGGCGCCGACGGGATGTTCGCCCGTCGGCGCCTCAAATTCACAAAACGGCATTCAGCATCATGAAAATGCGCTCTTCAAAAACGCTTGTCTTCTATCCCGGAACCAACAAGGTCACGGCCTGTAATTTCCTGACCAGAAGCGTCTTCGACTGCAGCCCCGAGGTGATCGGTCTTCTTGCGTCCTGGGACGAATGGGCCTCCACGGCGGAGATCGCACGCGCCCACGGATGGTCGAAATCCGATCTCAATGCCGTCGTGCCGCAATTGCTTGATTTTTCCGCCCTGGTCACCGCCGGCTCGCCGCTAGCCGAACAGGAAACGCAGTTCTCCGGGCAGTGGAGCTGGGGCATTCCGACGGCGCTGATGCATTTCTGCGTCCAGGACTCGGAGTTCATGACCATCGAACAGGCCGAGGCCCGCCAGATCGAACGCGCCGGGCACGTCGCGCAGCCCGACCTCATGCTCAAGAATGCCGCCGGCGCCATCCGGCTGCCGAACGCACTCGACGACAACGAACTGCTGAGCCTGATGGCGCGGCGCCGCACCAACCGCACCGCGGCCGCGCCCACCATCACCGCGAAACAGCTCTCCGATTGCCTGTTCGCGGGTATGGGCATTACCGGCGAGACCAGCAACTGTGTTGGCGCCCTGCCGCTGGGCATGACCCCTTCGGGTGGCGCGCGGAATCCTTACGAGGCCTATGTGGTCGCGCTTGGTGTCGAGGGTCTGGACCCCGGCGTCTATCATTATTCAGCCGCCGATCACGACCTCGGCAGGATTCCTGCCAACCATCTGCCGAAGATCTCCGAACTGGTCGGCGGGCAGGAATGGGCCGATACCATGCCATGCCTGATCCTGCTTTGTGCCAGGCTCGACCGCACCATGTGGAAATATGAGGATGCCAACGCCTATCGTGTCGTGCTGATCGAGGCCGGCCATATCGGCCAGAACATGATGTTGGCGGCGACCAGACATGGCTTGTCGGCCTGTCCCACGGCAGCGCTCAGCCATTCGGCGATCAAGCGCCTCCTTGGCCTAGACCGCCTCACGGACGCACCCGTTTACGCGTTGACCCTCTCGACCCCGGAACCAAGCCCGCATTCGGCGGGCCAGTCTATTAATTAGCCGACTTACTCTATTCTGTGTAGCCAGTACGCGTTCCCCGAGTTCCATCCGATAACAGGAGCAGCACGTGGCAAATCATTCACTAAGGCAGTCAGAGATCGATAGTCTTCAATATATCGCGTCGATGACCAATGAGCTGGTGCAGATGGCCGAAGCAAGCCGTTTTCCCATGATCTCCTATCTGCTGGGCATGGCCTATGCCGAAGCCTTCGACGTCCTGCGCGGCGCGCGGCCGGCAAGGCATGCGCAGCTCAGCGGCAACCCGATGCATCCCAGGCCGAATGTAAAGGAACACGCTCAGCCACGGAGAGCGTAGCGGATGCAACCGTCAGCCCTGTGCGCGCCGGCAGGCTCTCAGCCGAACCGGTGGGAGACAGTGTGTGCGCTGCAAACCCTGCTGCCGCTCCTGAAAAAGGCAGCCGGCGACCTTGAGCGTCCCGACATGGTCTACTGGTTCAAGCAGGCCGACGCGGAGCTTGCCAACATCATCAGGGGTCGGCCGTCCGATACCGCCGCTATCCCCGCCTTGATCGCCCGCAGCCCGCAGAATGGACATCATGCCTAGAGAATCGAGGGGGATCCGCCAATGAACATGATCGCACCCATCAGGAGCGCCGACGTCGGGGAAAGCGTCTTCGGCCGGCTCCATGTCCTGATCGCCAGTCGACCGGCATCACCGGATGCCGCGCGCGTCGAGGCCCGGCAACTGGTCGCAACGGCGATGACCGACACCTGGCAGGCCGACAGCCTCTGGGGCGCGGCGGACGCCTTTCACATCCATTTCGATTTCATGATGCAAACCATCGAGATCAACGGCGCCGACGATCCGAACCTCCGGGTCCTGCGCACGAAATGCCGTTTCTACCTGGAGCAGGTCGAGGCGCTCTGCCAGTCGATGAGTTGCTGATCGGCCGCTGTCCGCGCGAGGGTCCATGGCACCACCGTTTCGCCCCAGGACGCGCTAATTGCGCAGGTTGAAGACGAACGGCGCCGTGCGGCTTTGGCGCCCGCCAAGCTCCGGCGGAAGTGCCGGCACGGTGGCACCCTGGAGCACGGACAGGGCCGCCCGATCCAGGTCGGCATTGCCTGAGGAACGGGTCAGCCTGGCGGACAGAACCCGGCCGGATGAGTCGACCGTGAACGTGACGTAGGCACTGCCTTCGGCGCGTCGGGCTCTCGCCGCACTGGGATAGCGCGTGTGCCGATTGATCCATGAGCGCAGTTTTGAATCCCATTTGCTGGAGTCGCCGGTTCGCCCCGTCGCTTCCGCCGACTTAGGCGCCGCTGTCTTGGCCGCTGGCTTGGCATCTGCGCTGGCGGCGGTCACCGTCTTGGGCGGTGCCGTCTTTTCCTTCTTCGGTTTGGGCTTGTCGACAGGCTTTTTGGCTTTAGCCTCGACCGGTTTCTTTTGCTTCGGCGTCTCGACCGGCTTTGCCTGCGGCAACGGAATGACCACATCCGGGGCGACAGCCTCGACAATGTCCGGAATCACCTCGTTCAGCGGCGGCTGATCGACCTGGTCCGTCTTCTCGGTCTGGGTGGGTTCGGTCTCTTCGGGCGCGATCGCTTCCGGCCGTTCGGTAACCGGCTCCGCCTTCTCGACCTGTTCGGACGTTGGCTCGGTGGTCGGTGTTGGCGTTGGCTCGCTCTGGTCAGGCATCACTGCGTCCAGCGCCGCGACGTCTTCCTCCACGGCCGGCATCACCGTCATCGGTGCCATTTCGATCACCTGGGCCGGTGGCGGACCGCCATCCGCTTCATTGACCATGCTGAAGGTCTGCACGGCATAGGCAACCGCGACATGGGCTCCAAGGATAAGCGTCGCCGCCCCCGTCCAAAGACCAAGATCGCGCCAGCCGAAGCGCGACAGCTGTAGCGTGGGCAGGGCGGCGGACTGTGTCATGGCGCGGCGGCTCCCGCGGCTGCTGGTGCGTTGGCCACGGGCGCCGTCTCCAGGCCGACCAGCGCGATCTTCAGATAGCCGGCGCCCCGCAACAGGTTCATGGCCTCCATCAGGTCGCCATAGGCGACCGCCTTGTCGGCGCGCAGGAAGATGCGCGTCTGCTTGTCGCCCTTGGTCCTGCTCGCCAGCGTGGCCGCGAAGGCCGGGCGCGGCACGGTGTCATTGCCGATCGCCAGCGTAAGATCGTCCTTCAAGGTCAGGAACAGCGGCGTTTCGGGCCGGGGCGCGGGCGTTGCCGTCGACCCTGGCAGGTCGACGTTGACGTCTACCGTCGCTAGCGGCGCGGCGACCATGAAGATGATCAGCAGCACCAGGATGACATCGATGAAGGGCGTGACGTTGATCTCGTGGTTCTCCTCGAGATCGTCATCCATTGTCTGTCGGATTCTGCTTCCCATGGCGTCGCCCCGCTACGCCGCCGCCAGGGCTGTCGCCGGCGAGACAGCGCGGAAATCCAGGTCGCGGCTGACCAGCCGTTCGACGCCCGCCGAGGCGTCGGCGAGGATCTGCCGGTAGCCGGCTATCGAGCGGGCGAAGACGTTGTAGATCACCACTGCCGGTATCGCCGCGACGAGACCCATCGCGGTGGCCAGCAGCGCTTCGGCGATGCCCGGCGCGACCACGGCGAGATTGGTGGTCTGCGCCTGCGAGATGCCGATGAAGGCATTCATGATGCCCCAGACGGTGCCGAACAGGCCGACGAACGGCGCGGTGGAGCCGATCGTCGCCAGCACGCCGGTGCCGCGCGACATGCGCCGCGACGCCGCCGCCTCGATGCGCGACAGGCGCGAGGTGACGCGTTCCTTCAGTCCGTCGCCGCCGACATGGTCGAGCGCGCCAGCCGAAAGCGCGGTCTCCTCTTCCGCCGCCTTGACCAGAAGCGCGCCGGGGCCGCCGCTGCGGTCGAGCGCGCGGCTGGCCTGCTTCAGCGTCGCGGCATCGCCGATCGCGCGGACTGCCCGGCGTATACGAAGCTTGCCGCCGAAAATCTCCAGCGACTTGGCCAGCCATATCGTCCAGGTGACGAGCGAGGCGAAGGCCAGCCCGATCATCACCACCTTCACGATGATGTCGGCGGCCATGAACATGCCCCATGGCGACAAATCGTGCGGCAGGTTCAGTTCCATCGCCCCCGAGGGCGCGGCTCCGGCAGGCATCGCCGTGGCCGGCTGGCCAACTTGCTGCGCGGGTGCCATCGTGGCCGGTGCGGCGGGAGCGTCAGGAGCCTCGGCTGCGGGAGCAGTACCGGCCGGTTGCTCCTGGGCCAGGGCCCCGCCGCCTGCCAGGATCACCGATGCGACCAACGCCGCCAACAAACGAGTTCTAGACAACAGCTTCTTCCTTGTTCTCGCGGCGACCAGCCGCTTCCTATTGCGCCACCGCATCAAATCTCGTCACGGCACATAGCCGACGGGTTGTCCGGTGACCGGGTGCGCGAACACGCCCGTGTCCACACCGAAAATGCCTTTCAGCACATCGCCCGGCATGATTTCGCCTGGTGTGCCGCGCGTCAGCAGCTTGCCGTCCTTCAGCGCGATCAGCTCGTCGCGATAGCGCGCCGCCATGTTGGGATCGTGCAGCACCACGACGACGCAGAGGTCGCGCTTGCGGCTGAGTTCCTTGACTAGCCCCAGCACCTCGACCTGGTGGGCGATATCGAGTGCGGAGATCGGCTCGTCGAGCAGCATCACGCCGGCGTTCTGCGCCACCGGCACGGCAAGCCACGCGCGCTGGCGCTCGCCGCCGGACAATTCGTCGACCAGACGGTCTGGCGAAACCGTCCATGTCGGTCAGCACAAGCGCCTCGTCGACATGCGGCCTGTCCGGCCCGCTGAAGCGGCCAAGCGCGCTATGCCAAGGATAACGCCCAAGCGTCGCCAATTCGCGGACCGTGAGGCCCGTTGCCGCCGGCATCGTCTGCGACAGATAGGCGAGCGCGCGGGCGAGCTCACGAGCGCCCCATTTCGGCAACGGCCGCCTGGCGAAGGTGATGGCGCCGGAACTTGCCGGCTGCTGGCGCGCCAGCAGCTTGATCAGCGTCGACTTGCCCGAACCATTGTGGCCGATCAGCCCGTAGACGCGCGAGCGCCGCAGTTCGAGCGAGACAGGGCCAAGCAGCGTCCGCTCGCCGACGGCAAACCGCACCGCGTCGATATGGAAGGCGGTCTCGGCTCCAGCCACGGTCATGGTGTCTCCAGTGCGGCCACCCGCATTTCCAATTTCTGGCCTCGGCGGCCCAATGTCGGGTTGACTATGAAACATGACCTTAATAGTCAACATTTAAGATGACTGCAACAATCAACAAATCAGGCCCGTGGCGCCGACCGCATTGTCGTCGTCTCGGAAGCCGGCATTGCCGAACAGGGCTCGCACCGGAAGCTGATCCATGCCGATGGTGTCTGCCGGGGCCTGTATGACGCCCAGCATCTGGTATCGGCGCATTGAACCATTATGGTTGGTCGAAACCGGGAGCCATAAATGATCAAGGCAACGCCATTCGACTTCCCTTATGACGGCAGGCTTGTGGCCGAAAGCACAGCGCTTGTCGTCATCGACCTGCAGCAGGATTTCCTGTCGACGACGGGCTATTTCGCCAGGCAGGGATATGACCCCTCGCCGCTGCGGTCGATCCTGCCCACCGTGAACCGGCTGATATCAGCCGCGCGCGGAGCCGGCGTGAGGGTCATCCACACGAGGCAGGGTTATCGCGCCGACATGGCGGACATGACCCCCTACGAAAAATGGCGCCGCAAGCGCTCCGGCCTTGACGGAACCGAAATCCTGCTGCGCTCGGGACCGGGATTCCAGATCGTTCCGGAAATCGATGTCGCGCCTGATGACATCATCGTCGACAAGACCTGCAACAGCGCCTTTACCTATACGGACTTCGAGCTTGTGCTGCGCGCGCAAGGCATCACGCATCTCATGTTTTCGGGATGCACGACCGATGTCTGCGTCCACACCACGCTGCGCGAGGCCTGCGACCGCAATTTTCAGTGCCTGACGATCTCGGACGCCTGCGCCAGCGGCGACAGGCAGGCCCACGAGGCGGCGCTTCACATGGTGACGGTCGAGGACGGCGTCTTCGGGGTGTTGGCCGATTCAGCAGCCGTCATCGAGGGCCTGTCGCGGCTTGGCGACAGGCGGGGCGCGACAGATGATTGATCGGCTTCAGCCGGCAGCCCGCGTCTCCAGCCCTGCGCGAGGCGCATAGGCCCCCGGCCGGAAAGCATCATGGTCTTCGCGGCGCGCCAGGGAATTGCGCAGCAGGGCGATGGTCTCCCTGCCAACCGTCGCGATCTCACGCGGCGTGTCGACGCCGATGATCATGAATTCGTCGATCCCGAGCCCGGCATAGGCAAGCAACGACAGGGCGGCTTGGGCTGGCGGGCCGGACAGGTCGACCGCCTTGTAGCCGGCGATGGAAGCGCCCTGGTGGATCCTGACCGGAAGCGCGAAGCGCAGCTTGCCGGCCCGGCCGTGTTCGGCGGCGGCACCGCGCACCCGCTCCATCAGTTGCCGGACCTCATCAATCGAGCCCGGCGCCAGTTCGAAGACATCGGCATGCCGGCCGGCCACCTTCAGGGCCGTTCCCGATTGGCCGCCCATGCGGATGACAAGGTCGGCGCCATGCGGACCCTTGCGCGGCACATAGCCGCCCTTGATGCTGTAGAAGGCGCCTTCATGGTCGAAGGGCCGGTCGTTCGACCACAGCCGCTTCAAAAGCACCAGATATTCGTCGATGCGCTGCCAGATCACGCCATGTCCTACCGGCCGCGTCTCGGCGTCGTCGTCGTTCAACGGCTCGCTGATCATCCGAAGCGCCAACCGTCCGCCGCTCTCCCTGTCGATCGATGCCAGCTGGCGGGCCGCCACGGTCGGTTCGATCACGCCGGCCCAATGGGTCAACACCACTTCCAGCGACGCGGTGCGATTGAGCACCTGGGCACCAAGATCCATATTGGTCAGCAGTCCGGCCGGATCGTCGACGACGATCTTCTGGAAGCCGCCATCCTCGATCAGCCCGAGCTTGGTCGCGGTCTCGGCGAAATCGTAGAAGAAGGGAACGGCGGCGTCAGCGGACTTGCCTGGGACATGGGTGAATTCGATCGGCATTGTCATCTCCTCCATCGCTGGAATCATGGATGCTGTGAAATGCGAACCACGGTCGCGCGCAAACGCACCGGGATCCGGTTCATTCAACTCCGATTGCCTGAAGACAGTGGGGAAACTAACCCCTGCCGGTCTGACGCCTTAGGGAATAAGGCCCAGAACGACGGCCCCGGTGAACACGAACGCAAGGGCAAAGACGAGATAGGCGAAAGCTCCGGCATAGGCCGGGCGAAAGGTCTGGGCGTTGGCCAGCCTCTGGCCGCTGCTGTCAGTCTGAGCGTTCTGGATATAGGACATATCGACCTCCGTCTCGCCCGTTAATCTATAAAACTTGTAGACTTTGTCGATTGCTATTTTACGCCATTTACTGGAATAAATTTCTCAAAATCTCGGGAGAATCGGTATTCTCAACCGGGATTTAGCCTATCCGGGTCTGTTCGTCCGACGCAAAAAGCCAGCTGGATCACCGGCTTGCGATGTTCTTCAGGCCCATCGGCGGGTCATCGGCCCGCCAGCAGATGCTTGATGAACAGGTTGAACAGTTCCGTCTGGCTGGAAATGTCGAGTTTGGCATAGATGTGCTTGCGATGGATCTTCACCGTGCCCTCGGCGATCTCCAGGATGCGGCCGATCGACATCGAGGAATGGCCGCGCAGGATCAGGCTGACGATGCCTTGCTCGCGCCGCGTCAGCCGCGACGGCGCGAAGGTCTCGAACGCCTGTTCGACATCCTGGCCGGTGGGCTGCTGGGCCGGCTCGCTGTCCGAACCGGCCGGCGCCAGATGCTCCCAATGCCGTTGCGCCAGGCTGGTCACCATCGGCGCCGTCCGCTGCAGCCGCTCGAAGTCCTTCTCGCGGAAAGCCGGGCTGCCATTTGCCCGCAGCAGCGAATAGGCGATATAGAAGCTGCCCTGGACCGGAACGAGGAAGACGATCTCCTCCGCCAGCGTACCCGATTCCATCGAAATGCAGGGATGCACATCGGGCGAATTGTAATATTCGCCCTCGAAGAAAGCGTCCGGCGCCAGGTCGGCGAGGCGATGCAGCCCTTGCGGCGCGCGGCGCAGGCAGGCCGAATAGACGGCATCGAGCAGATAGGTTCCGTTGAGGTAATTGGTCATGATCTGGGTCGAGGACACCGCGCCCAGCCCATCGTGCAGGAACATCGGCCGGTCGCGGCCGGGATAGGCGAACGCACAGCTGAGATCGAAGGGGGCTACCTCGCGCAAGGCGCTATCGAGCCTTCCGGCAAAGCCCGGTTTTCCGATCATCGACACCAGCTCCGGCAAGGCATCATGCCAGCCCGCCAGCGCCGCCATTTCCAGTGAACCCATCCTCGCTTCCTTGCCTGCACATCCTGCGCGTCGCGGTTCGCGCGCAACATATCTCCTTGGGGATATATACGCTGGCGGCGTGCTCTTGAACTATGCCCCGATCGCAAGAGAGCGAAGCGGCCACGCTTCGCTGGAAACGAAGGGGAACAGCGATGACAGAGCAAGCAATGGAGCGCGGCACGGCCGGCGTTACCTACCAGACCGTCGACAAGCAGTATTTCGAACAGCGCCAATTGCAGCGCCACGCCGGCCTGTTCTCGCTGTGGATGATGGGCGTCGGCGCCGTGGTGGCCGGCGAATATTCCGGTTGGAACATCGGCCTCGCGCAAGGAGGCTTCGGCGGCATGCTGCTGGCCGCGTTGATCATCGGCTTCATGTATATCTGCCTGTGCTGCTCGATCGGCGAGATGAGCGCCGCCTTGCCGCATACTGGCGGCGCCTATTCCTTCTCGCGCACCGCGCTCGGCCCCTGGGGCGGCTTCACAACCGGCCTCGCCGAGAACATCGAGTTCGTGCTGGCGCCGGCCGCCAACATGTTCTTCATGAGCTCCTATCTCGCCGCGATCTTCGGCACGCCTCAAAGCGCGCTGCCGTTGTGGTGGGTGGCCGGCTACGTCGTGATGCTCGGCCTGTCGCTACGCGGCCTCGAACTGTCGATGAAGGTGGTGATCTATGTGACCGTCGCGGCGATCGCCGTGCTCGTGTTCTTCTTCGTCGTCGCCATCCCGCATGTCGACTTCTTCAGATACGCGCTGAACATCGGCGCGGCGGCGGACGGTCCGGCGGCACTGGCGGACGGCAACGGCCCCTGGTTGCCCTTCGGCTTCACCGGCGTGATGCTGGCCCTGCCCTTCGGCGTCTACATGTTCCTGGCCGTCGAACAGCTGCCGCTGACGGCCGAGGAGGCCAAGAACCCCACCCGCGACATGCCGCGTGCGCTGATCCTGTCGATCGTGACGCTGATCGCGCTGGCACTCGGGGTTCTGTTCTTCAGCGCCTCGATCCCGCATGGCGCGCACGCCATGGGCTCTTCCGGCGAACCCCTGCTTGACGGCTTCCGCACCATATTCGGCGACGGCTGGGCCAAGCTTTTGGCTTCGGTCGCGGTGCTCGGCCTTGCCGCGAGCTTTTTCGCCGGCAGTTTTGCCTCCGGCCGCAACATCTACTCCCTGTCGCGCGCCGGCTATCTGCCGACGGCACTTTCGGTGACTGGCGCCCGCACCAAGACACCCAACCGGGCGCTTGCCACCGGCTCCGCCATGGCGCTGCTGATGCTGCTCGTGGTCTGGTATCTCGGCGGCGAGAACAATGTCGCCTTCATGGGCGGCTTCCTGGTCTCGATGATCGTCTTCGCCGGGATGGTGTCCTACATCCTGCAGAGCATCGCATACCTGCGCCTGCGCACGCTCTATGCCTCGATTGCCCGCCCCTTCGCCAGCCCGCTCGGCAAGTTCGGCGCCTACGCCACGATCCTGATCTGCATCGTGACGCTGGCTTACCAGTTCTTCGATCCGCTCTACCGCTGGGCGGCGATCGCGGCGGCGGTGTGGTATGCGATCGGCCTCGCCTACTTCGCCTTCTACCGCCGCCATCGCCTGGTGCTGTCGCCGGAAGAGGAATTCGCTGTCTCCGGTGGCTCCCTTGGCCATCCCGAGCGCGAGGGATAGCATTGCGATCGAAGACGAAAAGTCACTGAAACGGGACGGGAGTAAAAAGTCATGGGCACAAGACTGGCCGGCAAGGTCGCCATCATCTCGGGCGGCGCGACGGGAATGGGCGGAGCGGCCTCGGAGCTGTTCGCGGTCGAAGGCGCCAAGGTGGCGATCATCGACCGCAATGGCGAGGCGGCCGCGGCAACGGCGGCGGCGATCCGCGCGCGCGGACACATAGCCGAGCATTTTGTCGCCGACGTATCCGACGAAGCCCAGGTTCAGGCGGCGGTAAAGGGCGCGGCGGAGAAACTCGGGCCGGTCACGGTGCTGTTCAACCATGCCGGCACCATCGTGATTAAGCCGTTCCTGGAGACGACCGTGCAGGAATGGGACTGGCTGCATGCCGTCAATGTCCGCTCCATGTTCCTGATGACCCGCGCCGTGCTGCCCGGCATGATCGCGGCCGGCGGCGGCTCGATCGTCTGCACCTCCTCGATCTCGGCGGTGGCGGCGACACCGATGGAGGTGCTCTACGACACCACCAAGGGCGCCTGCCACATGTTCGCCCGCGCCATCGCCGTCGAGTTCCGTGACCGCAACATCCGCTGCAACGCCGTCTGCCCCGGCTTTATCAGGACGCCGCACGGCCTGCGCGAGGTCGCCGACCTCGGCAAGCTTGGCGTCGACGTTTCGGATGCGGCACTCGCCGCGCAGCAGGGGCGCATCGGCGAGCCTGAAGAAGTGGCGAAGGCAGCGCTGTATCTCGCCAGTGACGAGGCCAGCTTCGTCAACGGCGCGCATCTGTTCGTCGACAACGGTTTTACCGCGATGTGAGGCTTTCCAAGGGACAGCTTGGCGCCCTTCCTCTACCCCGTCGATCGGGGGAGAGGAACCGGGTCCTACCGCTCTTCCCTTCGAAACGGCTTCAGCAGCGCCGACGGCGCCACCGCATTGCGCGACATCACAGCCATCGCGACGATGGTGAAGATGAAGGGCAGCATCAGGAATGCTTCGTAGGGTATATGCCCGAGCCCGCTCGCCTGCATGCGCAGCTGCAGCGCATCGACGAAGGCGAACAGCAGCGCCGCGCCCGCCGAGCGCCACGGGTCCCAGCGGCCGAACACGACGAGCGCGATCGCCACCCAGCCACGCCCCGACACCACGCCGAAGGTGAAGGCGTTGAACTGCGCCATCGACAGGAAGGCGCCGGCGAGCCCCATCAGCGCCCCGCCGAGAATGACGGCCTGGAAGCGGGTGGCAATGACGCTGACGCCAGCCGAGTCCGCCGCGCGCGGGTTCTCGCCGACCATGCGCACCGACAGGCCCCACGGCGTGCGGTAGAGCACGAAGGCGGCGAGCGGGATGGCAAGGATCGCCATGTAGACCAGGGCGAACTGGTTGAACACCGCCGGCCCTATCACCGGAATGTCGGAGAGGATCGGGATCGGCAGCGTCTGAAAACCCTTGATGCTTGGCGGCACCGATTGCTGGCCGAAAATCAGCCGGTAGAGGAAATAGGCAAGGCCCGACGAGAACAAAGTGACGCCGATGCCGCAGACATGCTGGCTGAGGCCAAGCGCCACCGTGAACAGCGCATGCAGCGCGCCCATCAGCATGCCCGTCAGCACCGCGACCAGCACGCCGAGCCACAAGCTGCCGCTCAGGCTGGTGGCGGTGAAGCCGGTCATCGCGCAAAGCAGCATGATGCCTTCGATGCCGAGATTGAGCACGCCAGCCCGCTCGGAGAACATTTCGCCCAGGGTGGCGAAGGCCAGCGGTGTGGCGATGCGGATGATGGCGGCCAGGAAGCCGACCTGGAAGATCTGTTCGAACACCGCGCTCATGAGGCTGTCCCCACGCGGCGGATGCGATAGGCGGTGAACAGCAGTGCCACCAGCATGGCGAGCAGCGCTGTCCCCTGGATGACATCGCTGAGGAAGGCCGGCACGCCGGTTGCCCGCGACATCGCCTCGGCGCCGGTCATCACGGCGGCGAGGAAGATCGCCGCCGGCACCACGCCCAGCGGGTTGAGGCGCGCCAGCATGGCAACGACGATGCCGGAATAGCCATAGCCCGGCGAGATGTCGCTCATCACCTGGAAATGCACGCCGCCGACTTCGCCGACGCCGGCAAGCCCGGCCAGCGCACCCGACAGCAGCGCGGTCGACAGCAGCACGCGTTCGACATGGATGCCGCCATAGCGTGCAGCTTCCGGATTCTCGCCGGTGACCCTGATCCTGAAGCCAAGCGTCGTGCGCGCGATCAGGAACCAGATCAGAGGCGCGGCGATCAGCGCCACCACGACGCCGAGATGCAGGCGCGTGCCTTCGATCAGCACCGGAAAGTTGGCCGAATCCTCGATCGGCGGCGAGATCGGATAGCCGCTGAAACTATCCTTCCACGGCCCTTCGATCAGCGCCATCAGCGCGTAGTAGATGACCGAGTTGAGCAGCAGCGAGCTGACCACATCGTCAACCCTGAACTTGACCCGCAGCGTCGCGGGAACAAGGGCGACGGCAGCTCCGGCGGCGGCACCCGCGACAGCCATCAGCAGCATGGCGAGCGCCCCCGGCATCGGGATCGCGCCGACGAAGCAGCTGGCGACCGCGCCGGCCAGCAATTGCCCTTCAGCGCCGATGTTCCAGAATTTGGCGCGGAAGGCGACGGCGACCGCCAGCCCGGTGAAGATCATCGGTGCGGCGCGCACCAGCGTTTCGGTGATAGCATAGCTGTCGCCGAGCGAGGCCGTGAACATCACCCCGTAGGATTCGAGCACGCCGGCGCCGGCCAGCGCGATGAGGCCGCTGCACAGGACAAGCGTGGCGCCGATCGCCAGCAACGGCAGTGCCAGATTGAACCAGGCGGGCGTGGAGGTGCGGACTTCCAGGCGAAACATCAGCTGTGGCCCTCCGCCCCGGTCATCATCAGGCCGAGCCGCGCGATCGTCGCATCAGCGCTGTCGAGCGTGCCGACGATGCGGCCCTCATACATCACCGCGATGCGGTCGCAGAGAACGAGCAGTTCTTCGAGATCCTCGCCGATGACGATGATGCCGCAGCCCTTGGTCCGCATGTCGAGAAATTTTTCGTGGATGAAGCGGGCGGCGCCGATGTCGAGGCCGCGCGTCGGCTGGGAAACGATCAGCACCTTCGGATCGAAGGCGAGCTCGCGCGCCAGGAGCGCCTTTTGCAGATTGCCGCCGGACAGCGCCCCGGCTCGGGTCATCGGCCCGGGGCACCTGATATCATAGGCCTTGATCTGCGCCTCGGCGAAGGCGCGGATCGCGTCAGGCTTGAGCAGGCCCTTGGCTGAAAACGCGGCGGTGCCAATGCGCGGCAGCACCATGGAATCGGCGAGCGGCAGATTGGTGACCAGGCCGGTCGTCATGCGGTCTTCCGGGATGCGGCCGAGGCCAAGCGCCTGCACCTCGCGCGGCGAGAACCGCGACACCTTCTGGCCGGCGATCGTCATCCGGCCGGCATCGGGCGCGCGCACGCCGGAGATCACCTCCGCCAGCGCCCGCTGGCCATTGCCCGACACGCCGGCAATGCCGAGGATTTCACCGGCGCGAACGGCAAGCGACACGTCGCGCAGCACTGTGCCTGAATGACGCGAGGTGGAAATGCCGTCGAGCGTCAGCACGTCGGCACCGGGCGTCGACGCGCCCCTTGCCGGCGGCACGATTTCGTGGCCGCACATCAGTTGCGCCATCGCCGCCGACGTGGTGTTGGCCGGATCGTCGACACGACCCGCGACACGGCCGTGCCGCAGCACGGTGCAGCGATGGGTGAGCGCCCGCACCTCGTTGAGCTTGTGCGAGATGAAGATGATGCCGAGGCCCTGTGCCGCCATCGAGCGCAGCGCTGAAAACAGTCCGTCGACCTCGCTTGGCGCGAGCACCGCCGTCGGCTCGTCGAGGATCAACAGCCTGGCGCCGCGAAACAGCGCCTTGACGATCTCCAGCCGCTGCTGTTCGCCGACCGACAGCGCCGAAACCGGCAGATCGGGATCAAGCGTCAGCCCATGCTGGCGGCTGATTTCGGCCAACCGCGCCAGCCCGCCGGCGCGATCGATCCGCCCGGATTTTCCCGGGATGCCGATGAGCAGATTTTCCAGGACCGTCAGCCGTGGCGCAAGATGAAAATGCTGGTGCACCATGCCGATGCCGGCGGCCAGCGCATCGGCCGAACTGGTGATCCTCACTGGCCGGCCCTGGATCAGGATTTCGCCGGCGTCCGGCGCGTAGGCGCCGAACAGCACGTTCATCAGCGTCGTCTTGCCGGCGCCGTTCTCACCCAGCAGGCCAAGGATCTCGCCCGGCGCGACGCTGAGGTCGACGGCCTCGTTCGCCTTGACGGCGCCGAAGCTCTTGGTGATGCCGCGCATTTCGATGAGTGGGGCGGGCAAGGGGACTCCTGCGGAGATGCCCCTCCCCCTCGAGGGGAGGGTGCCGAGCGAAGCGAGGCGGGAGGGGTAACCTCGGCTGCCTCAACCTATAACTTAACAAGATGGAGCGCGGCGCGGCGGACCCCACCGGTCCTGCGGGCCACCCTCCCCTCAAGGGGGAGGGAAATCCGCTCTAATCCGAAACCGGCGTGTTCTCGTCGACGTCGACGCGGAAATTGCCTTCCAGGATTTCGGCCTTCTTCTTCTCGACCAGGTCCTTGACGTCAGCCGGCAGCGTCTTGTCGAACTTGTGGTACGGGGCGAGATAGGAGCCGCCCTTGGCCATGCGCGAGAAATCGCCATAGTCCTGCGCGGTGTAGACCCCGGCCTTGACCAGTTTGATCGCCTGTTCGACGGTCGGATACATATCCCAGACCGGGCCGGTGATGACCGTGTCGGGGCCGAGGCTCGACTGGTCGGACATGTTGGAGATGGCGTAGATCTTCTTTTCGACCGCCGCCTCGATGACGCCGAAGCGCTCGGCATAGATGACGTCGACACCGGCATCGATCTGCGCCACCGCGGCCTCCTTGGCCTTCGGCGGATCGAAGAAGGAGCCGATGAAGGCGACCTTCTTCTTGACGTTCGGATTGACCTCCTTGGCGCCGGCAAAGAAAGCGTTGACCAGCCGGTTCACTTCCGGAATGCCCATCGCCGCCACGGCGCCGACCGTGCCCGATTTCGACATCTTGCCGGCGATCATGCCCGAGAGATAGGCCGGCTCATGGATCCAGTTGTCGAAGACACCGAAATTGGGCTCCGCCGGACCGGCGCCCGAGCCGAACAGCCAGGCCGTCTTGGGGAACTGCTTGGCCGTGCGGCGCGACTCGCGCTCGGCGGCGAAGGCGTCGCCCAGCACCAGCTGGTAGCCGCCTTGCGCATATTCGCGCATGACGCGGCTGAAATCGGCGGTCTGCACCTTCTCGGACCATTTGTATTCGATACCCAGTTCCTTCTCGGCCTTCTGCAGGGCGACATGGATCTGGTTGTCCCAGGGCTCCTCGATCGGCGTGGCGAAGATCGCCGCCACCTTCAGTTTCTTGTCCTTGGCGAAGGCTGCGCCCGGCAGCATCGCCGCTGCCAGGCCAAGCGCGCCGAGTTCCAGCACATTGCGTCGCGAAATCCCTTCGCGTGTCGATTGGAATTTGGTCTTCCGGTTTTCCATTGCAGTCCCCTCTGTTCGACAGCCGTGTCGAGCCGGCTGTTCTAGAAATCAGCCTACAGCGCCGCGCGTCCCTCGGACGCGCAAAGGACGCTGTAGCTTCTTAGTTCTGCGCATGATCCTTTCGGAAAATCGATTTCGATTTTCGGGGTCATGCGCGGGGAACTATGGAACGAGGCCGGGCTTTTGTCCACATGGTCAAATTTGGCGACGCGCCGAATCCGACCATGATTTCGGCAAGCCAGGGGAGCGCGCGATCAGACCGTTTCGAGCGCGATGGCGATGCCCTGGCCGACGCCGATGCACATGGTGGCCAGGGCATAGCGGCCGCCACGTTCGCGCAGTTCCAGCGCAGCCGTACCGGAGATGCGTGCGCCCGACATGCCCAGGGGATGGCCAAGCGCGATGGCGCCGCCATTCGGATTGACGTGCGGTGCATCCTCGGCGATGCCGAGCTGGCGCAGCACGGCGATGCCTTGCGAGGCAAAGGCTTCGTTGAGCTCGATGACATCGAATTCTTTTGGCGTCAGGCCAAGCCGGGCGCACAGTTTCTCGGTGGCCGGCGCCGGGCCGATGCCCATGATGCGCGGCGCGACGCCGGCGGCAGCGCCGCCAAGGATGCGGGCGATCGGCGTCAGGCCGTATTTCTTCACAGCGGCCTCGGAAGCAACGATCAGCGCCGCCGCTCCGTCATTGACGCCGGAGGCATTGCCGGCCGTCACCGTGCCGCCCTGACGGAACGGCGTCGGCAACTTGGCCAACGTCTCGACCGTGGTGCCGGCACGGGGATGCTCGTCCTTCGAGACGACGACGGCATCGCCCTTGCGCTGCGGGATCGTCACCGGCGTGATCTCCTTGGCCAGCCTTCCATTGGCCTGCGCGGCGACGGCCTTGTCCTGGCTGCGCACGGCAAAGGCGTCCTGGTCCGCGCGCGAAACGGCAAAATCCTCGGCGACGTTCTCGCCGGTTTCAGGCATCGAATCGACCCCGTACTGCTTTTTCATCAGCGGGTTGACGAAGCGCCAGCCGATGGTGGTGTCGTAAATCTCGGCATTGCGCGAAAACGCCGTGTCGGCCTTGGGCATGACGAATGGCGCCCGGCTCATCGATTCGACGCCGCCGGCGATCATCAATTCCGCCTCGCCGGCCTTGATGGCGCGGGCGGCGATGGTCAGCGCGTCCATGCCCGACCCGCACAGGCGGTTGACGGTCGAACCCGGGATCTCCTTCGGCAGGCCGGCCAGCAGCAGCGCCATGCGCGCGACGTTGCGGTTGTCCTCGCCGGCCTGGTTGGCGCAGCCATAGACGACATCATCGACCGCCTGCCACTCGATGCCGGCATTGCGCTCGATCAGCGCCTTCAGCGGGATGGCGCCGAGATCGTCCGCGCGTACCGAGGACAGCGAACCGCCGAAGCGGCCGATCGGCGTGCGGATATAGTCGCAGATATAGGCCTCGGCCATGTCATGCAGCCTTTGCTTTTCCGGTTCCCTCATGCGCCGCCCTGGTGCGGGCCTGCAGGTCGCGCAGTGTATTGAGTTCGAGTTCGCTTGGCGCCGGTGTTTCGTCAAGCGCCTCGGCGAACTTAACGACCCAGCCACAGCTTTCCTGCACCTGCTGGCGGGTGACGCCCGGATGCAGCGACACGACGGTGAATTCCTTGGTCACCGGGTCCGGCTTCCAGATGGCGAGATCGGTGATCAGCAAGGTCGGGCCCGATGTGTCGATGCCCAGCCGCTGGCGATGGTCGCCGCCCTCGCCATGGCCGAAGGACGTGAAGAAGTCGATCTTTTCGACCATGCCACGCTTGGTCTGCGCCATGGTGATGTAGATTTCCTTCGACGAGGTCGCGATCTCCGGCGCGCCGCCACCGCCGGGCAGCCTGGTCTTGGGATGGAAATAATCGCCGATCACCGTGGTGTTGATGTTGCCGAACTTGTCGAGCTGGGCAGCCCCCAGGAAACCGATCGAGATGCGGCCACCCTGCAGCCAGTAGCGGAACATTTCCGGCACCGCGACGGTGGTGACAGCGGTTTCGCACAATTCGCCATCGCCGATCGACAATGGCAGCACGTCAGGCGCGGTGCCGATCGTGCCGCTCTCATAGATCAGCGTGATGTCGGGCGCATGCGTCAGACGTGCCACATTGCAGGCGGCGGACGGCGCACCGATGCCGACGAAGCAGACATCGTCGTTCTTCAACGCGCGGCTGGCGGCAATGGTCATCATCTCGTTGGGGGTGAAGCCTGTCGCGCTCATGCCGCTTTCCTCAGATGCTCGACACGTCCGGCGAAGTCACCGGCGCTCTTCTCGATGACGTTTGCCTGCATCCAGGCCTGGAATTTCTCACGGTCGGCGGCGATCTCGTCCCACTCCAGATAGGCGGCGTTGTCGCGTGCGTAATAGCCATGCGCGTAGGATGGGTGCGATCCGCCCGGCACGACGGAGATCGCCGCGATCGTCCAGCGTGGCAGCACCGTCAGATTGGGATGGAGATCGTCGAAATTGTCGACCACTTCCTCGACGGTCACCACGGCGCGTTTGGCCGCCAGCACCGCTTCCTTCTGAATGCCGATAATGCCCTCGACCAGCACATTGCCTTTCTTGTCGGCCTTCTGCGCATGGATGAAGGTGACGTCGGGACGGATCGAAGGAACCGCCGCCAGCCCCTCGCCGGTGAACGGACACGTAACCGACTTTATGTTCGGGTTGACCGCCGCGAGGCCTGCGCCGCGATAGCCACGGAACACCGCGCAGGGCAGGCCGGCCGCACCCGCCTCATAGGCATTGGCCATGCCGGCATGGCTGTGCTCCTCGACCTCGATCGGCCGGGGAAAACCGTTCTCGATGGCGTCGCGCGCGCGCCGCAGCAGGCCGACGCCGGGATTGCCGACATAGGAGAAGACGATCTTCTTCGCCATGCCCATGCCGATCATCTGGTCGTAGATCAGGTCCGGCGTCATGCGGATCAGGGTCAGGTCGCGAAATCCCTGGCGGATCGCCTCATGCGCGGCGGCTGTCGGGATCAGATGGGTGAAGCCCTCGAAGGCGACGGAGTCGCCATTGTTCAGATTCTCCGCAACGGCCTGCTTGAGCGGCAGGAACTTGACCATCGCCAGGGCTCCAATCCAAAAAGTTCGTATTGCGAACATATGTTTTATATGCGATACTTCTAGTCCGATTAAGGGCGCGGAGTCAATCCTGGCGACAACGCCCTTGCGCGGAGGCGAGATGAACGACGAGACCCCTTCCCGCGATCATGTCGGCTCGCTCGAACGCGGCCTTGCCGTCATGGAAATCCTGGCCCGGCATCCGGCGGGCATGACGCTGACCGAAATGGCCGAGGAGGCGGGCCTGACCCGCGCCGGCGCCCGCCGCTTCCTGCTGACCTTGGTTGCCACGGGCTATGCCACACAGGCCGGCCGCGTGTTTTCGCTGTCGCCCCGCCTGCTGGCTGTTGCCCGCACATGGCTCGGCGGCGCCTCCCTGTGGAGCTTTGCCGCCCCCATCATGCGGGCCGTGGCGGCACAACTGAACGAGGCTTGCTCGGCCGCGATCCTGTCGGGCGAGGATGTCGTCTACGTCGCCCGTATTCCCGGCCGCCGTATCCTCAGCGTCTCGCTCGATGTCGGCACGAGGCTGCCGGCCTACTGCACCTCGATGGGACGGATCCTGCTTGCCGGCCTGACATCAGGGGAACTGGACACATTTCTCGGCCAGGCGACCATCGAGAGACGAACGCCAAAGACCATCACCGATAAGCGTGCGCTGGCCGGCGCCATTGGCAAGGCGAAGGCGGACGGCTTCGCCATCGTCGACGAGGAACTGGAGCTCGGCCTGCGCTCCATTGCCGTGCCGATCCGCGACCGGGCGAAGCGCACGGTCGCGGCGATCAATGTCTCGACCCAGTCGGCGCGATTCAACGTCGCCGAGATGGAGCGGGAAATCCTGCCGGCGCTGCTTGGAGCCAGAGAGCGCATCGAGGATTTTTTTGTCGTCTAGACCGCATCCGGCAACCTCAATGCTTGATCCGGTCCCGCATCGCGTACCACAGCATGCCCAGCACATAGAGCGGCCCACGCAGCGCCGTGCCGCCGGGGAACGGCATGGGCGTGAGCGTCGAGAACAGATCCAGCCGTGAGGCATCGCCGGTGATCGCTTCGGCGAGCAGCTTGCCCGACAGTGTCGACAGGATGACGCCCTTGCCGGAATAGCCATGCGCGAAATAGACCTCGCCATAGTGCCCGACATGCGGCAGCCGCGACGTCGTCACCGAAACCAGGCCGCCCCAGGCATGATCGATGCGGCAACCCCTAAGCTGTGGAAACGTGCCTTCCATATGCGGCCGCACGAAGCCGGCGATGTCGGCCGGCGGCGACGGCGTGTAGCGCTCCCCGCCGCCGAAAAGCAGGCGGCCATCCGCCGACATGCGGTAGTAGTTGACGACGAAGCGTGTGTCGGACACCGCGACATTGGCCGGGATGACATTGCGCTTGCCCTCCAGCGGCTCGGTGGCGACGATGTAGTTGCCGACCGGCATGATGCGGCTGTTGACGCGCGGCTCCAGCCCGTGCAGCAGCGCATCGCCCGCCAGCACGACATGTTTGGCCCGCGCCGAACCCTTCGATGTCGAGACGCGGATCGAAGGCTCGCGCTCCAGCTTCACCGCCACCGAATTCTCATGGATGACGACGCCGGCGGCCACGGCCGCGCGGGCAAGGCCGAGCGTGTAGTTCAGTGGGTGCATATGGCCGCCGAGCGGCTCATACATGGCACCGTGATAGGGCGTGTCGACCTTGGCGCGTGCGGCCGTCGCCGACAGGATCTCGACATCGCGAAATTTCATCACGCTCTCGAGGCATTTGGCCTCTTCTTCCAGATCCTTGAGGTCGGAGCCGTTGACCGCGCCGACCAGATGGCCGGTCAGCCTCACGTCGCAATCGATGGCATGGCGCTCGATGATGTCGAGCACCAGGCCGCGCGCCTCGAAGGCGAGGTCGAACAGCACCTTCGCCCGCTCGGGACCGTAGAGCTTGACCAGACCCTTGGCGCCCTTGCGCAGGCCGGGGATCATCTGGCCGCCATTGCGCCCCGAAGCGCCCCAGCCAATCTTGCCGCCTTCGAGCAGCACCACCTTCAAGCCGCGCTCGGCGGCATGCAAGGCGGCGGACAGCCCGGTGCAGCCGCCGCCGACGACGACCAAGTCGGCCTCGACATCACCGGCAAGCGCCGGATGATCAGGCGCCGGATTGGCCGTGGCGACATAGTAGGATTTGCCGATATCGAGACCGGAATTGAAGCCTGTCGAAGATGCCATGATCACACCTTCAGCAGCAGATGATCGCGTTCCCAGCTCGTCACCACGCTCTGGAACAGGTCGAGCTCGACGCTCTTGACGCGCAGATAGGTCTGGAAAAAATCCTCGCCGAGCAGTTTGCGCACCGGGTCGCAAGCCTCGAAACGATCGAGCGCCTCCTCCATGGTCTTCGGCAGCGTGCTCTTGATCTTGTAGGCATTGCCCGACGCCTCGGCCGAGCGCGCCAGCTTCTGCTCGACGCCGAGATAGCCGGCGAGCAGCGAGCCGGCGATCGCCAGATACGGATTGGAATCGGCGCCCGGCAAGCGGTTCTCCACCCGCCGCGCGGCGCGCCCGCCGGCCGGCACGCGCAGGCCGCAGGAGCGATTGTCATGCGACCATTCGATGTTGGCCGGCGCGCTGTGGTTTGGCCTTATGCGGCGGAACGAGTTCACATTGGGCGCGAACAGCGGCATGATTTCGGGGACATATTTCTGCAGGCCGCCGATGAAATGGCCGAACATCTCGGTGTCGGCATCATCCGCGCCGGCAAACAGCGCGTTGCCCGCGTCGTCGACGACGGACATGTGCAGATGCATCGAGCTGCCGGCCTGCGCGGCGATCGGCTTGGCCATGAAGGTCGCATGCATGCCGTATTGCTGCGCGGCCTGGCGCGTCAACCGTTTGAACAAAAGCACCTGGTCGGCCAGCGGCAGCGCGTCGCCATGCAGGAGATTGATCTCCAGCTGCGCCGTGCCCGATTCGTGGATCAGCGTGTCGAGCGGCAGTCCGGCGGCCGCGGCATACTCATAGACGCGCCGGATCACCGGCTCGAACTCCTCGAGCGCCGCCATGTCATAGGGATGCTGCACGGTTTCAGCGCGTCCATTGGCCCCGAACGGCGCGGTCAGGGGTTTGTCCGGATCGGGATTATGCGCGGTCAGATAGAACTCGACCTCCGGCGCCACCACGGCCCGCCAGCCACGCTGGCGGTAGAGATCGAGCACGGCGCGCAGCACGTGGCGCGGCGAGGCCATCCATGGCCTGCCGTCCATGTGGAAGGCGTCGGCGAAGACATAGGCTTTCCCCGCCCCAGCGCCGGGCGCCAGGCACAGCGTCGAGACATCAGGCACCATGCGCATGTCCGGGTCCGAATAGGCAAAACCCTCGTCGATCGAGCCGGAATAGCGGCCGTCGATGCTGACCAGGAAGGCGCTGCTTGGCAGATAGAGCGCGCGGTCTTCCAGCGCCTTGAGGAATTTTGCCGCCGGCAGCGCCTTGCCGCGCAGCACGCCGTTCATGTCGGGCACCAGGCATTCGACCTCGTTGATGCCGTGCTGGCCCAGCCAGGCCTTGGGGTCGTTGCCGCTGGAGAGAGAGGTATTCGTGTTCTTGTCGAGCATTTCGTTCACGTCCGTATCAGGGAGAGTATGGCTTGCGCGGCCACGTCCGTTCCGGGTTTCAGCGCCATCTGGGCTGCATTGTCCCTCAGGCGGGCGCGCATGGCGTTATCGGCCAGCAGGCCGAGAATGGCTCTCTCCAATACTCCCTCGGTCCAGCCGTCGCGGCCGATATGATCGCCGGTGCCGGTCTCTTCGGCGCGGCGCGCATTGTCGTGTCCGTCCCAGCAATAGGGCATGATCAGCGACGGCACGCCGAAGCGCAGCGCCTCGCAAAAGCTGTTGTTGCCGCCATGGTGGATGAACAGGTCTGACTTCGCCACCACCGAAGGCTGCGGAAACCAGGCGTCGAGATAGACATTGTCAGGCACCGCGCGATAGGCGTCGCGCAGGCCGCCGGCATTAACGATGAAGCGCGCGGGCAGCCTGTCGAAGACGGCGAGCATGCGCTCGATCAGCCCGACATCCATGGCACCGAGGCTGCCGAAGCTGACATAGACCAGCGGTCCGCCATTGCGCGGGAAGACCGGCACCTCGAACGGTCCTTCCGACCGCACACAGCCCTCGAGATAGACGAAGCGGGCCGGATCGAGCGGCTTGGCACGCTCGCGGCGCACGATCGTCGGCGTCAGCAGCAGGTTGAGGTCGGGCGAACTTTCCAGGAACAGGCCCTTCGGCAACGGCGCCAGGCCGGCGTCCACACGAAAACGGTTGAAGCGGTCATGCGCGGGCGCGGAGGCCGAGAGATAGCGGGCCTCGAACGCCGCGCGTTGCGGATCATCGGCGCCGAGGCCGGACAGATAGGGTGGCACCTGGGCGTCGGGCAGCTCCGTCTCCGCGCAGGAGACGACGCGCACCCAGGGACAGCCGGCGGCGGCGATCGCAGGGAACATGATGACATTGTCGAGCACCACCGCGTCCGGCTTCAGCCGCGCCAGCAATTGGCGCAGCGGTCCCTCGGCATTGACCGCCGTATCGACGATCGCCTGCCAGGTCGGCGCGACATAGGTTTCGAGCTGGTCGATCGGGCTGAGCCTGAAATGCGGCAGGTGCCGGCGCACGAAGGCCTGCCAGTAGCTCTGGCGCTCGCTGTCGCTCAGCGGCTCGTCGGTCGGCAGCTGGTATTCCTGGAAACCATAGTCGGCAAAGACGCCGGAGAAGCCGGCATGGCAGATGAAGACCGGCCTGGCGCCCTTGGCCCGCAACGCCTGCGCGATGCCGACGCAATTCAGCGCCGCCCCGAAACTGGCTTCGGGAAACAGCGCGATGGTCGGGCTGGCTTTACGCGTCAATTAATCCTCTTCATTCCGGCCGGCTGATCATGCCGAACAGCGCGGGGGCGCCGCGGCTGGCCGCCTGCGGTCGCTGGTTGCGGGAGAGCCGCAGGTGGATGCGAAGCAGATCTGCAGCCACCTCATACTGCCGGCTTTCGAGATGGTCGAGTATGTTCAGGTGTTCCAGCAAGGATTGCCGGAGCCGGAAGACGTTGACGCCGCCGTAGAGGCCCGGCAGCCGGCGCAGCCTGAGGTGATCGGCCAGCGCGTCGGCGACGAAGCGATTGGCGCAGCCCTCGGCGATCATGCCGTGAAAATCTATATCCAGCCGCTGGAACTCGCGCGTGTCGAAGGCGGCATCCGGCAGCGCCGATAGCGCGTCCATGCCTTGGCGCAAGGCCGCCGCCCGCGCGCCGTCCAGCCGGAAGCCCGGCGTCAGGATCGCCACGGGCTCGAGCACCAGGCGGAATTCATAGCTTTCGCCTTGCGCCTCCGGATCGTCGGGCGTGCGGCGGAACAGCCATGACTGTCCCGGCGCCCGGTCCAGCAGATTCTCTTCCGTCAGTTTATTAAGCGCTTTTAGTACCGTCTTCCGCTCGGCATTGTAGCGTCGCATCAACGCTGCGGCGGTCACCGTCTGGTCCAGCCTGCGCGCCGAGCGGTCGCGCAGGATCGCCTCGGCAAGCTCGTCCTCCTCCGCGCTGGGAAGCTCGGTGGCAATAGCCGGCTGCGCGGCGAGGTCGACCGCCAGGTGGTAACCGGTATCGGCCTCCCAGCGCACGACGCCCCGTTCCGCCAACAGGCTGAGTGCTGCCCGCACCGGCGTGCGCGAGACATTGCACAGCGAAGCGATCTGCTGCTCGGGCAGGCGCGCGCCGGGCTCGAAGCCGCGCTGCCGCGCCACATCCAGGATGCGCTGTGCCAGATCGAGATGGTTGGTGCGAGGGCGTCGGGCTGCGGCTTGCATGACTGGTCTCGGCGGACGGATGGGACCTCACTGGTTTGGCCGATCGCCGGGACAAGCGCAATCGGCCAGATTCCTCGGTCGGTTGGCAAATTATGGATTGACGTACTTTTTTCTGCAATAGTACTGTCAGTGCAATCGGCGATAAAAAGACCGAGGGAACAGGATCGAGGGCAGCGGCGTGGGTCGCACCCGGTCCAGCACAGAATTCGACGATCAACCGGAATGGGAGTCTGCCATGACCGCTACCAGCCCGCGGCGCCGTGCGCTCAAGGTTTCTTCAATCGCTGTCGGCCTTGCCCTGGCGCTGTCCGCCGCACCGGCAATGGCCGCCGGCCTCGTCATCTCCAACTGGGACGGCTACATGGCGCCCGATGCCATGGCCTCCTTCAAGACCGCGACCGGCGTCTCCGGCGAGGTCGTGGTGCACGCCACCAATGAAGAGATCATGGGCAAGCTGATCGCCGCCGGCGGCAAGGGCTATGACGTGGTCTTCGTTTCCTCGCCCTTCGCCGAAGTGCTGAACAAGCTTGGCCTGACCGAGCCGATGGACCACGCCAAGATCCCCAACCTCGCCAACCTCTATCCCGAGGCAACGAAACTGCCGCACGATGTCGGCAACACGTTCTCCGTGCCGTACACCTGGGGCACGACGGGCCTCTGCTACCGCTCGGATCTCGTCAAGGCGGCGCCAACGAGTTGGAGCGACCTGCTCGCCCCTTCCGACGAGCTGAAGGGCAAGACCACCATGCTGGCGACCGATCGCTGGCTGCTGGCCGCCGGCCAGCTCGACAAGGGCTTTTCCGTCAACGAGACCGATCCGGCCAAGATGGCCGAGGTCAAGGACCTGCTGATCTCGGCCAAGAAGACCTTGCTCGCCTATGACGACACCACCTTCTATTCGAAGCTGGTTTCCGGCGAGGCGCTGATGGTGCAGGCCTGGGACGGCTGGTGCAATTACGGCATCGCCGAAAAACCCGAGATCAAATACGTCATCCCGAAGGAAGGTTCCGATCTCTGGGTAGACACGATGGTGGTGATGAAGGCTTCCGAGCACAAGGACGACGCCTTCAAGTTCATCAACTTCATGCTCGACGCCAAGAACCACGCCTGGGCGGCGCAAAACATCGACTACAAGGTGCCGAACAAGCCGGCGATGGAAAGCCTGCCGGCCGACTTCCTCGCCAAATTCCCCAACATGGCGATGCCGGTGGCCGATCTCGTCAAGTTCGAGCAGCTGCGTGACGTCGGCGAAGCCCAGCGCGACTATTCCAAGATCGTCAGCGAGATCAAGGCCGCGCAGTAAGCAGCGCGGATATCACGGCCGGCAGCGCTTCGTCTGCCGGCCCTGAGCGGTACCCTGAATTGTCCCAGACCCGACTTCGCTCCTCCTTCCTGATGGCCCCGGCGCTGGTCTGGCTGACCGCGCTGATGGTGGTGCCGTGCGCATTGGTGCTGGCGCTCGCCTTCTTCCGGCGCGGCATCTATGGCGGCATCGACTATACCTTCACGCTGGAGAATTTCGGGCTGGTCTTCGACCCGCTCTATGCCGGCATCTTCCTCAAATCGGCGCGCATCGCCGGCACAGCCACCCTGATCGCGGTGGTGGTCGGCTATGCCGCCGCTTATGCGATCGCTGCCGCGCCGCGCCGGTGGCAGCCGGTGTTCCTGTTCTTCGCCGTGCTGCCGTTCTGGTCCAACTACCTGATCCGCACCTACGCCTGGATCGTGTTGCTCAACCGTGAAGGCCTGATCACGCAACTGCTGCGCTGGTTCGGCTACGCCGGCGAGCCGCCGTCGATGCTCTATACCGAAGGCGCCGTCATTGCCGGCTTGGTCTACAACTATCTGCCCTTCGTCATCCTCGCCTGCTACGCGCCTTTGTCCCGGCTCAACCCGGAGCTTGCCGAAGCCTCGCGCGATCTCGGCGCCTCGGCCGCCACCACCTTTCGCCGTGTCATCCTGCCGCTGACCGTGCCCGGCATAGCCGCCGGCGCCGTCTTCGTCTTCGTGCTGTCGATCGGCAATTTCGTCACCCCGGCGCTGCTCGGCGGCGGCCGTTTCCAGATGATCGGCAATCTGGTCTACGACCAGTTCCTGACCGCCAATGACTGGCCCTTCGGCGCGGCACTCGCCATGGCGCTGATCGCCATCATGCTTCTGGTGCTGATGGCGCAAGCGCTGGCCGCCGACCGCGCCTCGGGGCGGGTGGCCGAGGCCAAAGGTAATGTCGATGGCTGAGCGTTCCCCAGCCACGCGGCGCACGCTCTGGTTCGTGCTTACCCTCGTCTTCGCTTTCCTCTACATCCCGATCGCCGTGCTGGTCGCACTGTCCTTCAACGAAGGCGGGCTGCCGACGGCATGGTCGGGCTTTTCGCTGAAATGGTATGTATCGCTGGCCAACAACTCCGCGATCCTCTCCGCCGCGCTCAACACGCTGATCGTGGCGCTGGTCTCCACCGCCATCGCCACATTGCTCGGCACGCTGCTGGCGATCGGCGTCGAGATGCGCCGGCAATACGGCAGGGGCCTGGAAGCGCTGATCTTCGCGCCGATGATCATTCCCGACATCGTGCTGGCGATCGCGTTGCTGTCGTTCTTTTCCATGCTCAACCTGACCATGGGGCTGCACACCATCATCCTCGCCCATGTCGTCTTCAACCTCGCCTTTGTCTGCTCGGTGGTGCGTGCCCGGCTGAAGAGTTTCGACTGGTCGATCGCCGAGGCCTCCGCCGACCTCGGCGCCTCCGCCATAACCACCTTCCGGCGCGTGACCTTGCCGGTCATCCTGCCGGCGGTGATCGCCGGCGCGCTGCTTGCTTTCACGCTTTCGGTCGACGAGTTCATCATCGCCTTCTTCACATCCGGTGCCGGCCGTGCCTCGACCACGCTGCCGATGCAGATCTACGCCATGATCCGCTTCGGCATCACGCCGGAGATCAATGCGCTGGCGACCATCGTCATGGCCGTCTCCATCATCGCGCTCACCCTGTCGCAGCGGCTCAATCGAGGGATTATCGGCCAATGAGCGAACCGCGCACGCTGCTGGCCATCGACCATGTGTCGAAGAAATTCGGCCGGGTCACCGCTGTCGACGGCATCTCGCTCGACATCAGGGAGAACGAGTTCTTCGCGCTGCTTGGGCCCTCCGGCTGCGGCAAGACCACGCTCCTGCGCATGCTGGCCGGCTTCGAGACCCCGACCGACGGACGCATCCTGCTCGACGGCAAGGACATCGCCCGGACGCCGCCCAACAAGCGGCCGGTCAACCTGATGTTCCAGTCCTACGCGCTGTTCCCGCATATGAGCGTACGCGCCAATGTCTCCTACGGGCTGGAAATGGAGCGCTTGCCGGCTAAGGAAATCCGCTCCCGCGTCGACGCCATCCTGGCGACCACCGAACTGGTCCCGTTCGCCGACCGCAAGCCGGAGCAATTGTCCGGTGGCCAGAAGCAGCGCGTCGCGCTCGCCCGCGCCCTGGTCAAGCGGCCGCGCCTGCTGCTGCTCGACGAGCCGCTCGGCGCGCTCGACAAGAAACTGCGCGGCGCCATGCAGCTGGAGCTGAAGCGCCTGCAGCACGAGGTCGGCATCACCTTCGTCATCGTCACCCACGACCAGGAGGAATCGCTGGTCATGGCCGACCGCATGGCGGTGCTGAAAGACGGCAGGCTGCTGCAATGCGACACGCCGCACGCGATCTATGAACATCCGGCCGATCGCTTCGTTGCCGATTTCATCGGTGTGATGAATTTCGTGCCCGGCAAGGCCGCCGCCGATGGCGTGCTGGCCGCGAACGGCGCGCGCGTCACGGGCAAGGTCCCCGCCGCACTTTTACCTGGCGCGTCCGCTGTCGCGTCGGTGCGGCCCGAACGCATCCGATTGTTCCCGTCAGCCGAGACCGCCAACCGCGCCGCCGGCACGGTCGAGGCGCTGGCCTATCACGGACTCGACCTGCAGCTGCATGTCCGAACGCCCTTGTCGCCAAAACCGTTTCTGGTGCGCGTCACCGCCGACGCCGCCGACCGGCGGCCTGTCGCATCAGGCGACCAGGTCGAACTCGGCTGGGACGCCGCCGATGTCAGAATTTTTGAGGAATAGAGGAGAAGCCTGATGGCGCAGAAGACGATCGCGTTTTTTCCAGAAGCCGCCTACGGCCCGGCGCTCAATTCCGTCGGCATCGCGCAAGCCGTCGAGGCGCGCGGCCACAAGGCTGTGTTCCTGTCGGACCCCGGCTTTGTCGAGGTCTACAGGGGCTACGGTTTCGAGGCGCATCCGGTGAACCTCTCCGAGCCGATGCCGCCAGAGCAGATGGCAAAATTCTGGGAGGATTTCATCAACGGCCACATCCCGAATTTCCGCAAGTCGCCCTACGATCAGGTCGACAATTACGTCAAGGATTGCTGGACCGCGATCGTCGACAGCGCCAAATGGGCGCAGAAGGATCTGCCCGGCGTGCTGGCCGCCATCAAGCCCGACGTGATCTGCGTCGACAACGTCATCCTGTTCCCGGCCATAAAACAATTCGGCAAGCCGTGGGTGCGCGTCATCTCCTGTTCCGAAAACGAGATCGAGGACGAGGATATCCCGCCGCATCTCTCCGGCTGCGGCGAGAACGATCATGCCGGACACCAGCGCTACCGCGACCATTTCAACGCGGTGATCAAGCCGATCCATGACGACTTCAATGCCTTTCTCACCGCCAACAACGAAGCGCCCTATCCGGTCGGCCAGTTCTTCGAGTCGTCGCCCTATCTGAATCTGCTGCTCTATCCCGAGGCCGCGAAATTCAAGCGCCGCCATCCGCTCGATCCGGCGAAATTCCAGTATCTCGAAGGCTGCGTGCGGCAGGAGAAACCTTATGCGATACCGACCTTCGCGAAGAACAATGATGGGCCGCTGCTCTATGTCTCCTTCGGCAGCCTCGGCGCCGGCGATGTCGACTTGCTGAAGCGTATCATCGCGACGCTGGGCAAGACGCGCTACCGCGCTCTGGTCAATGTCGGCGGCTACAAGGACCAGTACACGGACGTACCCGGCAACGTCATCGTCGAGAGCTGGTTCCCGCAGCCCTCGGTCATCCCGCAGGTCGATGCGGTCATCCACCATGGCGGCAACAACTCGTTCACCGAGTGCCTCTATTTCGGCAAGCCGGCGATCATCATGCCCTATGTCTGGGACGGCCACGACAACGCCACCCGGGTCGAGGAAACCGGCCACGGCTTCGGCATGCCGCGCTACGACTGGAACGATGCCGAGCTGACCGCGAAGATCGAGACCTGCCTGACCGATGCCAGGATGAAGGCTAAGCTGGCGAAGACATCAGCACAGATGCACGCGCAGAATGGCCCGGAAAAGGCGGCTGGGCTGCTGGAGGAACTGCTGTGACCTCTTCCGCCCCACACCTCCATCAGGCCTCCAACCGCACCGATCTCGTCGACTGGGGCGCCCAGCCTGACGTGCTGGAAGGCGCCTCGCATTCCACCGGCAGGCTGGTACACAAGGGCCCGAACAACCAGCCAGAATCCGGCATCTGGGTGTGCACGCCGGGCCGCTGGCGGCTCTCGATCCCGCGTGATGAATTGTGCCATTTCGTCGCCGGCCGTGCGACCTATCGGTCGGATGTCGGTGAAGTGATAGAAGTGTCGGCCGGGACCGTGGTCATGTTCCCCGCCGGCTGGACGGGCGAATGCACCGTGCATGAGACCATGCGCAACATCTACATGCTGGCCTGACACTTCATAGGAGCATGACATGCCGACACCGCATTGGCCAAAGGCCTCGATCGTGGAACTGGAGGATTGGGGGGCGGGCAGCAACACGCTTGCCGGCGCGCCGCGCGCCTCCGGCAAGATCCTGTCGCGGAATCCGGATGGATCGAGCGAATGCGGCTTGTGGTCCTGCACGCCGGGCACCCGCAAGGTCGCCTTCGCCGCCGACGAGTTCTGCCACTTCCTGTCGGGTCACGGCAGCTATGTCCACGAGAACGGCGAAGAGATTCCGGTGGAGGCCGGCACGCTCGTGTTCTTCCCCGCCGGCTGGACCGGCATCTCCATCATCACGCAAACGCTGACCAAGGCCTTCATGTGCCGGTGAGCCCATTTCAAGGAATCGATATGACCACGCCCATCATGCAATCCCCCTTGGCCATCACCGACCTCGTCGACTGGGGCATCATCCCGACCATGATCGAGGGGCAATCCCACACCTCGGGTAAATTGCTGCACAAAGGGCCCGAAGGCCGCTCCGAGTGCGGCCTATGGGTCTGCACCCCCGGCAAATGGCACTGCCACGTCACCCGCGACGAGTTCTGCCACTTCCTCGAAGGCCGCTGCACCTATGTGCATGAATCCGGCGAGGTGATCGAAATCGAACCGGACACGGCGGCCTTCTTTCCGCAGGACTGGAGGGGCGTCTGCACCGTCCATGAGACTATCAAGAAGGTCTACATGATCCGCTGAGCCTCGGCCGGGCGAATCCTCAAAACAGGCTCCATGCGTGGAGAAGGACACAAATGCATTTCTCCCCTGACCGGCCGACCTTCTTCGTCAATCCGGACTACCGGCCGATGGCCGGCGCGAGAAGACCGGTGGTCGATCCGGCCACGCTTGAAACGGTCGGCGCCATCGCGGCGGCCGGCGACGACGAAATCAACGCCGTGCTGACCGCCGCGACGACAGCGCAGGTCGCCTGGAAGAAGCTCGACGCCAAGAGCCGGGCGAAACACCTCCATGCCGTCGCCAACGCCATTGAGGCGGCGGACTTCACGCGCTGCGCCGAACTGATGGTGCGCGAGATGGGCAAGCCCTATCCCGAAGCCATCGGCGAGATCGCCAATTGCGCGCCGATCTTCCGCTACTATGCCGAGATGGCGCGCGACGATGCCGGCAAGGTCGCCGGCACGACGCAGGCCGGTTCCTTCCAGTATGCGCGCTACGAACCCTATGGCGTCTCTGTCCACATCATGCCCTACAATTTTCCGATCCTGCTGATGTGCTGGACGGTGGCCGCCTCGCTTGCCGCTGGCAATGCCTGCGTCATTAAGCCGGCCGAGGCGACGACGCTGTCGACGCTGGACTACATGGCCGTATTCCGCGCGTTGCCTGAAGGGCTGGTCTCCTGCCTGCCGGGCGGCGCGGCCACCGCGCAGGCGCTGATCACTTCCGAACGCACCCATGCGGTCGCCTTCACCGGCTCGGTCGCCGCCGGCAAGGCGGTGGCGGTGGCTTGCGCCGAGCGCATGAAGCCTTGCATCATCGAGGCCGGCGGCAGCGATCCGCTGATCATCAGCGAACATGCCCCGCTCGAGGTCGCGGCGGCCGGCAGCGTCACCGCCGCCTTCCACCTCACCGGCCAGGTCTGCACCTCGGCCGAGCGCTTCTTCGTCGTCGACGCCGTGCATGACCGCTTTGTCGACCTGTTCGCCGAGAGGACGCGCGCGCTGCGCATCGGTAACGGCATGGACAAGACCGAGATCGGGCCGCTGGTCAGCGAAAGTGCGCGGGCCAAGGTGATGAGGCTGGTCGATGACGCCGTCGCGCACGGAGCGAAAGCCGTCACGGGCGGGCGCGTCCCGCCGGCGCACAACACCGGCTGGTTCTACGAACCGACGATCCTGACCGGTGTCACCCCTGACATGGCGATCGTGCGCGAGGAATGTTTCGGGCCGGTCGCCGCCATCTGCCGGGTGAAGGATTTCGATGAGGCGATCCGGCTTGCCAATGACAGCCCGTTCGGGCTCGGCGCCTCGGTGTTCACGACGGACCTCGCCGAGGCGCATGAGGCGGCCGAGCGGCTCGAAGCCGGCATGGTCTGGGTCAACAACCCGCTGATCGACAATGACGCCTTGCCCTTCGGCGGCTGGAAGGCGTCCGGCCTCGGCCGCGAACTCGGCCGCCAGGGCCTCGACGCCTTCCGCCGTTCCAAGATGGTCATCATCGACCACAAGCCGGCGATCCAGGAATGGTGGTATCCCTACCCGGACAGCTGGTTCCGCGAGACCGGCGGCCGCAAGCATGTGTGAGAAAGGCGGCGCGGCACCGCCGCGCCGCTCCGAAGGCTCATGCCTCGATTGCTTCCACCAAGGCGCGCGAGACCGAGGCGATCGTCGCATTGCGCTTGACCAGGCTCTGCCCGGTGCCGGTCAGGTAGAGCGACATCAGGACCGGATTGCCTGACGTCGGCCAGATGACCGCCGCGTCATTGGTGCTACCATGCTCGCCGGTGCCGGTCTTGTCGCCGCATTTCCAGCGTTTCGGCAGTCCTGCCCTGATGCGGTCGTCGCCGGTCTTGTTGGCGACCAGCCAGTCGACGAGCTGCGCCCGGCTCTTTTGCGACAGGCTGTCGCCGAGAGCGAGGCGCTCGTAATCCTCGATCATGGCCAGCGGCGAGGTCGTATCGCGGGGGTCGCCCGGAACGGATTCGTTCAGCTCCGGCTCGATACGGTCGAGCCTGGTCACTGTGTCGCCGATCGAGCGCAGATAGGCGGTCAGTTGCGGCGGTCCGCCAAAGGAGGCCAGCAGCAAATTGGCGGCGCCATTGTCACTGACCGTCACCGCGGCCTCGCAAAGCTGCGCCACCGTCATTGCGCCGCCGGCATGGTTCTTGGTCGTTGGCGAGTTCGCGACAACGGCGTTGTGCGGCACCTCCATGCTGCGGTCGAGCTGTTCGATGCCGCCGTCGACGCGATGCAGGATGAACGCCGCGGCAAGCGTCTTGAAGGTGCTGCATATCGGAAACAACTCGTTCTCGCGATAACCGAACTGAACCCCCGTCCCCGCGATCCGGCAGGCAACACCAAGCCGGCCACCGCTTTTCGCTTCGATCCGCCTTATTTTCGGCAAGACCCCATCAAATTTTGTCGGGCTTGTTGCCGCCTTCGCCGCCGCGCCAAGCGTGATGGGGGCCGTCAACACCACTGCGAGACCACCAATGAAACTGCGTCTGCTCGTCATGTTCACACTCTCTGTTGCCCCGCGCCGCAGAACTGGACCGGATCCGACGCCATCGCAAACGAGTAAACGTCGCCTCCGCCATAAGAAAATTTAGGGCTGCACCCGATGAAGCGATCGCATCTTCCTCTGAACGGCTTGCGCGCCTTCGAGGCCGCGGCACGGCATCGCAGCTTCACCGGCGCCGGCCTCGAACTGCGCGTCACCCAGGCCGCCATCAGCCATCAGGTCAAGGGCCTTGAAGAGGTGCTTGGCGTCAGGCTCTTCCGCCGGCTGCCGCACGGGCTGACTTTAAGCGATGAAGGCGAAGCCTTGCTGCCGGTGCTGAGCGACGCCTTCAACAGGATCAGCATCACGCTCGACCGTTTCGAGGGCGGCCGCTTCCACGACATCGTCACGGTCGGCGTCGTCGGCACCTTCGCTTCGGGCTGGCTGATCCCACGACTGCCGTTGTTCCACCAGGCCTATCCGGACATCGAACTGCGCATCTCGACCAACAACAACCGGGTCAACCTCGCCGCCGACGGCCTCGACTTCGCCATCCGTTTCGGCGACGGCTCCTGGCAAGGGACGGACAACACGCCACTGATGTCGGGCTCGTTCTCGCCTGCTTGCGCGCCCGACATAGCCGCGCGCCTGCGCGACCCCTCCGATCTCGCCCGCGAGACGCTGCTCTGCTCCTACCGGGAAGACGAGTGGCTGCGCTGGTTCGAGGCGGCGGGCCGCCATTGCCCACCGATCAAGGGCATCGTCTTCGATTCCTCCGTCACCATGGCCAACGCCGCCGTCCAGGGCGCCGGCGTGGCGCTGCTGCCGGTCTCGATGTTCAGCCGCGAGTTTGGTTGCGGCCAGCTGGTGCAGCCCTTCGACAGCACGGTCGATGTCGGCCGCTACTGGCTGTCGGCAAGGCGCAGGCGACAGAACTCGCAGGCGATGACGACCTTCGCGGACTGGCTAACGGCGGAAACAGCTGGGAGCAATTCCAGGAAAAGTGTGTAGCGGTTTTCCCGGGAAAAGCGCTTGGCGCTTTCCCTGGGGATTGCGCGAAATCAGGGATCAGCCGATGCTCTCGCCGCCATCGATCACCAGCGCCTGGCCGGTCATGAAGGATGAGCGGTCGGAGACGAGGAACAGGATCGCCTCCGCTATCTCTTCCGCACTCGCCCAGCGGCCCATCGGGATCTTGGTGCGGACATAGGTTTCGATCGCCTCGCGTCCGCCCATCTGGGCGATGAACGGCTCGTTGAACGGCGTGTCGACCCAGCCCGGGCAGAGCGCGTTGACCCGCACATTGTGCCGGGCATAGTCGAGCGACATTTGCCGCGTCATCGCCACCACGGCATGCTTCGATGTCGCGTAGGCGATCATCTCGCGGTCGTAGAAGACACCCGAATTCGAGGCGGTGTTGAGGATGACGCCGCCGCCTTGCGCGATCATCGACGGCATGACGATCCTCGCGGCCAGGAATTGCGCCCGCACATTGACCCGCCACGAGGCATCCATGCCGTCGGTCCCGACCTCGGTCAGCGTGCCGCCGACCTGGATGCCGGCGTGATTGTGCAGGATGTCGATGCGACCATGCTTTTGCAGCGTGCCGGCAAGGAGCTTTTCGACAGCGGCGTCATCCGAAACGTCGGTGGCGATAGCCTCGGCACCGCCGCCCACCGCGCGGATATCCGAAGCTGTCGCCTCGCCGCCGGCCTGGTCCCTGTCGGCGATGACGACCATTGCGCCTTCCCTGGCCATGATCATGGCGCCGGCGCGGCCGATGCCGGAGCCGGCGCCTGTCACCACGGCGATGCGGTCTTTGAGGATCATGATGCGGCTTTCAGTTGGATGGCTTGCGCTGGCGCAACTGCCACTGGGCAAGCACCACGAGCAGGACGGAAGCGACGAGCACGATCGTCGCGATGGCGTTGATTTCCGGCGTCACGCCGCGCCGGATCGAGGCGAACACATAGATCGGCAGCGTCGTCTGCGCGCCCGCGACGAAGAAGGCGATGATGAAATCGTCGAAGGAAAAGGTGAAGGCGAGCAGGAAGCCGGCGACCACCGCCGGCATGATCTGCGGCAGCACGATCGAGCGGAATGTCGTCAGCGGCGTCGCGTAGAGATCGCTCGACGCCTCCACGAGATTGCGGTCGAGACTGCCGAGCCGCGTGCCGACGATCATCGTCACCAGCGCCATCGAGAACAGGCCATGCGCAGCGATGATCGAACCATAGCCGAGCGACAGGCGCGGCGGCTGATCGTCAGGCCAGATCGAAGCGAGGAACGGATTGACGACAGCAAACAGCTGGACGAGCGCGACCAGCGTCGAGATGCCGATGACAACGCCGGGAACCACGATCGCGGCTCCCAGCAGCGCGTCGAAGACGGCCCGGGTTCTGATTCCGACACGCGCGAGGCCAAGCGCTGCCGCGGTGCCGAACACCGCTGCCAAGAGGGCACTGGTGGTGGCGATGAACAGGCTGTTCTTCAGCGCTTCGACGAGGAACGGGTTCGACAGCGCCGTGCCGTACCACTGCACCGAGAAGCCGGTGAGCTCGCTGGCATGGCGGCCGGCATTGAAGGAGAACAGCACGACCAGCGCGATCGGCAGATAGAGGAAACCGAAGACGGCAATGACGAAGGCGCGCATCAGATCAGGTCCACGCGGCGGGCGCCCGAGACGCGGGTCGAGATGCGGTTGGCCACGATCAGCACCACAACCGAAACCAGCACCAGCGTGATGGCGATGGCCGATCCGAACGGCCAGTTGCGCGACTGCAGGAACAGGTCGACCAGCGCATTGCCGATGAAGAAAACCTTGCCGCCACCAAGCAGCGTCGGGATCAGGTATTCGCCGAGCAGCAGGATCATCACCAGCGAGAAGCCGGTCATCACGCCCGGCAGCGAAAGTTTCAGGGTCACGCCGAGGAAGGTAGACAGCGGCGTCGCGCCGAGATCGGCGGATGCTTCCAAGAGCCTACGGTCGAGCCGCTCGAGGCTGACATAGATCGGCAGGATCATCAGCGGCAGGTAGCCGTAGACGATACCGAGCAGCACGGCGCCCGGCGTGTTGATCAGCCTGACATCCTCGATGCCGACAAAGGCGAGCAGCGCCGGGATGCCGCGTCCGCCCAGAATGTACATCCAGGCATAGGTCCGCATCAGAAGGCTGGTCCAGAACGGAATGACGACGAGCGCGAGCAGGATCAGCCGCCAGCGCTGCGGTGCCCGCAAGGCGAGGTAGTAGGCGACCGGGTAGGCGACGAGCAGACAGGCCAGCGCGCCCACCGGCGCCAGCACCATCGTGTTCCAGAAGGCCGTCGCCCGCGCCGGAAGGTTGGCATATTGCGCGAAGGTGAAGGCCGCCTGATAGCCGCCTTCCGGTGCCCGCTCGCCGACGCTGAAAACGGCGATCGCGATGAACGGCAGCACCAGGAACACCACCAGCCACGCCGTTGCCGGAGCAAGCAGCAAGGCGGTCAGGAAATTGTGACGAAATCTGTTGCCGTGCATTTGAAACCGCCCCGATACCGACGGGCGTGCGCCCGCCGGTCAATTGTCCGCGTCAGGCCGGCGCTCAGGCCGACTTGAAGCGCGCCATCAGCTCGGCGCGGCCCGGATCGGTCAGCGTTGCCGCTGCGCCGAACTCCAGCGGCGTCAACAGGTCGGCCGCCGGATAGAGGATCGGATTGTCGAGCACTTCCTTGGGCAGCAGCTTGTTGACGCGGGCGTCGGTCGAGGGCGCGCCGTTGGCAAGGTGCTCCTTCACCGCGACCTGCGGGTTCATCAGGTAGTTGAGCAGTGCATAGCCGGCCGGCTTGTTCGGCGCGTCCTTCGGGATGGCGTAGAAGTCGGTCCAGATTTCGCCGCCCTCCTTGCCCAGCACATAGGCGATCTCGGGAATGTCGCGATGCAGCTGCGCGCCGTCATTGGTCCAGCACATCGTCATCCACGCGTCGCCCGCGCGCATGCCCGGCTGGTAGTCGGAGGAGACCGCGAACAGATGCGGCTTGACCTTCAGCAGCAGTTCCTCGGCCTTGGCAAGTTCGTCCTGCTTGAGCGAGTTGAAGGAGTAGCCAAAGTACTTCAGCGCATTGCCGATCGTCGTCAGCTGGTAGTCGTGCACCATGGTGCGGCCGTCGCCCTCGGCCATGGCCGTGTCCCAGAACTCCTTCCAGCTCGTCATCGGCTTGGTCAGCTTCTTGGTGTTGACGGCGAAACCTGTCGTGCCCCAGTTCTTCGGCACGGCGTAGATCACCTTGTCGATCGTGCCCTCCGAGGTGAAGCGCGGGTCTTCCTGCGTGCTGTCGAAATTCGGCAGTTTCGCCATGTCGAGCGGCTCGATGATGCCGAGCTTCTTGTAGGTCGAGATCGTGTAATTGGTCGGCACGAACAGGCTCCAGCCCGAGGCGCCGGCCTGCAGCTTGGCCAGCATCTCCTCGTTAGAGCCGAACACGTTGACCTCGACGGCGACGCCGGTGTCCTTCTTGAAGTTCTCGAAGGTCTGCGGATCATGGTAGTTGGGCCAGGTGGCGATCGACATGCGGTCGCCCAGGTTTTCGGCGGCAAAAGCCGGCGTTGGCATGATGCCGATCTCACGCGCCATCACCGCCGTCGCAATGCCGAGGCCGGTAAGGCCCAGGAAGTCGCGGCGGCCGATCGAGCCGCGCTTGAGGCGCATCAGTTGGTCGACGAATTTTTCAGGGCTTATCGGCAGTCCGTCACGATATGATTTCGACATTTTGGTTTACCCTCTGGTTGGTCCCGTTGTTCTTGGTTTCCGGAAACGCCAGCGGCGTTCCGGCGGCATAGCCGATGGCGACGGGTTCGCCCGGCTTGAAGAGATTGCCTTGTCCGATCAGATGGTCGGCCTTGGCCAGCAGCGTTCCGATGCCCTGGACCTCGATGGCGTATTCCGCGGTCGAGCCCAGGAAGATGCGGTTGCGCACGATGCCCATGAGCGGACCGCTTTGCGGAGCGCCGAGGCTGAGTGATTCCGGGCGCAGGCTGACCGAAACGGTCTCGCCTTGCCGCAAGGCGGTCCGCTTGCGCGCCGCAATGACGGTGCCGTCGGCCAGCGCCACGTCAACCAGATCGCCCGAATGCCCGGTGACCTTGCCGCTCAACAGATTGGTCTTGCCGACGAAATCGGCGACGAACAGATCGGCCGGCTCGTCGTAGATCTCGCTCGGCTGGCCGAGCTGGACGATGCGCCCGCCATTCATGACGCAGACGAAATCGCTCATCGACAGCGCTTCCTCCTGGTCGTGGGTGACAAGCACGAAGGTGATGCCGATCTCGCGCTGCAGGTTCTGCAGCTCGATCTGCATGTCGGTGCGCAGCTTCTTGTCGAGCGCGGCCAGCGGCTCGTCGAGCAACAGCACCGCCGGCTTGTTGACCAGCGCGCGCGCCAGCGCGACACGCTGCTGCTGGCCGCCCGACAGTTCGTGGATCTTGCGGCCGCCATAGCCGGCAAGCCGCACCATTTCGAGCGCTTCGCCGGACCGCTGGCCAATCTCGCGCGACGACAGCCGCGGCCGTGCCTGGCGCAGCCCGTAGGCAACGTTGTCCTCGACATCCAGGTGCGGAAACAGCGCATATTGCTGGAACACCATGTTGACCGGCCGCCGGTAGGGCGGCGTGCCGGCCATGTCCTGGCCGCGGATGAACACCTGGCCTTCGCTCGGCTGTTCGAAGCCGCCGATCATGCGCAGGCACGTTGTCTTGCCGCAGCCGGACGGCCCGAGCAGGGCGACGAAGGCGGAGGGCGGGACAGACAGATCGATGCCGCTGACCGCGGTCACCGCGCCATAACGCTTGGTGACGCCGCGAAACTCGATGTCGGGCACTGCGGTCAAAGGCTGCGGGCTCCAGCGACAGGGCTATTTCCGAACGCTACCAGAGCCAATGGCGACTAGTATATACCTCGCAGGTGGTATATCTGATCTATTTTCGCGTTTAGAGGGGTAGGTATTGGGTGCGTCCCGCAGCGACGAATACAGCCGGCTCGCCGCCCTTGTCGCGGCGACGCGGGAGACGAGCGGCGACCTGTTCGGCAAGGCGATGGTCGATTGGCTGCGCCAGCATGTCAGCTTCGACCACTGCGTGGTCTTCGGCTATCGCGGCGCCTCGCGCCCGCCATTGCTGTTCGAAACCTTCTCGCCGGCGGAAAGCCATGTCTTCGTCGCGCTCTACCAGGAAGGGCCCTATCTGCTCGATCCGTTCCACCACGCCGCGGTCGAGCGCAAGGAGGGGTTCTGGCGCATGCGCGAACTGGCGCCGGACCGCTTCTACGCCAGCGAGTACTTTCGCTCCTACTACAGCCAGACCAGGCTGGCCGAGGAGGTCGGCTTCTTCGTGCCGCTGCCCGGCAAGGACGCGCTGGTGCTGTCGCTGATGCGGCTGCGCGCTTCAGGCCCGTTCGGCACCGCCGACGCCAGGCTGCTGCGCGATATGGCGCCGGCCGTGATCAGCTTCATCCGGCTGCGCTGGCCTACCCTTCCCATCGACGAGCCGGCTGAAGCCAGGCAAGATCAGCCGATCGCCGCGGTCAACGAGTTCGACCGTGCCCATATCTGGAAGAGCCTGTCGCTGACGCCGCGCGAAAAGCATGTGGTCGACCTGGTGCTGCAGGGCCACTCGACGGAATCGATCGCCAGAGCCATGCGGATCGTGCCGGGAACCGTGAAGGTCCACCGCCGCAACATCTACCGCAAGCTCAAGATCAAGTCGCAGGCCGGCCTCTTCGCCCGCTTCGTCGAGATCATCGACGCGCGGATTCGATAACCGCCATAACGCTCGGCATCTGGTCAGGCCGTCGCGTCGGTCTCCCAGGAGCCGGTCTCGGCCATCCGCTTCAGCAGCGGGGCCGGCTTGAACACATCCTTGCCGGTCTGCCGGAACCAATGCTCGAGCCGTTCGACGATCCTGGCTCCGCCTTCGAGGCCGGCCCAGAACATCGGGCCACCCTTGCCGATGGGAAAGCCGTAGCCATTGACCCAGACGACGTCGATGTCCGAGGCGCGGGCCGCGATTTTTTCCTCGAGGATCTTCGCCCCCTCGTTGATCATGGGATAGAGCGTGCGCTCGATGATCTCCTCGGCGCCGATCGCGCGCGGTTCGATGCCCCGCTCGGCCGCCTTGTCGCGGATCAGCGCCTCCACCTCGGGATCGGGAACGCCTGCCCGGGCGCCGGCCTCGTAAAGGTAGAAACCACGGCCGGTCTTCTGGCCGAAGCGCCCCTGCTCGCACAGCGTGTCGGCGATCACGGCCGTCAGGCCGCGTGCCTTGCGGTTGCGCCAGCCAATGTCGAGGCCGGCGAGATCGCCCATCTGGAACGGCCCCATCGGCCAGCCGAAATCGGTGAAGGCCTTGTCGATCTGGCTGGGTGTCGCGCCCTCCAGAAGCAGCGCTTCCGATTCCGAGCCGCGCGCGGCCAGCATGCGGTTGCCGACGAAGCCGTGGCAGACGCCGACGACGACCGCTACCTTGCCGATCCGCCGCGCGAGGTCGACCACCGTCGCCAGCGCATCCGGCGCGGTCTTTTCGGCGCGCACGATCTCCAGCAGTTTCATGACATTGGCCGGCGAAAAGAAATGCAGGCCGAGCACATCCTGCGGCCGCGAGATCGAGCCGGCGATTTCATTGATGTCGAGATAGGAAGTGTTGGTGGCAAGGATCGCGCCCGGCTTGGCGACGGCATCCAGCTTTCCGAAAACCTCCTTCTTGACCGCCATGTCCTCGAACACCGCCTCGATGATCAGGTCGCACTCGGCGAGATCGGCATGATCGGTGGAGCCCTTGAACTGGGCGAGCCGCTGCCGCTTGGCGTCCTCGGTCAGGGAACCGCGCGAAACGGAGACCGCATAGTTCTTCTCGATCGTGCCCAGCCCGCGTTGCAACGCCTCCCCGCTGGTTTCCAGCAAGGTCACGGGATAGCCGCCATTGGCGAAGGCCATGGCGATGCCGCCGCCCATCGTGCCGGCGCCGATGACGCCGATCCGTGCGATCCTGCGCTTGGGCGTGTCCTTGCCGGGAAGCTTTGCCGCCTCGCGTTCGGCGAAGAACAGATGACGCTGGGCGCGCGACTGGTCGCTGCCGACAAGCGTCACGAACAGCGCGCGCTCCGCCGCCAGCGCCTCGTCGAAGGGCAGCGTGACGGCGTTGCGCACCGCTTGCGCACACGCGATCGGCGCTTCCAGCCCGCGCGCTTTCCTGGCGAGGTCGGCGGCCTCGGCATCGAAAGCCCTGAGGTCGGTTTCCTTGAGCCCGTCGTCGCGATCACGCACCGGCGTGAAGGGGCCACCCTTGCGGGCGATCTCCCGGGCGAAGTTCACGGCATGCGTGGTCAGATCGCCTTCGAAAACGGCGTCCACGAGACCGGCGGCATGCGCCTCGGCCGCACCGATCGGCGTGCCGGAAACGATCATCCTCAGCGCCTTCACCCCGCCGACCAGGCGCGGCAGCCGTACAGTGCCGCCGCCGCCCGGCAATAGCCCAAGCTTCACCTCGGGAAGGCCGAGCCTGGCGCCGGCATCGGCAACGCGGAAATGGCAGCCAAGCGCCAGCTCCAGGCCGCCGCCGAGCGCGGTGCCGTGAATGGCGGCGACCGTCGGCTTGGCGATGGTCTCAAGCGTGACGATCAGGGCGCGCAGATCGGGCTGTTGCACCGGCTTGCCGAATTCCGTGATGTCGGCGCCGGCAACGAAAGTCCGTCCAGCGCAGGCAATCACGATGGCCGCGACCGAAACATCACCGCGCAAGGAAACCAGCGCGTGCATCAGCGGATCGCGGACATGAAAACTCAGCGCGTTGACCGGCGGATTGTCGATGATGACGATGGCAACGTCGCCGTCCCGGCTGACCTTCACGAAATCGGACACACAAACCTCCCAACAATGGTGAGCGGCATGGCCGCGATCGGGATTTACAGGGCTATGGCGCGGATGGGAACCAGATGCCTGCCTGGCACAGTGTTTACCGTGTGGATCAGCGCCGGCCGGCACCCTCCGCCGCCAGCATCTCCGGCATCGCGGTATCGATGGTGCGTCCGCCGCGCCAGGAGGCGAACGCCGCCACAAGGTAGAGAATGGCCGAGAAGGTGAAGGCGAAGACCAAGCCATGCTTGAACGGCCCCGACATCAACTCAGGGAAGAAGACATGGCCGGTCAGCGTGTCGATGCTTTGCTGCGGCAGCGCGTGCAGTACATTGGCCGGGATCAGTTCGCCCATCGGGTTGTAGCCGAGGAAGGCTGCGAACAGGCTGGCGACCGGCGGCATGTTGGCGATCTGGTGAGCGACCGCTTCAGGCACGTGCTGCGCCAGCAGGCCGGCCTCCATGCTCTGCGGCAGGCTGGCGGCGAGGCCGACGATCATCAGGCTGAAGAACAGGCCGATCGACAGCACCTGGCCGGCATTGGTGGTGGTGGCGCGCATGCCGGAGGCCTGGCCGCGTTCGCGCGCCGGCACCGAATTCATGATCTGCGTCGAGTTCGGCGCCACGAACAGGCCGGAGCCGAGGCCGTTGAGGAACAGCAGCGCGGCGAAAACCGTGTAGGAGAAATCGGCCGGCAGCGCCATCAGCGCCACGAAGCTCGCGGCGCCCACGACCATGCCGCCAACAGCGAAGGGCACGCCGCCGACCCGGTCGGAGAAATAGCCCGATACAGGACCGGCGATGAGGAAGCCGACCGTCAGCGGCAGCATGAAGATCGCCGACCACAGCGGCGTCTCCTCGAAGGAATAGCCATGCAGCGGCAGCCAGATGCCTTGCAGCCAGACGATGAGCATGAATTGCAACCCGCCGCGTGCTATGCCCGAGGCGAGATTGGCTATGTTGCCATAGGCGAAGCCGGGGATGCGGAACAGTTTGAGGTCGAGCATCGGCTTGGCGACGCGCTGCTCGATGAAGACGAAGGCGATCAGCGAGGCGAAGCCGACCGCAAACAGGATCAACACCTTCGGGCTGGTCCACGCCATCACCTGGTCGCCATAGGGCTGCAGCCCGTAGGTGATGGCGGTGAGGATGAGCACGAGGCCGAGGCCGAAGCTGATATTGCCGAGCCAGTCGATCGTGTGGGTGGAGCGGTTCGGCGCATCGTGCAGCTTGAGATACGCCCAGACCGTGCCGACGAGGCCGAACGGCACGTTGATCCAGAACACCAGACGCCAGTCGGTGTCGGCAAGCAGGCCGCCGATCAAAAGTCCGACAAACTGGCCGCCAATCGCCGCCACGACATTGATGCCGAGCGCGAAACCGCGCTCGTTTTCCGGAAAGGCATCGGTGAGCAGCGCAGTGGAGTTGGCCATGATCAGCGCGCCGCCAATGCCCTGGATGATGCGCACGGATATCAGGTATATCGCTGCGAAATCGCCTTGTCCCGGCAACAGGCCGAGCGCGATCGAGGCGGCGGTGAAGACGGCAAAACCGAGATTGTACATTTTCGCCCGGCCGAACTGGTCGCCGAGCCGGCCGAAGGCCACGACCAGCACCGCTGTGGCGATCATGTAGCCGATGATCGCCCAGAGCAGATAATTGATATTGCCGGGATCGAGCGCCTTGAGGCCGATGCCGCGGAACACCGCCGGCAGGCTGATCAGCAGGATCGAGCCATTGATGGCGGCGGCCAGCATGCCGAGCGTGGTATTGCTCAGGACCATCCATTTGTGGCTCTGCGGGCGGCTGTCTGCGGCGGTATTCATGGTGGCAAGGTCCAAGGATGCTGGCGCGGTTGCCGTCAGCGGTATATATGAGGATAGTCTCAGGTTTGGAATATGAGGATGGCCTCGGAAAAAGCAAGAGCGTCGGTGGCGAATCCGCGTGCGCCGCAGCAAAAAAGAGGGCGCGAACGGGTCGCGGCACTCATGGCGAGCGCGGCAGCGCTGTTCGTCGAGAAGGGTTTCGACGCCACCACGATGACCGAGATCGCCGCCCGAGCCGGCGCCGCCATCGGCACGCTCTACCTTTTCTTCCCCACCAAGGAAGCGTTGGCGCAAGCCATTCTGGCCGAGAACGCGGAAACCCTGTCAACTCAGCTTGACGCCTTGCAGGAACAGGCCAAGGGCCTGGCGCCGGCAGCGATCGCCGACGCGCTGTTCGAGGTGCTGGGCCGTTTCGTCGCCACGCACCCGGTCTATTCCGCGTTGCTCGACCTGCCCGGTGACGATGGCTGGCGCCGCGCGATGCGGGCTCGCCGGCGCGACCAGATCGCCGCGCTGTTCGCGCGGGCCGAGCCGCCGCTTCCAGCCGGCAAGGCCGAGCGGCTCGCCGTCATCGTGCCGCAGCTGATGCGCATCCCGCTGGCGCTGGTCGGCGAGAAACGGTTGCGCGACGGCGTGCTCGAGGAATTAAGGCTGATGCTTGCAAGGCACCTCGAGGGCAGTGCGTAACCGGACGACTCAGCGCACCGCCTTCTCCCCACCGGCAGCCGTAATGACGCCGACGATGATCAGCCCCGTCAGCAGCAACCGCACGCCGGCGCTGACGCCGAACGTGTTGAGCATGGTGAGCAGCAACACCAGGAACAGCGCCGCGCCCCACACACCCGGCACATTGGCCTTGCCGCCGGCGACCGACGTGCCGCCGATGACGACGACAGCGATCGAGGCCAGCAGGTATTCATTGCCGATATCGACATTGGCGCCACGGAAATAACCGGCGAGCAGCGCACCGTCGATGCCGCCGAGCGCCCCCGACAGCGTATAGGTGAGGAAGCGGATGCGGCCGACATTGACGCCGGCGAGCCACGCGGCGCGGATGTTCTGGCCGATCGCCAGCACCGAGCGGCCATAGATCATGCGCTGCAAGGCGATGGCCGCCCCGATGGTGAACAGCACGGTCAGGATCGCCAGCACGGGAATGCCCAGGATCTGCCAATTGGTGAAATCGGCGAAACCGGGCGGCGGCTTGATCTGCAGCCCGCGCCCATAGCTGATGTCGATCGACTGGATGATGAAGCTCGCCGACAAGGTGGCGATGATCGGTGGAATGCGCAGCGCCCAGATCAGCAGGTAGTTGACCGCGCCGATCGCCGCGCCGCAGGCGAGCGCGGCAAGCAGCCCGACCACGATCATGGCGTCGCTGCCGGCCATCACCTTCATGGCAACGGCACTGGCGAGCCCGATATTGGCCGGCAGCGACAGGTCGACATTGCCGGGCCCGAGCGTGATGACGAACATCTGGCCGACGCCGACGATGACGGTGAACACCGCGAGCGAGAGTGCCGCCGTGACCATGCCGCCGGCGCCATGGCCGCCGGTGAAGGCGATCGTCGCCAGCCACACGACAAGCGCGCCGACGAACGACCAGACCCAGGGTTTGGCGGCCAGCGATTTCACCAAGACCATCGCCTCACCTCTCCCTGCGGCTGATCAGCACCCGCGCCGCCAGCACGATGATCAGGATGGCGCCGTTGGCGGCCACCTGCCAGTCGGGTGGAATGTGCATGAAGGTGAGCAGCGGCGAGGCCGCCAGCGCCAGCGTCAGCGCGCCGATCACCGCGCCGATCGGCGACACCCGGCCGCCGACGAATTCGCCGCCGCCGAGGATGACGCCGGCGATCGCCAGCAGCGTGTAGCCATTGCCGATATTGGCGTCGGCCGAGGTGGTGATGCCGATCAGCGCCATGCCGGACAGCACGCCGAACAGGCCGGCCAGCGCGAACAGCACGACCTTGGTTTTGAGCAACGACCAGCCGGCACGTCGAAGCGCTGCCGGATTGCCGCCGGAACCGCGCAGGATCACGCCATAGGAGGTGCGCATCAGGCCAAAATGGACAATGAGACCGATCAGCAGCGCCGCGATGATCGGGAAAGGAATGAAAGGCGGCTTGAACGACATGATCGCCAGCAGCCAGTCCGGCGCCTTGCCGCCGGGCTTGGGCAGGACGAGAATGGCCAACCCCTGCCAGACGAAACTCATGCCGAGCGTCACCACGATGGAAGGCAGATTGCGCAGATGGATCAGCGCGCCGAGCAGCGCATAGACGCCGATCGAGCCGAGCAGGATGGCGACGCCGATGAGCGGCGCGTCCTTCAGCCAGGTCGCGGTGACACAGCCGACGAAACCGACAAACGTGCCGATCGACAGGTCGAGCTCATTGCCTGATATGACGAACATCTGCGCGATCGTCGCCAGCGCGATCGGGATCGCCAGGTTCAGCATCAGGCTGAAGCCGAAATAGCTGATCGCGCGTGGATTGAGCCAGGCAATGGCGAGCAGCACCAGCGCCAAGGACAGCGCCGGCAGCAAGCCACGCAGCAGGCGGGCGCGCGCCGCCGCATTGCGCGCCGCCGCCCCTTTGAAGCCATTGTCGATGGATGCTGCCGTCATCTCAGGCCGCATCGCCGAACGAGGACTG